>JASFRG010000010.1:0-51656 GCA_050115035.1 Anaerolineales bacterium | reverse complement strand
GCTATGATCTGGTGCGCTCCCAGACACCGGAAAACCATAAACAGATCCGTCTGGGCGGGCAGCAGGAGATCACACAGGAGTATCATTGGGTCCGGCAGATCGATTATCGCGATAGCCAGGATCGTCATCACACGTTGAATGTGCTGGTGTGCGAAGAAAGCAAACCAACTCGCCGGGGCGATTCCAGCACAACCACCTTCAAATGGCTGACCAACTTTATCCCGACTGCCCGCAATGTCGACACGCTGGCCAATCAGGCTGGAAGACTGCGCTGGAAGATCGAGAACGAAGGCTTCAACATCCAGAAAAATGGCGGTTTCAACCTGCAACACCCCTACAGCCAAAATGACACCGCTCGCAAGGTCTTCTACTACCTGCTCCAGATCGCCCATTTGCTCTTCCAGTTGATGGAAAAAGGTAGCCTGTTTCGGCAGGCTTTTCCCCAGGGTGTCGGTTCGCTCAGAAATATCGCTTTTCGCTTGCTGGAAGCCTGGCGCAATTTGCGACTGAGCCTCAGGGCTTTCTGTTCCCTTTACAACGGCCGCTGCCATATCCGCTTTGACTCCTCCTGAAACAAGCGGCATGCCAGTTCACGTCCGGTGCTCTGCCTGCCGGTGTGGCCTCTGCCAAGCAGAACCTCTTTGTGAATCTGACATGCCGTGCTTCTTATTTTATCCTACCCTGATTCCTTCCCATTTTTTTCTGTTGACATCCTATGAGGCCATCACTGCCCATTTGTGGGTGCTGATCTCGCGCCTGTTCTTGCTCGCCTTGCGTCTGACTCATCCTTTGCTTTTTCGCCAAGTTGGTTTTCTGCACCGCTGATCCCAAGAAATTTCGCTTGCACACCCCGAACCAACGTGCTATAATGTTTTGGAATTCCCCGCTTTTTACAAACACCATTTGAGTGCCCGATCCGCGGTCAGCCAATCATTTGTCCGGGTCGCGCGTAACTAAATTTGAATATAAAACCCACTTTCTCCAAATTTATACTGTGAACCACCAGCCCACAATGGGGGCGCTGGTTTATTTGCATTTCTATTCACCATTATTTCAACATTGAGAAGAGGACATGAAGATACTTGAACTTGAAAACGAACCCCTGGTCAAGCTACGCGCTATGGCCAAGGACCTTGGTATTAAAAACGCCAACCGCTTAAAGAAGGAGGCGCTCGCAATCCAAATACGTCAGGTTGAAGCTGAAAAAGAAGGCGTTGAATTGCGAGGAGGTGTCCTTGAAATCATGAGCGAAGGGATTGGCTTCCTGCGAGCTGCGAATTACCGCATTAGCGATAAAGATGTTTACGTTTCGCAAGCACAATTGAGAAGGTACGATTTACGGTCAGGTGACCTGGTCATCGGAAATGTACGTCCCCCGCGTGAATCTGAAAGACATTATGGATTAATAAAGGTTGAGACAGTCAATGGCCTGGACCCGCAGGAAGCTTCCCGCAGACCAAGATTTGAAAATTTGACCCCAATATTTCCCGATGAACGCTTTGATCTGGAAACATCTCGTGAGCCCTATGCGCCTCGTCTAATCAATTTGATCGCTCCAATTGGACGCGGTCAGCGCGGCCTGATCGTTTCTCCTCCCAAGGCGGGTAAAACCACAATCCTCAAGCAAATTGCAAACGCGATATCAAAACAATACTCTGACATACATTCAATGGTTGCATTGATCGGTGAACGCCCCGAGGAAGTGACCGATATGGATCGTTCGGTGGATGCTGAAGTGATCGCATCCACGTTCGATGAGCCGGTATCTGCGCACGTTCGCACCGCGGAAATCGCCTTAGATAGAGCTAAGAGATTGGTAGAGATCGGCCGTAACGTGGTAATCTTAATGGATTCGATCACTCGTCTGGCGCGCGCTTACAACCTGGTCGTCAACCCTTCTGGTCGAACTCTGTCCGGTGGTATGGACCCGTCGGCGCTATATCCGCCAAAACGCTTCTTTGGTGCAGCGCGTAATATCGAGGAAGGTGGCTCATTGACCATCATTGCTACCTGTCTCATCGATACCGGTTCCCGTCTCGACGATGTTGTGTATGAAGAATTCAAAGGTACTGGCAATATGGAATTGCATCTCAGCCGCCGGCTGCAGGAGCGACGGATTTTCCCCGCTGTGGACATCGAACGCTCCTCAACGCGACGCGAAGAGATACTACTCGGCCCCGACTTGCTCCAGCGTGTTTGGCTGATGCGCCGCATGTACAGTCAGATGATCTCCCCGCAACCACAAGGTGCAGGTATGGATCCCGCCGTTGCGACCGAAGCCATTATTACGCGCCTCGAAAGAGCCAAAGATAATATTGAATTTCTGGAGAATTTAACCCAAGATCAATGAAAGCCATAGAGTTTTTAAAGCGCAACCGCTTTAATTTTATCAGTTGGTTCGTGACACTCTTAGTCGTAGCTGGGATTATTGGTGGCGGATTCTGGTATCAGGGAACAAACACCGCTTCTGCGCTCGTTCCGGAACCAACCGTTCAACCGGAGGAGCAACAGCAAAAGCCCGAGGTATCGCTGCCAGATCCCGGGACCGAAGAAGAAAACACTGACGAATGCAGCTTTGGTTCAATCAGCCGAAATATCCAGCTCAAAACCAACATACCGGAACGCCCACGCTACACCGTTGACAAATACACCGTTGCCCGCGGGGATTCGGTTTTTGCAATTGCGGAAAATTACAACATCACTCCGGAAACCTTGCTGTGGGCAAATTACGATTCATTGCAAGATAATCCCCATAACTTGAAACCTGGTATCGACCTCAATGTACCGCCAACCGATGGTATTTATTACCAGTGGAAAGATGGCGATACCCTTGAATCGGTTGCCAACGAATTCAACGCCGACCCGGACGACATCCTGGGCTGGCCCGGCAACGATATAGACTTAACCAATCCGACTGTCGAACCTGGCACGTGGGTCATGGTTCCCAATGGCGAACGCGAATTCGTGCAGTGGCTTATCCCTACTGTGGCAACCGGCAGTTCTGGCACATCCGGTACAAGCGGCAGTTCCTGCCCTGGCGGCGCAGTTGGAAGTGGCGCGTTTGTCTGGCCCGCAGACAATCACTTCCTCTCCGGTAACGATTACTGGTCCGGTCACCTGGCAATCGACATCGCCGCCGGTGAGGGTGCCCCGGTATATGCAGCCGACTCAGGGGTGGTCACCATGGCACAGGGTGGCGATAATTACGGCTATGGTAACGTTATCCAGATCGACCACGGCAATGGCTACTCAACTTTGTATGCCCACTTAAGTGTGATTGGCGTGGGTGTCTGTCAAAGTGTAGGAGCAGGACAATGGATCGGTGGCGCTGGAAATACCGGTAACTCTCAGGGCGCGCACCTGCACTTCGAAGTCAGGCAGGGCGGCGGGTTTATCAACCCCTGGTTTGTTCTTCCCTAGCAAATATAAACCTGGTAGGATAAGTACCCTGCCAGGTTTTTTGATTCCATATGAATAAAACTCAGCTTGAACACTTTTTTTCTCCTCTGCCACTCGGCGCGTTTCGCTACTATGAGACCGTTGGCTCTACCAACGATGAGGCGCTCGTCTGGGCCGCACAGGCTGCGCCAGATTTCTCTCTGATCCTCGCGGACGAACAGACCAGCGGGCGAGGCCGGATGGACCGCAAATGGTTCACGCCACCAGGATCCGCATTGGCAATGAGTCTGATCCTGCGTCCTACAACAATTGAGCGCGCGCATCCCTCCCGGACGACAGGCCTGCTCGCGCTTTCTCTGGCAGAATCCCTGCTCGAGTTAGGACTCACCCCACAAATCAAGTGGCCTAACGATGTGTTGCTGGGAGACCGCAAGGTAGCCGGCATTCTGGTCGAATCATCCTGGATGGGTGAAAAGTTAGAGGTGTTAGTACTGGGTATGGGTGTGAACGTGCTCGCAGCGTCTGTTCCACCCGCAGATCAGTTACTCTTCCCGGCCACTAGCATCGAAACCGAGCTCGGCCATCCCATCAACCGGACGGAGTTGCTGAGAGAAATCCTGCTCAATATACTGGAGTGGCGTCCAAACCTCGGAATGGACGCTTTCATTCAATCCTGGGAGACGAGTCTTGCTTTTCGCGGTCAGCAGGTTCAAATTCAGGGAGGCAGCGGAGACCCAATCGTCGGCCAATTGCTTGGTCTGGATTCGGATGGTAATTTACATTTGCAAGACGAGCATGGCAAATCCGTAACAGTACAGTTTGGGGAAGTACACTTGCGCCCGATGGCGTGATATACTTCGAGCATGTTTGATAATTTGCGTGATGATGCAGAGGCATCTTTTTACGAAGAAGACACCCTGCCTCCGGATGAAGAGTTGATCGTTCCCGCTCCCAAGCGAAAGTCAAGCGGCAAGTTACTGGGGATGACACCCGTTCAGCGTTTCATTATTGCAGTCATGCTGATGATCGCTGTTTGTACGCTGGGAAGCATGTGCCTTTTGCTCACAGGGAAGATAGGCATTCTATAGAAAAAATGAGCGCTGAAGCGCCCATCTCATTTTAGGGTAGACAAGTTCCCTGCTTGTCTTTTTTTATTAAAGCAACTTTTGTTGTCCCTCATCGTTGCCATTTACAGTCACATCTACATCAACATCAGCACCAGCGCGCTTTAAATCATCAGCAGCGATACGAGCTACGGAAGCTACATAATCCCCCCTGCGTAGGCGCATCAGGTGGACTCCGCGCGTTGCCCTACCTGAAACTTTTACATCTTTAACCTTCAAGCGAATCGCCACACCATGTGCTGAAATCAGAGTTAGATGGTCTTTTTGTTGAACTACCCGCGCTGAGGTGATTTTCCCGATTTCCGGAATGGCTTTCTTGTCAATCGTCGCTATGCCTTGCGTTGCTCGTCCTTTGGCTGAATATTGTTCCAGAGGAGTTTGCTTACCAAACCCCTTCGTGGTCACAATCAAGAGCGAACCACCGGGTTGGACTTTGGTCATAGTGGTCACCTGGTCACCCTTGGCCAGTTGAATCCCTTTAACGCCGGCAGCGGGACGGCCCATCGACCGAACCAGTTTTTCGCTGAAGCGTAAAGCCTTCCCCATTTCAGTTACGATGATGAGTTCGTCATCGCCGGAGGTCAGGCGTGCCCAACCCAATTCATCGTCATCTGCCAACCCCATTGCAATCAAGCCTGAAGGGCGCACCGATTCGAACTCTTCCAGGTTCACGCGCTTGATCTTGCCTTTGGCAGTCATCATGGTGCAAAAGCCATGCGCGCTGAAATCTGAAACAGCAATCGTAGCCGTGATGCGCTCTCCCGGTTCCAACGCCAGAACGTTGACCAGCGGGATGCCTTTGCTCGTTCGACCCGCATCCGGGATCTGGTAGACGCGCTCCGAATAGACTTTCCCGCGGTCTGAGAAGAACAACATGGTATCCAAGGTGCGCGCCGGGGTAAGGGATAGGATTTCGTCTTCCTCTTTTGTAGTGTGTCCTTTGACACCTACACCACCACGGCCCTGAGAGCGGAACGATTTTGCAACCATACGTTTGATATAGCCGCGCTCGGTCAGGCTGACGAGTACAGCTTCGTCCTGAACCATATCTTCAATGCGCAACTCACCGGTTGCATCCACAGCGATATGGGTTCGGCGCTCATCACCATACTTTTCTGCCAATTCTTCCAGGTCGGTTTTGATCAATGCCAGAATCTTCTTCGGGCTGGCAAGCAGATCTTCAAGATAATCGATCTGTGCCTGTACTTCTTTGTGTTCTTCTTCGATTTTCCAACGTTCTAAGGCTGCCAACCGGCGTAATTGCATATCCAGGATAGCCTGCGCCTGGATTTCGGTTAGATTGAAGCCCTTGATCAAGTTTTGTTTAGCCTCATCCGCATCCGGTGATTCACGGATGGTCTTGATGACAGCATCGATGTTTTCCAGGGCGATCAACAGCCCATCTAAAATATGGATACGCGCGCGCGCCTTTCCCAGCTCATAATTTGATCTTCGTACTATGACAGTCTGACGATGTTCAATAAAGATCAACAGAGAGCGCTTGAGCGGCAACAGTCGCGGTTCTCCATCTACCAGGGCCAGCATCTGCACGCCAAAGGTCGATTGCAGCATGGTGTATTTATAGAGTTGGTTCAGCACCCTTTTCGGTTGCGCACCCCGCTTGAGTTCGATGACAATACTCATCCCGCGCTGATCGGATTCATCGCGCAGATCTGAAACCATATCGAGTTTGCCACTACGAGCGTGATCCGCGATGCGCTCAATCAGGCTGGTCTTGTTCACCTGATAGGGAATTTCGGTAATAACAATCTGGTAGCGATTATTTTTCGCCTCTTCGATATGAGCCAGCCCACGGACAATTATGCGGCCTTTTCCGGTTGCATACGCGGATTCGATTCCATCCCGTCCAACGATAATGCCGCCTGTCGGAAAATCCGGGCCTGGAACTCGCTTCATCAGTTCTTCCAGGGGAATATCATCGACGTTATCGTAATTATCGATCAGATAGCTTAACGCGTCCACCAATTCCTGTAAATTGTGCGACGGGATATTGGTCGCCATTCCGACTGCAATACCCGAGGTGCCGTTCAATAACAGATTGGGAAGACGCGCAGGCAAGACACTAGGTTCCTCCAGTGAATCATCGAAGTTAGGTGCGAAGTCAACTGTATCTTTGTCGATATCGGCCAGCATATCTTCGGCCATTTTGTGCATACGCGCTTCGGTATACCGCATGGCCGCTGGAGAGTCGCCGTCAATAGAGCCAAAGTTGCCCTGTCCATCTACCAGCATATAGCGCATCGAAAAATCCTGTGCCATGCGCGCCATGGATTCATAGACCGCGGAGTCGCCATGCGGGTGATATTTTCCTAACACCTCGCCAACGATACGAGCTGACTTTTTGTATGCTCCGGTTGAGCGAATGCCCATATCGTGCATGGCATACAAAATACGTCGATGGACAGGTTTAAGTCCATCTCGTGCATCAGGCAAGGCGCGCGCCACGATAACGCTCATAGCGTAGTCGAGGTAGGCTTCGCGCATTTGGGAATCAATGTCTACTTGTTGTACAGTACCGATTTCCATAGTATCCTGCTTTTATAAGTGAATTTGGCCAACCAATGTCCGCCGATTTAATAGTTAGTGGTGATGTGTTATGTTGTGAAATGTAACCTCATCCACCATTAAGCCTTTGTCCGGGCACCAGCATAAAAAGACACGAAGACCGTTTCAAAATGACTTCGCGCCTTCTCGGTTATTAGATGAAAGAGATGCTTTCGAATAGCTAAATTATACCACTTGCCCCACTCCAGGAATGCCAAAATTTCGGTTGGACAAACCCCTCAACTGGCACGAAAAAACCCGCTTTTTAGCGGGTTTTCCTGTGCCGAAGGAGGGATTTGAACCCTCACTCCCGTAATGGGAACTACGCCCTGAACGTAGCGCGTCTGCCAGTTCCGCCACTTCGGCCAGCGGAGTGTATTTTATCTCAAATGACTGTTTTGTCAACCATTGTGATTTAGTTAACCAAAAAAAGACCCAAAAACCTTCACGACATCAACAAAGTTAATACAGGCATTTACGCCAAAAAGAGCGATAGAAATCTACAATGGCCTGTAAGTGATAACAAATAGTACTAACGGATTTGTTAAGTTCGGGAACCTTTTGGCCTCGAAATCGTTATGTATATATAGTAAAGGAGGCAGCCATGTACATCCTGACAGCAGTTGTCGCAGTCTTGCTCATCGTTCTGGCTGGGGCTGAATTGTTCCTGTCCCAATTCAACGCAGATGAACTGAGCAACATGGGTGTTGAGAAACCATGATTGATACTGACACCTACACTCTTTAGCGCCCGGCGGATACCGCACAATCCAGCCGGGCATTTTTTTTATTTATGAACAGCCTGCCGATTAATTTCATTTTTTCGCATTGATATATGACTGAGCCAATTCGCGGTGTGGATGTCTTTCTTTATCTATCCTTTCTCTTACCCAAACGCCATCTTGAAAATTATCTCACATTCGAGGGATACGGCTAGCTGGTCTGACATAAGCTTTTGTCAGCTTGATATAATCAACCAAAAATACAGAGGTGAGTATGGCAAAGCAAAAATTCAAATGGGATGACCCATTTTTGTTTAACGACCAGTTGAACGATGAAGAACGCATGATCCGTGATACAGCCCGCAGGTTTTGTCAGGAAAAATTGCTGCCGGGCATCACGGAGGCGAATCGCAATGAGCATTTCGACCGTAATATCATGAACCAGATGGGCGAGATGGGCTTTCTGGGTTCCACCATTCCCGAAGAATATGGTGGCGCAGGCTTGAGCTATGTAGCCTATGGTTTGATCGCGCGCGAGATCGAGCGTGTGGACAGTGGCTATCGCAGCGCCATGAGTGTACAAACCTCGCTGGTGATGCATCCTATTCACGTCTATGGCACAGAAGAACAACGTCAGAAATATTTGCCAAAGCTGGCAAGTGGCGAATTGGTAGGTTGTTTCGGCCTGACCGAGCCGAATCACGGCAGCGATCCGGGCAGCATGGAAACCCGTGCCAAGAAAGTGGATGGCGGTTGGATTTTGCACGGTAGCAAGACCTGGATCACAAATTCATCCATTGCTGATGTCTTCATCGTATGGGCAAAAGAATCCTCAGACGAAACCATTCGCGGCTTTATCCTTGAAAAAAGTATGAAGGGTTTGAGTGCACCCAAGATCGAAGGTAAGTTCAGTCTGCGTGCCAGCGTCACTGGTGAGATCGTGATGGACGAAGTCTTTGTCCCCGATGAAAACCTGCTCCCAAATGTGGAGGGGTTAAAAGGTCCGTTCGGGTGTTTGAACAAGGCACGCTATGGCATCGCCTGGGGTGCGCTGGGCGCGGCGGAATTTTGCTGGCATGCAGCGCGTCAATATACGTTGGACCGACCGCAATTTGGGCGTCCGCTGGCTGCAAATCAGCTGATTCAGCTCAAGCTGGCGAACATGATGACCGAGATCACACTGGGGTTGCAGGGCGTGCTGCGCGTGGGACGTTTGATGGATGAAGATAAGTCCACGCCGGAGATGGTCTCCCTGGTCAAGCGCAATTCCTGCGGAAAGGCATTGGAAATTGCCCGTTATGCGAGAGACATGCACGGGGGCAACGGTATAGCAGACGAGTACCATGTCATCCGACATGTCATGAACCTGGAAGCAGTAAACACCTATGAAGGCACGCATGACATCCATGCATTGATTCTCGGTCGGGCACAGACAGGTATTCAGGCATTTTCATAAGGCCAAAGCTGACCAAAATAATAATTTTTAAACAAAAGAATTCACATCGCCCTACCGACCGTTCGGTTGTTTTAAGTTATAATGGTTAAATCTGAATGTCAGGTTTCATTAAAAATAAGAGTTGACCAATGACCGAGTTTGAACCCTTGCACACCCAAATCCAGAAAACAATCCAAACAATGGTTGGAACAATTTTTCTGGAAGATCCCAGCGGTTTTCCCATTAAAGAATCGAATCTTTATCATGTTAGCAAGGAAGGCAAGCTGCTCTGGCGGGCCGAAAAACCGGAACCGACTGGCTTGTATAATCGTGTTATGTTGAATACAGACGGTAATTCGCTCTCAGCCTATACGATCACTGGGAAAGCCTGTGAGATCGATCTGTATACCGGCAAGTTAATCAGCCAGGCAAAGATAATGTAAGCTTTGTTTTTATTGTAAATACCTAAAACACAATACCCTCAATACCAAAAGGAGGAAGACTTGAAAATTGTAGCCTGTATCAAACTAGTGCCCGACTCGGCAGCCAAGGTGGTCGCTGAGGACGGGAAAGTCTCCTGGGGTGATGCACCGCTGGTCATCAATCCCTGGGATGAGTTCGCCGTCGAAGCCGCGCTTCAACAAAAAGAAGCGCACGGCGGCGAGGTGATTGCAGTCACTATGGGTGGGGAAAATTCCAAGGAAGCGCTCAAACACGCGTTAGCCATGGGTTGTGACCAGGCCATCCTGATCTCTGATGAGGCTTTGAAAGGAACCGACACAGGCGGCACCGCCCGTGTGTTGGCTGCTGCGGTCCAGAAGGTCGGCGAGGTAGATATGGTCTTTTTCGGCCGCCAGGCTATCGACGGCGATGCCGGCATTACGCCCGCTCAGACCGCACGCGTGCTTGGGCTGCCCTTTCTGGGCCTGACTGTCAAGTTAGAAATGGATGGTCAAAACGTAAAAGTCGAGCGTGCTATCGAGGAGGGGCGCCAGATCATCAACGCTGAATTGCCCGCCGTTTTCAGCGTAGCCAAAGACTTTGCTGAACCGCGCTATCCTTCGTTCATGGGCATCCGTAAGGCCTCCCGCGCCGACATCCCGGCCTGGTCGCTGGCTGACCTGGGCATCGAAGCCCCCACGCCGATCATCGAATGGCCGGAGCTGATGAACCCGTCCAGCCGTGAAGTCACCTGTGAGATCATCGAAGGTAGCAGCCCAGAAGAGATCGCCAATACACTGGCTGACAAAATTATCGGGGAGAAAGTGCTATGAAAACTTTTGTCTACATTGACCATTTCAAAGGTGAGCCCCTGCCCGCTTCCTGGGAAGCCATCGGCGTCGGCAAGACGCTGGGAGATGTCACCGCCCTGGTATTTGGATCGGACGTCGAAGCGGTGGCAAATTCGGCTTTCGAGTACGGTGCGGATGAAGTCCTATTGGCAGACGATCCCGCTTTAGCAGACTTCCGCGTCGAAGCCTATGCATCCACCCTGTCGAAACTCGCAACAGAACAAGGCCCGGACCTGATCCTGTTCCCGACTACCACCCGTGGCCGAGAATTGGCCGGTATGGCCGCCATCGACCTTAATACGGGCGTGCTGGTGGATGTCATCGGCCTTGAAGCTGACGGCGACAAAGTGGTCGCCACCCGGCCCATTTACGCGGGCAAGCTGCTCGAAAAGACCGTCTGCAACGCAAAGCCGCAATTGGTCACCCTGCGCGGGCGCGCCTTCCCGAAGCCCGAACAGAACGTTGGAGCATCAGGCACAATCACGAAGGTGGACGCAGTTGCCGAGGCCAAGACTGAAATCGAAGGATACAGCGCAAGCGAAGGTGGCGTCAGTCTGACCGATGCCGGTGTGATTGTCTCCGGCGGACGTGGCACATCCAACAACCCTGCCCTGACTCCTCCCGACGGCATGGACGATAAAGAAGCCGAGATCTGGAAAGCACAGCAAGGCTTCGAAATGGTCGGAGAGTTAGCCAAAGCCCTGGGCGGCGCGATGGGTGCATCCCGTGCGGCGGTAGATGCAGGCTATATCCCCTACAACCACCAGGTCGGCCAGACTGGCAAAGTCGTTTCTCCTGACCTGTACATTGCCTGCGGCATCTCTGGCGCCATCCAGCACCTGGCTGGCATGCGCACCGCGAAAGTCATCGTGGCGATCAACAAGGACGCCGATGCACCCATCTTCAAGGTGGCGCGCTACGGCGTAGTGGGTGACATGCACAAAGTCGTCCCGGCGCTGACGGAGGCTTTTAAGCAGAAGTTGGGAAAGTAGTGGATAACCGATAACAAACTTGAGTAATAGAATAGCAAAGAGCCTCCTGTAAGAAAATGCAATAATAGGAGGCTTTTTGTTTTGACCAGAAGAAAAATTCAAAGAAATCCACCTACCACATCGCGCAATTAATCATGAAGCAGGAAAGCATCGAGGAAACTATGCAATACCCTGGCCAGATCAAGGTGACGGTCATCCGGGAGACGAGGGTAGTAGATTACGCGAAATAAAGCATTTGCTGAAGAACTTTTTGTTGACTACAACATACGTTTAGCGATATAGTAATGGGGATATGCGCCACTTTACCGTTGGATCTCTTTTCTTTGTCATTCTTCTGGGGACTTCCTGCAGTCCGATCCCAGCATCCCCCGTCTCCGATCAACTCACCCGAGGAAAAGTAATTTATGAAAAAGGTTGTGCTACTGAGAATTGTCATGGAACCCAAGGAGAAGGCATTCCCAGTGATAACGGATTTCGAGCCTGGCCGCTGGTCGGAGAAAATTTCCAGCGCCGGAACCCGACCGCTCAGGTGGTCTTCGACGTGGTGCGCAGCGGCGGGGAGGCATCGCTGCGTGCGCTAACCGACCAGGAAATTTATGATTCGATAGCTTACGAGTTGAGCCTCAATAGCATCCAATTCTCAGAAGCGCTTAATTCACAAAATGCAGCAACTCTTGCAAGCGGTGCGGGGGCCGACATGCCTAAACCCGGTGAGTTTTTTCCTCCACCCGGCAATGCCGAACTACTTGCTACCCGGTCCGTTTCTGTCCTGCCGCTTTTCGCGGAAAACAGTGACCTACGTTTGCGTCTGACGCAAATCGCCCAGACTGCTTCCATTGGGAGAAAGACGCCGCCCTCTGGGGGAAGCTTTTTGCTGATGGTGCTTACCTTCGAAGATTTAGCCAAAAAGCCGCTTGAAGTGACCCCAGAACATCTCAGTTTGATAACAACAGATGGGCAGACTCTCGCAACGCAGGAAATCGGTTTGGCCTACCCGGTGGATCGATTCCATTCCCAAACCATCCAGCCCAATCACGGTACGGCGGGGCTGGTCATCTTCGTCCTGCCGGAATCCGCGGAGATGGATCATCTTCTATACACTTTGCAGAACGGCGAACAATTGATTTTTGCGTTGACGCAATAAAATTCGGCGAAGGCAGCCCTGTCACGTTGCTGTAATGATATTTATGTTCCATTTTCTGTAAAATAAGGATGGTGTTGTCAAACCTGACCATCGTAGCAGAACCCCCGGAAATCCGGGGGTTCTGCTTAATTGGGCTAACAAAACTGTGCGTTGACTTTTGATACTTCTGAAATTAAGATTGTTATACATTGAAGCCCACAATGCAGAAATTGACAGTTTTTCATTGTCAGCCCCGCCCCGCTCCCACGGGGCGGTGTGCTTTAAGGCTGCGATTGGGCGACCAACTTCAATCGATTGACGATCCACAATCGCCAGCGCAACCGTGACCAGGCCAGAATCCCCTGACTTACTTGTGAACTTGTTGGTTGGTGCTCGCTGAAGACCTGGCTTTCATAGATGGACACCACCTGATTTATCTCAGCCTCTGCCTTTGAAAGCATGCCCTTGATGATTTGATTCTGTCCATCCTCGAACTGGAGTTTATGTGCCAGAGCAGCTCCCAACTGGTGAGGCGTGTGCCCATCGGGCAGGTCAGTAAGCAAATGCACGGATGTTTTCTTCATACGAGAATATATGCGCGCAACTGCCCGGCGCGAGGGGATCAGATACAGGAAACCCACTTCTCCCATTTGCCACAAAATAAACAGCAAAACAAATCCTACCCCGGCGATGAGAATTTGGCCGCTCAGGCTGGAGAACAGAGCTCGCCATTTAGTCTTCAACCAGGAGAAAGCCGATGGACCGCCGGGCAGGCTAGGGGGAGGATTCGAAGAGCCCGTATTGTTCACCCGATCGATCGCTGGCTGGCTTGCGGTCGGTTCGAATTCTACCCATCCAATCCCTGAAAAGTAGACTTCCGCCCAGCTATGGGCATTCTCCTGCCGGACGATGTATTCAGCGGTCGGCGCATCATATTCGCCGCTGGTATAGCCGATCACCTCCCGCGCTGGCAGCCCGGCAGCGCGCGCCAGTACAACCATGGAAGTAGAATAAAAATCGCAGTATCCTTGCTGTGCCGTGAATAGGAAGTAATCGACCACATCGCGGTCGAGCGGCGGAGGTTCGACATCCAAGGTATATGGAAATGCTCGCAGATAGGATTCGATGGCAACGGCGCGGTCGTAGGGTGTGGGGGCGGCCTGCGTGAGTTCACGTGAAAGGGCCAGTACGCGCTCTGGTGTTTCTTCAGGTAATCTCAAATAGCGCGCAGTGATCTGCTGAGGATAGTCCGTGTCTGCGTTCCGCAATTGCTCCGCGCTGAACTGTGGCAGGTACGAGACAACCGTATATTCGTCCGGAGTTGTCAAGGCACCCAGCATATCTCCAACCCAGACCGGGGTGGGATCGGCTGGCGGTTTAGCACGCCACGCAATTTGAAGCTTGGCATCGGCTTGCGCCAGGATTCCGGTCCAGTAGACATATGTATTCTGATTCGAGACTCGCCTGATCTGCTGTGTGACCGAACGATATCCCGCAGGAAATTCCAATATCGATGTATTGGCTGTCAGCGGAGTTTCCTGCGCCTGGGTGCTGCTCCAGCCAACGCCTGAATACACGTCATAAGTAATCATACGCCAGTAATATCGGTTGGGTTCGATTTCAGTTACAACCTCCGACATGGGAGGAATTTCCCCGGTGCTGACCGTCATGACCACATCCTGCAACTGTTCAGGGGAGGAGTTCATCAGATGCTCCCGCGGCAGGCCATTCGAACGGTATGCCTCGCTGGAGGCAACATTGGCCGGATGCTCCAAACCCAGCGATTCAGCTACCTGATCTGCACCAGTGCGATCCGTGCTTCGAAATTTTTCCACCAGGTCACGCCACGAAAGAGAAGGCGTTCCAGCAGCCGATAATGTCAGCGCAATCGTCACCATTCCAACCATCAACAGCGTATCGAGGCGCACACTTTCGGAATAATCCATTCGGCGACGCATCCAATCCACGTGTCTCCGCACATCCTGCGTCAGTCCCATCAAAGCCAGCAAGATAGCCAGGTATACGATCAGCAATCCAACCTCTCCATGGGAGTAATCCAGCACCAGAGCCAGCAAAATGCACCCAGGGGCCAGCGCCTGCAATGCCTGACGATCCCGGTATATACGCCAACCAGCCCAGGCACAGATCAGCCACAACAAGATGCTCCACATGATCCCGGCTGCCAGCGGGTCCATAAAAGACTCTCCGGCGACCAACGCAAGTGACCACCCCCACAGGCGGCCAACCAGGCTGGCAAAGTGCCCGGTGAACTCAGTCCAGGTAATCGATACGGCACTGGCATCTATTGGGATTTTATCCGTCAACCGCATGACGAGCTGAGGAATCAGGGAGAAGATGGACAGGGCCAAGCGCCCAAGCGGACGGATCAGTCCCCCAACATAGATGAACACGGCCGGAATCCCTAGCGCGGTCAGACGCCCCCAGGCCTGCTTCGGTTCCAAATGGCCAACTCCCAGTCTCCAGCCACACAGCGCCGCGGACAATGAGATCGGCATCAGCAGCGACCAGGTCGAGCCACGGATAACCTCTCCAAGCGCCAGCGCCAGACAGAATATAGCCGTCAGCAATAAAATCAGGTCTACATTCTTGCGGATCCAGTTCCACGCTAGGGGCATCATTTGGGCAGCCTCCGCCAGCTATCTTCTTCGGGCGCATGCACAGGGATAGCTTTTCCCAGCGGGGAGACGCGCCATTCCCATTGACCGCGTGTGCCCGGCTGCGCTTCGGGACGGTCGAACATCTCTCGCGGCAGCACATGGCAGGGGACCTGCATTTTCTTCAACTCCGCGGCAACCATGGAATTATCTCGTTTGTTATCGAAGGAATATAGATCGAGCAAAAGGACGGTCGGCCGTATACCACGGCGTATTAAATTGGGGATTGTGATGAACCAATCTGTGTTCCGGGTGGGGGTGATGATCAGCAGGCTGGCATTGCGGCCCAGGTCCGGTCGGATGCGTTCGAGCACTTCGCCCAAAGATGTCTTTCCCGGCGCGGCCAGCGCCAACCTACGCAGGATCTCCCAGCGATGACCGAACCCTGTCCGGGGAGGCATCCAACCCAGGCTTTTTCCGTTCACAACCAGCCCTACCCCACGATGCGCGCGCAAGCCGCGATCCGCCAGCGAGGCTGCCAGGATGATACCGTGCTCTTCGGTAGAGTCCTCTTCGATGCCAACCTGTGCTTCTGCCTGCAAATCCAACAGTATCCACCAATCACCCGCCGGCGTGCCATCGAAGAGACGCACATAGGGCTTGTCATGCCGCGCGGTGGTCTTCCAGTGCATCAAGCGCATACTGTCGCCGGACACATATTCGCGCACGCTGCTGGCGCCCACAGTACGTTCAGGCGCGTTCGGGATGGGACGCCCCTCGCCGCTGTACCCCCCGGGGATAATCTCAAAATGGGGCAGGGGCACAACGGGCGGCATGACCATCAGCATCGCCTTTGCGGGGTCCTTAATCGTGACCGCATAAATTCCAAACGGGTCGCCTGTGTGGAGACTGGTGCTCCCCAGTTGATACAGCCCACGCCGACTGCAAGTTCCATTTCTACGCCATTGGTTCTTCCCCGAGCCTTCCACACCAGTAGCCAGGCTGGCATCATAGCCCGGCAATGTCGAGCGATCTTCGACCTCTACCCAGGTGGCAGGAAATGCGCCTTTGTTTTCCAAAGTAAACCGCTCCTCCAACACATCGCCCACCTGCACCCAGCCATAGCGCATCTCGCGCAGGATGGTCAGGGTTTTTGCTAGACTCCAGACCCAAAGGAAGGAGATCAACCACAGACCTCCCAATCCCACCAGCAAGATCGTCCAGATGCGCGAGGGATCGATCACCTGCATGATGAACGAGCCAATCACTAGCAGGGGCAGTAGACGCACATTGAGCCGTAGGGTTGATTTCACGGCTTAATTGTATGATATTTCCTGTCAAGTTTAGAGTAGGATTTAATAAATAATCCATTATCAGGAGGCGAGAATGGATTGGAATATTATTACATCTTCAATTATTGATTTTGGTGGTGTGTTACTTGGTTCCTTAATTTCAATATTAAAGGCTAACTCCCCTTTCCGGAATGGGGAGTTAGCCAAATATAAGCAGGTCAAATGGCCTAAAGCAACAACCCATCTATATTTTACGGGGATATTCGATTCGGTCAATCCACAGAATTGTTAGCATTATCAATGCCCTGCTATAGAAACTAGGGCACTGATCGACAAGTGGGTACCTGTCCAGAGGCTTCTGAGTTCCCTGCTTTACCACTGAGCTATCTCCCCAATTGGTAAAAATTTCAACCGTAACTTTTTTCGCTTCCACCGACACAGAGGTTAAAAAACCTTGCCAAAGACAGGCTGCTAGTATGTCAGCCTCACCTCGGTAGGCATGGGGAAGGGCATTTTATGGAGGTAATGGCCAAACCACATACTGGGTATTTTCACCGGTGGCGATACGCCACTTGGAGCAAATTCATCAGTGTTATTAGTACAGCAAACGAAACGAGCGCGCAATCCGGTCGAACTCAGGCAGCCAGGCGGAGAACTCATCGTAATCTGCCCAGCAGGATATGACCCACAAGTTGACTTCGTCGGTGACGACATATTCTGCGATGCCCACGGTTATTCCGTTCAGATTGGCAAACATCAGGAGACGCTCAGCCTCAAGTCCCTGGATGGGGTATGTTTCACGTCCGAGAAGCTCATATCCCTGTAAGTCATCTTCGTAAGCCTGGTCCACATACTTAGCCAATGTTTCGGTCGGAAGGAATTCCGCTTTGACGACGACGCTGGTCACAAGAGTGACCGTGTCGGGCTGTGAAAAATTGAACCAGTAGCGGTATTCGAAAATATCGTTTTCAAGTTGTGTAGCCTGGAATCCTGCACCCTGCGCCTTGAAAAAATCGGTACGTTCCTGTCGCTGCGCATCCACATTCAGCGAATTGAACTGTGGTGGAACCCGCAGTTCGATTCTGGAGTTACTGTATTGTTTCCAATCGGGCGGAATTTGTACCTGATTGGGATCCAGGGTTGCGGTCAGGGAAAGGCTGGTGATATCGGTCAGATCGGGTGTAACCTCGCCTGAGACTGATCGCGCACTTTGCGATTCAGGCTGTTGTGGGACAAGTGAAAGGTCGCCCGGCTGAGTAGAGCTGCTGATGAAAATAAAGCCCCCATAGATAATTCCAATCGCAGTCAGAGACAGGATTGCCAGAACCGCCAGTTGCGCACCCGTCATACCAAAGATATGTTTTCCTCGTTTTTTACTCATGGTTCCTTCTTCCGTTGTTTCCGGATTAAAATTGCGCGCGCTGGTGCGCCGTCCGAACCCTGTAATTTGAGCGGCAGGCAATACAGATCGTAGAAGCCGCGCGGCACAGCTGATAGATCAAGCCCTTCAACGACAACCACCCCGGCTTGCAACAAAACCCTGTGCGTGGGAGTTGAATCGGTATATGAGGCAACGGACAGATAATCCACCCCCACCAACTGGATGCCGTGTTCGACCAGCCATTCCGCCCCATCCTGGCTGACAGCTACGAAATCTTCCTGGAACTCGGTCTCGCCTCGCGCCCACAAACGGGAATTGCTGGTCCCGAACAGGATACGTACCAAATCAGATGGCAAAGACATCCCATCCAGGGCTGCGGCTGTGATGTCTTCTATCCCGTCCGGCAACTGAGTTACATAGCAGGGACCGGTCAGCACGTCCAGGGGCAAATTTTCGACCGTGCGTCCATCGTTCAGGAAATGATGCGGCGCATCCACATGCGTACCGATGTGCACACTTGCGCTCAAACGCGATACGTTCGCATTCGCATCTTCGTCCATTGACTCAACCTGTTCCAGCTCAAAGGATGCGTCTCCAGGCCAGACGGGCAGGTCGGGGGAAAGGGTCAGGGATATGTCGAATATTTTCATAATTTATAGTTACTTCTTTCTTACTGCCAAGCCGTAAAAAACGTCGAGGTTTCACTTACACCGCTAAGGATTTGAAATCCTTAAAGCCTGGCCGCAAAATCCGTTTAAATCGGCTCGAAAAATCTTAGGATTGGAACTTAGTTTCCAGCATCTTCAGCAGACACACTTTCGTGCCATCCGCTGTAGCCGAACATCTCTTCCAAAAACTCTGTTCGTTCATCCAGATTCATCGGGCGCGGACGGGCAAAATCTTCAAGCATAGCGGTAACCAGTTCAGTGCTGATATAACGTCCATCGTAGAATATATGACGGTCCAGGAACTCACGCCGGGTAAGGCCAAACATTTGGTCAAAGAACAGGTTGCCCAAGCCATAGTGGATGAAGGCATCCTCATAGAATTCCATCGCCATTGGAAGGTGCGCCTGGCTGCCGTTCACGATGGTCGCACCGGAATCTGCAATGGCGCGAAAGTCGCTTACGTGTTCATCAATGGGCACAGGCTCATAGTACTCAATATACTGGAAAGTGGCAATCACGATATAGCCTTTTTGGGCCAGGTCTGCGATCTCCGCTTTCATCCACTCGTAGTCATCACACGGCGCAGCGCCCGGTTCCGTTTCGGTCGCCCATGCTATCGGTGGCCCAATTGGATTACAGCCGATAAACGCAAAACGATTGCCGTTATGGGTGAGCAGCGCCGGTTTGCGCGAATCTTCCAGTTCGGCGCCACCGCCATAATAGGGCCACTTTCGCTCATTGTACATCTCCAACGTTTGCAGCGTTGCCACAGAGCCGTAGTCCTGAAAATGATTCCCAGTCAGTTCTACCACATCCGTTCCAATCATATCCAACAACTCGATATATTTTGGAATGCTGCAAAAAACCAGCTCTTCCTGGCGCGGGTCAGGGTACGGACAGCCCGTATAGAATGGGACTTCATTGCTGATATGAGTGATGTCCGCCGCTTTGAGCGTTTCGCCAATATCCCAGGCCGGATAATCCAGACCGAGGATTTCCATGCGAGTAGCAGTAGCACGCACGAGCGCTGTGACACCAGTCATCAGCAGCACGGTCATTTTAGATGGGTCACGGTTCGTAAGCGGTAGCTCAAAGTCTACGGCATCAGTTCCGGTTAATGCAAAATCCATTTTTAACGGATAGATCGACTGCTCAAAGTCGTTGCGCACCGGGGATTGTCTGTCGACGGACAGAACCTTCAACTTGGGATCAAGAGACTCAAACGGGACGATGCCCCAGGATGGTTGATTCTCCCAAAGAGCATCGATCAACTCATCGGCTGGCACGGTTCTGACCGCCCCCTGACCTGCTTCTCCGAAAACGGCCGTCATTGCTTTGAGCGTGGATTCCGTCATCCATAACGGCGACTCAGGCACAGGTCCAGAGTCCGATGCGTTCCAGGCGGCCTCGAGTTCGCTCTTTGCCACCCCATCCATCACAGTCGGGAAAGGAGCCACCAGCGTATAAATCCACGTCGACGGGTTTTCATCCGAAGGGACTGCCATTCCCAATTTCAGGCTGGCTGCAGAGGCCCTATTGGCAACGGGTAGATTCAACTCAAGCGCTGGTTCGCGTAAGGCATCCGGCACTGAGGCATCGATCCACAACGGATAAGGCAGGGATGTGATCGTCCCCGCCGAGATTGGGAGCGCAGGAGTTGGTTGACCGGACGTGCTCGTTGGCAGGGGTGTCTGAGTTCCTGTGACCGGTGTATTGGCGCGAGCAGGTGCCGAAGTCGAGAATTCTCGCAACGGGACTTCCATCGAGGGCAGTTGAATTCCCGCCGGATCATCCCCTCCCAACGAGGGCAGGCAGGATGACAGCAAGACAATCAGGGTAATTAACGGTAAAGATTTGTAAAATAATCGGCGCATTGGATTAAGGCTCTAAGGGCACGTAAGGTGCCGGGGTAATAGTTGTGAACGGCTGCGGCAGACTCATCGGCGTAAGCGTGACCGTCGGCTGCGGACTGGGCGTCGGAACGATTTCACTCCACCCGCTGTGTGCGAAATATTCGTTCAGGAAACTGGCGCGCTCTTCAGGGGTCATGATCCGCGGACGAGAGTAGTCCACCAGCATGTTGGTCAGCAGTTCAACACCGATCACTTTGCCCTTATAGATGACATAACGGTCGATGAACTCACGCCGGATACCAGGATGGTACGGGATATCGCCCATCTGATCGAAGAACAGGTTACCCAGCCCATAATGGATGAACGAGTCTTTATAGAACTCCATCATCTGCGCAAAATGTGCCTGGCTGCCACTGACGATATCCGCGCCCGCGTCCGCCACAAGGTGGAAATCTGCCAACTGCCCGGGACGGGCTTCGGGAGAGTAATATTCGAAGTGCTGGAAGGTGGCAATGACCACATACCCCAGTTCGTGCAAATCCTCGATGGTGTTTACCAAAAAGCTGTGGTCACACGGGGCTGCGCCGGGCTTGTTTTCGGTCGCGACAGGCGGTTTGCCAAGGTCTACCGGGTTACAACCGATAAAGGCGATCAGATTGCCGTTGTTTTCCAGTGTCAATGGTTTGAGCGCGTCATCCAGGTCCGCGCCGCCGCCATAATACGCTATGTTGTTTTCATTGTAAATAGCGAGCGTTTCCAGCATAGCGCCCGCGCCATAATCAGCAAAGTGGTTGCCGGTCAGCTCGACCACATCCGTGCCTACATCTTTGAGCAATTCGATGTATTTCGGGTCGCTGCAAAAGACCAGTTTGGTACGGCTCGGGTTGGGAAAATCACAGCCGGTGTAAAAGGGGATCTCGTTGCTGATATGCGTGATGTCGGCGGCCCGCACAAAGTCACGGATATCTTGCGCGGGATAGGTCACGCCTTTGGTTTCCATCGTGTAGGCCGTAGCCCGCACCAGCGCAGTAACGCCGGTCAGAATGACGATAGTCATACGCTCGGATTCGCGGTTGGACTCGGGCAAGGCCAGACTGAGCGTGGCAGGTTCCCGGTCTGTGGCACGCAGCGCAAATTCAGCTTTCAGCGGATAAGAAGATGCGTCAAATTCTTTGTGGATCGGGGATTGTCCGTCCACGGTCAAGACTTTCAACCTGGGTTCCAACTCCTCGAATGGAACGATGCCCCAGGCAGGTCGGTTATCCCAGAGCGCATCTACCAGTTCATCCGCAGGAACGATTCGCACGGCCCCCGAAACCGGTTCGCCCCACAATGCGTTAAAGACTCCCAGCGCAGATTCAGTCATCCATAACGGTGAACCGGATAAAGGTTCGCATTGAACGCATTCAGGTTGGCTCGAAGCCGAACCATCCCAGTTCCCTTTGAGATCGTCCAGCGTGACTCCATCCAGCACAGTCGGGAATGGCGCAACCAGCGCATAGATCCAGGTTGTTCTGGAAGCGATAGTGGATTCATCGTCTGTGGATGTTAGTTCAAGTCGCAGGCTTGCTGTACCCGGGTCAGATGCATCCGGGATACCCCAATTCCTCGCCTCAGACAAAAGCGCATCCGGCACTTCCGGCGCATAAGAGATTGACAGGGGACCGGGAGGGGGAAAAGGGGTCACCGTTGATGTGGCTTGAGGCTGCTCCACAATGGGTGTTGGGGAGGTAGGTATTGGTTCAGGTGTAACGGGTGTGCTAGGTGCGCAAGAGACAAGGATAGCTGCCAGAAGCAGGGATGCCAAAATGCGGGCGCGTTTTGTCATTGAGTGTTTTTCTCACAGAATCGGGAAATGGACAAGAGGTTCTCTCATCCTATGGAAATTCGTCATGCGGCGCAGGCTGTATGCCGTCGTCCGGCCTTAATGCGCCCTTAATTCGAGTTTTGCGAGGGTAAACGCTTGCAAAGCTTCTTCGTCAATTGTCACACCCAGACCAGGAACATCCGGCACATTGATGGTGCTGTCCAGATTGAGAGTGAAACGCTCGTTTGTGATGTCGCGGGAAAAATAACGGTCGGAGGCCGAAATGTCTCCAGGCAAGGTGAAGCCAGGCAGAGAGGCAACCGCCAGGTTTGAGGCGCGTCCCACGCCGGTTTCCAGCATCCCGCCGCACCAGACAGGCATTCCCTGTGCACGACACATCTCATGGATTTCGAGCCCCTGGCTCAACCCGCCGACCCGCCCCGGCTTGATATTGATAATCTGGCAGGCTGCCATTTCGATGGCATAGCGAGCATGACGCGGCGAGACCACGCTCTCGTCCAGGCAGATGGGAGTCTTGAACTGAGTCTGCAACACACGGTGGTCCCAGATGTCATCCTCGAAGAGCGGCTGTTCGATCAGCAACAGGTCTAAATGGTCCAGTGGTCGCAAAGTCTCACTGGTCTCCAGCGAATAGGCCGAGTTTGCATCCACTTGCAGGTGGATATGCGGGAATGCTTCCCGGACTGCGGAGGTATCACCGACATCTCGGCCCGGTTTGATTTTGATCTTGAGACGGTTATAACCCTGCTCTACATATCCTTCCGCGGCACGGACTAAGGCCGAGGCTGATTCTTGGATTCCAATCGATACACCAACATCGACTTTATCCCGCTCGCCCCCAAACATCTCCTTTAGCGATTTTCCATCGCGTTTTCCCAGCAAATCCCAGAGTGCCATCTCGACACCAGCTTTGGCCAGATGATGTCCACGGATGCCTGCCACACGGCGCTGGAAATCGCCCGCATCGACCACATCCTGCCCCAAAATCAAAGGCGCGACGAAATCCTTCAGGATGTGCCAGGCAGTGCCAGTAGTCTCATAGTTGTAGCCGGGGTCGCGCTCCACGGCGGATTCGCCGTAGCCGGTCAACCCTTCGGCACTCAGTTCGACGAGAATACACTCTTTATGGTCGATGCTGCCAAAGGAGGTTGCAAAAGGAGTGACCAGAGGCAGTCGAATGTGATAGAGCGTCAGCGCATCAATCTTCATCTTCGACTTTGACTTCCCCATCATCTTCGCTGATGCCTAATTCCTTCAAAGCTTCTTCCATGCTGACCGCGGTCTCATGGCGCATACCGGGCGCAGGCGTGCCACAATACGGGCAGATGTTCCAGGGCAATTCCATCAACTTGCCGCACTCATTGCAGGACTTTTTCAGTTTGGTATGGCAATTCGGGCAAACCTGCCAGTCATCTTTGACGCGGCGTTCACAGCCGGGGCAGAGCGGCAAATCTTCAAGCGCTTGCAACAAGGCTTCTTCTTCAAGTGTGCGCTGATATTCTTCTTCCAATGTGCGCTGCGGGCGTAAAATCAAATAGACCAATACGCCCGGCAAATTCAAGACCGCTACCAGCAAGGTCGAGAGAATATGCACCAAGGGATCGCGGGCACGCGAGCGGATATCGCGATAGGTCCAGATGACCAATGCGATCCACAGGGCAGCGATGAAGGCCCCACCGAATCCGGTCAGGATCAAAAGAAGGTTACTCAGGAAGGTTGGGTCAAAGTTCATAATCTCTCCGGGATTACCACTAAGTCACCAAGGCACTAAGACACATAGATAAAAAGTATTTTGTGACTTCGTGTCTTCGATTCTTCGTGGTTAGAGTTCAATGGTTATTCTACCCGCCGCTGCACTACCCGACAATACCACCTTCGGTAAGTTTGCGCAAATCCGAGAGTGCGGCTTTGATTTCATCCGCCGTTACCGGACGATCTTCGTCGCGGTGTTTGAGTTCTCCCTTATCGACTTTCTCTAACGCAACATCTTTGATGGCGGCATTCTGAGCCAATGCCTGCTTGACCAGCGCCGCTCCCTGGCTGTAACCGATTAATGGATTCAAAGCAGTCACGACGATGGCGTTTTTCGCCAGCCAGCCTTCTGCCTTCTCACGGTTGGCGGTCACACCTTTTACTGCTCGCTCGGTAAATGCACGAACTGCGCCGATTGCAACCTGCATCATCTCGAACAGGTTGTGTGCGATGATTGGCATCATCACATTCAGTTCCAGTTGCCCGGCCTGCGCCGCCAGCGCAACGGTTGTATCACAGCCAATGACGTGGAACATAGCCTGGTTTAGCATCTCGGCCATGACCGGGTTGACTTTGCCCGGCATGATCGACGAGCCTGGCTGTACCGCAGGCAGGTTGATTTCATCCAATCCTGTCGATGGACCCGACGAGAGCAAACGGAAATCGTTGGCAATGCGAATAAAAGTCAATGCTAAAGTTCGTAACGATCCTGAAAAATCGGCTGCATCGGACATTGATTGCATAGATTCGAACAGGTTATTGGATTCGTACAACTCCAGCCCGGTCAATTCAGAAAGTTGCTCCACCATACGGGCATGATATTGGGGATGCGCGTTCAACCCAGACCCGACGGCTGTCCCGCCGATCCCCAACCGTCTCAATCCCTCAGTTGAACGGCGGATGCGCTCCGCGTCACGGCGTACGGCTTTGGCATAGGCGCCAAATTCCTGACCCAGCCGCACAGGTACGGCATCCTGTAGGTGCGTGCGTCCTGATTTGACAATGTCATCGAACTCGTCCGCTTTGGTTTCCAGCGCGGAGGTCAGTTCGTCGAGCGCGGAGAGCAATTCGTCCAGTCGCCACAGGCATCCCAGCCGGATAGCTGTTGGGATGGTGTCGTTGGTTGACTGTGCCATGTTGACGTGGTCGTTCGGGTGTACACGATATTCCCCTAAACGGCCACCCAGCACGAGCGTAGCCCGATTCGCGATCACTTCGTTGACATTCATGTTGTGGCTGGTACCCGCGCCCGCCTGGAAGGGGTCTACGACAAACTGGTCATCCCATTTGCCTTCGATGACTTCCTGCGCGGCTTCGATGATGGCATCCGCGCGCTCAGCGTCCAGCAAATCCAGATCACGATTGACTTCAGCGGCGGCACGTTTAATGGTCGCCATGCTCCAGATGAACGCGCGCCAGGGTCGCAGCCCAGAAATTGGGAAGTTCTCAACTGCCCTTTGCGTTTGTGCGCCATACAGGGCCTCCGCCGACACCTGCAACTCGCCGAGCGAATCTTTTTCAATTCGAAAATCTTTTTTCGTCATTTTTCTCCTACGATAACTTCAAATTACTACCGGTATTGTACCCCCTTACGGATTATGCCAGAGAAAATGCCAGTTGGTTCCGTCGATCCAGGCATCGGACGTTTCGCCGATCACCTGGTAAAAGGTTACTCCGGGTTTTAGATATATGGGCGCGCCTTGTGAAGTTGTCAGAAGGATGGGTTGATCCAACTGCGGTCGGCGCCAGGTGGCCGGGAGTGCAACTCCATCTCGAAAGACAAAAGCGTTCCCTGACCCATACAGGTCGATATGGAATACCTCGTCTTCCTCATCAAATATGTTGGCGAAACGATGCTTGGCATAAAGCACGACCACATTATCCGCCATAATAGGAAGTCCAGTCAGCGCATCTGTCATAGGCACGTAAGCAGCAGTCTGGTTGTTTTTCAGGCTGTTCGTCTCCTGGTAGCGTTGATAGCGGTTCTCCTGCGGCAGATACTCCCAATAGTTGTAATCGTCCAGGGAATATTGTGTATAAATGCGGTCAACAACCAGGTCTGATTGCGGGGGAAGCGTGCTGAAAAAATTGCTGCGGATCGGTGGCCGGGTATTATCTATGTCATTTCGCTTAGCAATACAATCCTTGAATTTAACCGTATTGAAAAAGATATTGTTATACGTATCCCGCTCTTCAGATCCAACCTCGAACGGTGGACAGGATGCAATCGTCGGTACAACCAGGTAATCGTTCAAATCACTTTCCCTGAAATAATCATACACGCGTGGGTCGGCAAATTTGAAGACGAAGAAAGACTGGTACATGCGCGTGATATGTTCATCAAAGAAGCGTCCTGAGCGTACCGGGCCAACCTGTTCTGCATCGTTACCATAGAAAACGGCGATGAAGCGCGTGACACCCCATTCAATATAATACTCGTACACCACGTCGGCCAGTGAGAGCCCGGATTGGGGACGCACAAGGCGCGGATATTGAGTAATTTTTATGGCGATGGGTCGGCGATTGAGCAGTTCGGGATTGGGCGCGATCAACCCGGTCAACGGATTGGTGTTTGTAGAAAGCGCAAAAACCGGCATGCCCTGATAGCCCGAAGGAAAAGGCGTAGGCAGGGAATTCTTTTCGACCGTGATTGTGCCAGTTTGAGCCACCTCAAGCGTAAGGGCGGGCGGTGTCAGCGTTGTTGTCGATAACGGTAAAGGATCAGAAGCAAAATAGGGGGAATTTAGCGAGCCGCTTCCCGGTTGGAAGGGTGTAGCCGTTGGATGGCCCATATCAGGGGTCAGAAGGATGTTCTCGTCAACTGTTTCAGGGGTCGGAGTACTGCATCCTCCTGACAGAATGAGAAGAACAAATATAGTTAACGTCCATTTGCGAAGACTTCGAGGAGACCAATTTTGGGGTTGCAACGTTCGCATGCCAGCGATTGTACAATAAAATAGGCGAGGCAAGTTCAAACCTGATAAAATTACCGACACATTGCAATGTTGATCATTCTGACAGTACTATTCTTATTTCTAATCGCAATTGTATTAGTAGCTCTCTCCTATATACGACCCGGCTTTCGCTATACGTGGCTGGTCTCGGCGGGAGGCGCACTGATCAGTTGGGGTAGTGTGTTGGCCTGGCAATTCCGCCTGCCACTCACTTTCCAACTACCGCGTTGGGAACCGTCCAGTCTGTTTCTCGAATCTCTGTCTTTTACCGCAGATATACTCACCTGGCCGTTCGCATTTAGCATTGTTACACTGGTTTTGGGCGTCATCCTGACCGCTGTTGCGCGTGAGAATTTCCCCGCGCCAATCCCCTGGGCGGCTATTATGGTATTAGGCGGATTGGGGTTGCTGGCTGTTCTGGCAGATAACCCTCTATCCCTGTTGATGGTCTGGTCCGCGATTGACCTGACTGAATTGGTGGCCCAACTACGTTCGGTGGATGGGCCGGGTCCCAGCGAAAAAGTGGTGACAGCTTTCGCAACCCGCATCGCCGGAATCGGAGTGTTATTGTGGGCCAGCATGGTCAGCATTTCGACGGGGGCGCCGATTAATTTTCAGGATGCCCCTTCGCAGGCCGGACTCTATTTACTGCTCGCAGCGGGACTACGCCTGGGCGTGTTCCCGTTACACTTGCCTTATGCGTCCGAATCTGCAATCCGCCGCGGCTTTGGGAGCGCGTTGCGCCTGGTATCTGCTGCCTCCAGTCTGATCCTACTGGCGCGCATTCCAACCGCTAGCGTTGTCTCAGTTTTCACGCCTTTCCTGCTGGTAGCCGCCACCATAGCAGCCATTTACGGTGGTTGGATGTGGCTCCGTGCCCCGGATGAACTTACCGCCCGTCCCTTCTGGCTGATTGGGCTGGCTTCTTTGGCAATGGCTTCTGCGCTGCGGGGCAATCCGGTTGGAGCGGTGGCCTGGGGATGCGCCTTGCTTCTCTCGGGGGGAGTGTTATTCCTTTCATCCGCGCACCATACCTGGCTCAGCCGCGCATTGTGGATTGGGATGTGGGGTATCAGCGCATTGCCTTTCTCGCTCACTTCCACTGGTTGGGAAAGCGGAATGTCATCTTTCTGGCCTGTCTGGCCGTTTCTCTTACTTGCGCAGGCCTTGCTGCTGGCAGGCTATTTGCGTCACGCCATACGCCCAACACTTCGCGTGAGTTATGAAACACTGGATCGTGCTGCGCAGTATGTTTATCCTGCAGGTATTGGCATTCTGTTAGGAAGTATGTTGCTCTTGGGCTTCTGGGGCTGGCAAGGCGCTTTCCAATTTGGTGCGTGGCTGCCTGCAATACTTGGCGTGGTCCTGGGTGGAACTTCCGCCTGGCTGGCACCTCGCTTGCGCGTACTGACGCCTATCCGTGCGCACTGGGTACGTCCCACAGCGACTGCTGCCACCTCCTGGATGGGCTGGTTTTCCCGCGGGTTATGGAGTCTATATCGATTCGTCGGACGCCTGAGCAATGCCTTCTCCGCCATTTTGGAGGGCGAAGGGGGATTCATGTGGACATTGCTCTTCATGGTGCTCTTTATTTCCCTGATCGTTCAAGGGGCAAATACTCCATGAGTGTTGTCGCCTGGATTGTAATTATCTTCCTCCTGCTGACTTCAGCAGGCTTACTCATCACCCAGGACTGGCGGTTGGGCCTGGGTCTGCTAGGTCTGCAGTATGTAGGCGTGTTCTGGCTGGCCAGCCAACACTGGCCGATAAGCATGGCGTCGATTAAAGTTGTGACCGGCTGGATGGCAATCGCAACTCTTGGAATAACGCGTTTAAATCTAAAAGAATTGGAAGGGGATAGCCAACACTTTTGGCCGCAAGGACGCCTATTCCGTTTATTTACTGCTGGGATAGCCACAATCATCATCGCCACCGTAGCACCTCGTGTGGAAGACATCATTCCCGGTATAGGATTACCGGTTATTTCTGGCAGTCTGATCCTGATGGGATTGGGGATGCTACATCTGGGTATGACTGCACAACCCTTCCGTATCATTCTGGGACTATTGACTGTACTATCCGGTTTCGAGGCGCTTTACGCGGCCCTGGAGAGTTCAATTCTCGTTGCAGCTATGTTATCAGTCGTCAATCTTGGGTTGGCATTGGTCGGTTCATATCTCTTAATCGGCTCTAGCTCTGACAAAACTGGGGAAGCCGTATGAATGCGCCTCTCATTTGGATCATTTTCCCCGCAGTCATTGCTATTCCGGCATTACTCATTGAAAACCAACGAATCTTGTCCATTCTTGGCGGAAGTCTGGCAATCTTGCTGGCGCTGGCTGCGCTCTTTATCCCAATTGACCAGGCGTTTCAGATTGGCAACCTATCCCTGAAAATTGCGCCGGACATCGAAATCCTTGGGCGCAGATTGATCCTGTCTCCAGCAGATGGCTCCTTATTGGCAATATTTTACGGTCTGGTTGCCTTGTGGTTCTTTGGGGGTGAAGTGACCGGAACGGCACGCCGGCTGGTTCCCTTTGGGTTCATGGTGACAGCCCTATTGGTCGCTTCGATCGCAGTGGAGCCGTTTTTATACGCAGCCATCCTGATCGAGATAGCCGTTTTGCTGGCGATTCCTCTTATTTTGCCGGTAAACCAGGCTCCGGGTCCGGGTGTGATGCGCTTTCTGATCTACCAAACATTGGGGATGCCGTTCATCCTCTTTGCGGGATGGCTGCTGGCTGGAGTGGAGTCCAGTCCCGGTGATGTGACACTGGCAGTTCAGTCCGCAACCATATTGGGATTGGGGTTTGCTTTTTTACTGGCCTTGTTCCCCCTTTACACCTGGTTGCCAATGCTGGCAGAAGAGGTCTCCTCCTTCGCGCTCGGCTTTTTGTTCTGGGTACTGCCTACGACAACGCTCATCTTTGGCATGGGCTTTCTGGATCGATATGCTTGGCTGCGCACATCTGAACAACTCTCGCAGGTTCTGTCCGTGGGCGGCTTGTTGATGGTTGTCACAGGTGGACTTTCGTCGGCGTTTCAGCGGCACCTCGGCAGGCAAATGGCTTATGCGGTTATCGCGGAAACCGGGTTCAGTTTGCTGGCATTCAGCCTTACCCCTGAGAAAGCGGTGGAAACTGTTTTTTTGCTTATCATACCCCGCTCATTGGCATTATTGGTCTGGGCTATGTCGCTCACTCGAATGAAAGAACATATCGAACCAATGCGTTTCAGCGCAGTACTGGGACTGGCTCGCACTTATCCCATCACTGCGGCCGGGCTGGTACTAGCACACTTCTCGGTGGCGGGTTTTCCATTGTTGGCCGGATTTCCCATCCGATTGGCCCTCTGGGAAGGACTGGCCAGCCAATCCCTGGCAGTAGCATTCTGGTTCCTTGTCGGAATACTGGGATTGCTGACCGGCGCAACTCGTACGTTGGCTGTGCTGGTGATGGCGCCTGAAGAATTTGGTGGGGAACTGAAGGAAAGCTGGAGTTCCGGAATCATGATCGGGCTGGGCGTGATCGGTCTCTTCTTCCTAGGTCTCTTTCCACAAACCTTCCGTTTTGTCCTTGCCAATTTGCCGGCCATGTTTGAACATCTCGGCCAATAGACATTTACTATATTGCGATCATGTACCTGGCATCTGCACGGACGGTTTGATTGTGCGGGGTGCGAGGTGGGTGCCAGGGAATCGCGCCCCGTATTAATGTAGAAAACGCAATTTGTGCTGTGAAGGGTATAATCGCAAGAAAAACGCCCCCTATTCCAATCTCTGGAGGCCTGCATGGAATTCGAACAAATCATCAAACGCTTGGAATGGCTGGATGATGAACATCGTAAAGATAAGGCGGCGCTTAAGGCGCTTGAAGAGCGGATTGCATCCTATGACAACAAGATCAATCCGCTGAAAGAACAGATCAAAGATTTGACTAAAAAGGTAGCCGAAATCGGGCCCGTCAATGAACGCATAGATAAATTCGACGAGGTCATCTTAAAAGTGCGTGTGGATTCAAAAGATGCATTAGAGGCTGTAGAAAAGAAGCAACTACAACGGGAGAAGGAACTGGTCAGGCAACATCAGGAGGATCTGGAAGAGGTAAAGAAATCGCTCCCAAAGTTGGACCAATCCAAAGATATCACTGAGCTTAAGAAAATGATCAAGCAACGCGCGGATGAATATATCAAGTTGAATGTTGCGGTCACCGAACTCAAGCCAAAGATCGATGATTCCGTCCGGAAAAGTGAAGATGTGGCTACTTCAAATAAGCTGATCGAAGAAAGCCGTCGACAGGATATAAAACGCGTAGCAGATATACAAGGCGAACTGACATCCGTCCGTAAGCGGGTGGATGAATTCCGTCAAAAGATAGAACTACAGAATGATAGTTATCGAAATATCGAAAACCGCTTTTCCGAACTATTGAATTCGGAAACCGAACGCAAACAAGCTCAAGCCACTTTCCTAGAGCAGCAATCGCTCGCACAAATTGACCGCGATAAGGCATACAAAGAATGGATTGAGAAGGTTGACACCTTCGAACATCAAACCGACACGTTGGATGCGCAAACCCAGGCCCTGGATGAAACTTTACGGGCCGCCAAACGAGCCCAGGAAACCTATATCGAACTTAACCAGAAACTCGAACGCCGCATCAACGAGATCACCGAAATGCAACGGTTGGGCGAAGAACGCTTGCGGCAGGAATGGGTCACGTTCAAAGCTGAGGACCAGAAACGTTGGACTGGTTATACTCTCTCATCCGAAGAAGCTATACGTGATGTGCGTAAAACGGTTGACAAGTATGAAGAACGCATCACGGCCATAGACGACATCCACCAGACCCTCCAGGACCAGCTCCACCAAACCACTGATGCCACCGAACAGCAACTTCAAGAACTGATGAATGTCGCCCATCAATGGCTGACCGCATACGAGCGCATCATGGGCCACGTCCGCAAGACTCCCAAATAAATTATGCGCGTTATCGGCACCGCCGGTCATGTAGACCACGGCAAATCCACGCTTATTGCTGCACTCACGGGCACCCATCCTGACCGTCTGAAGGAAGAGCAGGAGCGTGAGATGACCATCGAACTCGGCTTCGGTTGGCTCACGCTGCCGAATGGCGAGGAGGTTGGCATTGTGGATGTGCCCGGCCACCGCGATTTTATCGAAAACATGCTGGCCGGGATTGGCGGCATCGATGCCGCATTACTGGTCATCGCTGCGGATGAGGGTGTCATGCCGCAGACAAAGGAACATCTGGCCATCCTGGATTTGCTACAAATCCCCACCGGATTGATCGCCCTGACCAAGACCGACCTCGCACCCGACCCCGAATGGCTTGCCCTCATTGAAACGGACATTCGCGCCACGATCGCCGGTACCGTTATGGAAGATGCACCCATCATCCGCGTCTCCGCCAAAAACCAAACTGGCCTGGACGAATTACTTTCCAAATTAACTGAAATCCTGCAAGAGAAACCCTCCCGTCTCGACCTGGGACGTCCGCGCCTGCCCATCGACCGCGTCTTCAGCATGCCCGGCTTTGGCACCATCGTGACCGGCACGCTCAGCGACGGTCATCTTGCTATCGGCGATGAAGTGGCCATCCTGCCTTCAGGTCAAAAGGGTCGCATCCGCGGTTTACAAACGCATAAGAAGAAAGAAGAAACCGCCGTTCCCGGCTCCCGTACGGCTGTTAACATCTCGGGCGTAGCCACCGAAGAAATACAGCGCGGCGAAGTGGTGACACATCCTAAACAATACCAACCCACCCGCCGTGTGGATGCCCATTTTCGCCTACTGAAGGATATCAGCCAGCCGCTCAAACATGCTACAGAAGTCAAGGTGTTCGTGGGCGCCAGCGAAACGATGGCAGCAGCGCGCGTGTTAGGCATTGAAATGATCAATCCCGGCGAAGAGGGTTGGATTCAACTCGAACTGCGCGATCCGGTCGTAGCCGTGCGCGGCGACCGTTACATCTTGCGACGTCCGTCCCCCGGAGAAACACTGGGAGGCGGAGTCATCGTCGACCACCAACCCAAAGGCCGCCACAAGCGCTTCAATGAAAAAGTTCTCAAGTCACTGGCTGCACTGGCAGCAGGTTCTCCTGCCGATATCTTGCTCGAAGCAGCACTGGCGCTTAATGCTGCCCCGGTGAAAGAAGTGGTCACCCGCTCGCGTCTGGAAGCCGAGCCCGCAACCCAAGCTTTGCGGGAAATCCTCAAAAACGGCCAACTCTTGCAATTGGAAGATGGGAACCTTACCATCACCAGCGATCTGCTGGTTATTGCCGCCCCGAATTGGAATATCGTACGAGACAAAGCCATTCAGATGGTGCAGACTTACCATAAGAACTTCCCTTTACGGCGAGGTATCCCGCGCGAGGAACTCAAAAGCAGACTTAAGCTCCAAACGCGGGTGTTCAATGCGCTGGTCAAGAAATTGGCCGCGGAAAACAAAATCGTCGAAGCTGGCAGCACGCTGGGGATTCCCGGACACGAGATCAGGTTCGATAGCGGCCAGCAGGCTAAAGTCCAGGGTCTGATGCGGAAATTTGGGCAGAATCCGTATAGCCCGCCCTCGGTCAAGGAGAGTCAGGCGGATATCGGCGAGGATGTGGTCAATGCGCTGGTCGAGCTCGGACAGTTGAAACAACTCACTCCGGACGTTATCTTTCGAACGGAAGATTACGAGCAAATGGTCGCCAAAGTGCGCGCTTTCATCACTGAAAACGGTCAGATCACAGTGGCCGACGCGCGTGACCTGTTCAACTCCAGCCGCAAATATATGCTGGCGCTGCTGGAGCACCTGGACGCCACCGGCGTGACGATACGCGAAGGGGATTTTCGAAAATTAAGGTAAGGCGAATTGGCAATTCGCCCTACAGCGAGGAGCAACCATGTGTGGACGTTTTACTTTAACCGTTGACCCTGCCGAAATGAAAGATGCATTTACAAATTATAAATTCCCCGATCAGTTCGCACCGCGTTTCAACATCGCCCCTACCCAACCGGTGCTGGCTGTCCCAAACGATGGGAAAGACAAAGCTGATTTTTTCATCTGGGGGCTGATACCCTCGTGGGCCAAAGACCCCTCTATTGGCAATCGTCTGATCAACGCGCGTGGCGAGACATTGGCGGAAAAACCATCCTTTCGAGGCAGTTTCAAATACAAACGTTGCTTGGTCTTAGCCGATGGATTTTATGAGTGGAAGAAGCAACCGGGCACAAAGACAAAAATTCCATATTTTATCCATATGAAGGACCGCCAGCCATTCGCTTTTGCTGGATTGTGGGATGAATGGAACAGCCCGGACGGCTCGCAAATCAGATCCTGCACGATTGTGACTACCGAACCGAATGACTTCATGGCACCGATCCATAACCGCATGCCGGTTATCCTGCTGTCCGATGCTTACACGCAGTGGCTAGATACCGCGCCTCAAACGCGGGAAACTTTGCAATCGTTGATCAAGCCCTATCCCACCGAGCAGATGGCAGCCTACCCCGTCTCGACATTGGTGAATAACCCAAAAAATGACCGCGCCGAGTGTGTTGTGCCTGCCTGATAAGTGCGTCGCACCAAACCGATTTACGAATTACGCCCATCAGAACCCATAAACCTTCAAGTCGTTGCCAATATAGCCTAGTGCGACGCACCCTCGATGAACAGATTCCAACGTTCCTTCACCAGCCACTTTCCAGCGCTGATGTCGCGCGACTACGCCATTTTCTGGGTGGGACAATTTCTATCCGTTATCGGAACCTGGGCACAAAATACCACTCTACCCTATCTGGCCTATCAAATTACCGGTAGTTCTCTCGATCTTGGGTTGATCGGGTTTGCTACCACGCTACCCATGCTGTTCGTGACCCTGCCTGCCGGGGTGATTGTCGAACATTTAGACAAACGCAAAACAGTGATCGTCATGCAATCCGTGATGATGCTGCAAGCCTTCACGCTAGCAGCTTTGACCATCGGCAGGCATATCCAGATCTGGCATATCACCGTCCTGGCCTTTGTGCTGGGAACTGCCAGTGCAATTGAAATCACTGCCCGCCAGGCCATGCTGATTGAATTGGCCGGACGGGAGGCGCTCCCCAATGCAATCGCTGTCCAAACCACAGCCTTCAATCTGGGACGTGTGATCGGGCCCACGCTGGCGGCTGGATTGCTAACGTTGAACAACGGCGCAGGGATGGTGTTCTTATCAAATGGGATCAGCTATATCTTCGTTATAGGGGGACTCTTTTTCGTGCGCACCAGGTATCAGGTTCCGAGAGAAGCGACCAGGCGTCAGAACTTGAGGGCTGAATTTGGCGAGGGGCAGCATTATATCCGTCAAAACCCGCTCGTCAGTCAAATCATTCTTATGATGGCAGTAGTTGGTTTCTTTGGATTTCCCCTGCTGCAACAAATCCCGGCTATCGCAAAAGATGTGCTGGCGCAGGCAGCGGATACTGAGCAGATTGTGGCCGCGCGCAACAGCGCCTTATACACTTTCCAGGGCATTGGGGCGCTAGTAGCGGCTTTTTCTATTGCATTCTTTACATCTTTCAAAAAAAGGGGCATTTGGTTGACATTTGGACAATACACATTTGTGCTGGCGCTGATCGTGTTATCGTTCATGCAGTCGGCCCTCCCAGCCTATATTTTGCTGATGTTAATCGGCTGGGGAATGGTTACGCAATTGGCCATCATGAATGTTTTGATCCAGGTGCAGGTACCAAATAGATTGCGTGGACGGGTGTTCAGCACATATTTGTGGGCTATTCAGGGGGTAGCGCCTTTTGGGAGTCTGCTGATTGGTTGGTGGGCACAAGCCTGGGGCGTTCCTAGAACTCTGCTGATCTGCGGCCTCATCATCCTGGTTATTTTGAGTGTGCTGCACATTTTGACCCCAGACATACGAAAATCACAGGCTTAACGCAGGATTAGCGTTTAGTTTGGCCGCTTGACGGGGATTTTTGCCCCTGTTATGATGCTTCATCGACGGAGAATCGAGACGAAATGAATGACGAATTCCGGGAAGGCCCACCCGTCTCTTCGGGGGATGCGAAGGAGAACGGAGAAGTCTCCACTACCGAGAAAAAGGAAAAAGGCTGGCTCGCTCGCTGGACAGAAGCACTGCTCCAGATGGGTTTGGGCGAGTCAATGCTTCGTGTGGGGACAAGCGCGCTTTCACTGATTGCTATCGTTGCGGTCATCTGGCTGGTGCAAATGTTTTTTAATCAGGCACCGGATGCACAGGTTAACATTGCAGCCGCGCAGGGACCAACTCCCACACATGCCGTCGAGATCGAAGAAGTTGCCCCCGTAGCTATTGAGGTAGATTATGAGGGCATTCCGCGTATGGCCGAGCCTTTCACAACCATCCCATCCAGGCCGCGCCAGGAAATCGCAAAATACACTGTCCAAGAAGGTGATACGATTTTTGGAATTGCGGAAAAGTTTGGGCTCGAGCCGCAAACCATTCTGTGGGGCAATTATGCCATTTTGCAGGACAACCCACACGCACTACAGCCTGACCAAGAATTGAATATCCTGCCTGTCAACGGTACATATTACGAATGGCAAGATGGTGATGGCTTGAATGGTGTCGCCAGTTTCTTCGGCGTGCCCCCTGAAGACATCATTAATTTTCCCGGCAACAACCTGAATCCTGAGACGATAGGTGATTTTGCTCGGCCCAACATCGAACCCGGTACCATGCTGGTCGTTCCGGGAGGCAGGCGTGAGTTCGTTTCGTGGAGTGCGCCGCTGGGCGTTACACGAGAGGATCCGGCGCTGGCGCGCGTACTCGGTCCCGGGGCCTGTGACCCCATTGCCGGTGGAGCAGTTGGGTTCGGTAGTTTCGTCTGGCCCACCAATAAGCATTTTCTCTCTGGCTTCGACTATTCGCCCAAATCCAACCACTGGGGTATTGACTTGGCCGGGTCCGAGGGCGAAGGCGTGTATGCCACGGATGCAGGTGTAGTAGTTTATGCAGGCTGGAATAATTATGGGTACGGCAATATGGTCATGATCGACCACGGCAATGGATTCCAATCCCTGTATGCCCATCTGAGTGACATCTACCGTTTCTGCGGTCAAAGTGTAGGACAGGGAGAAGGTATCGGCGCGATCGGCAGCACCGGCCGTTCATCCGGCGCGCACCTACATTTCGAGATCATGACTGCTACCTATAAGATCAGTCCCTGGGATGTATTGCCGCCGCCGTAACGTTCAAAATTTTATCGCGCCAACGAAAGGAACACATCCTCCAACGTCGGCTCGGCACGTTCAACCAAACTCACATTTATCCCCATTTCCTGTAAAAACTTTTTCAATTGTTTTCCCGAAAACTCCCGCCTGGTGGTAGCGCGCAACTGATCTCCAGCCATCCCCACCTGCAATATCCCATCTATGTTGGGTAGTTGGTCAAGCGCAGCTTGTAAAGGAGTGGCTGCTACCTGCCAGACATCTCCTTCAACCAAATTCTTCTTCAAATTATTTGGCGTGTCCATCGCCAGCAATTTACCTGCACGCATTATGCCCACCCGCTCGCAATACTCGGCTTCATCCATGTAATGGGTAGTGACGAAAACCGTCACGCCGCCAGAAGCCAGATCATAAATCAAATCCCAGAAAGCACGCCGAGCGGTAGGATCTACGCCAGAAGTGGGCTCATCCAGAAACAGCAATTTCGGTTCGTGAACCAGGGCAATCCCTAACGCCAATCGTTGTCGCCAACCAGCCGAGAGCGAAGCTGTCAGTGTGGATTCGTGCCCGGTCAGGCCGAGCCGCTCTAAGGTCAAAGCGATGCGTTCCCTATCCGTGATCCCGTAGACACCGCCGTAAAATTCGATGTTCTCCCAGACAGTCAAATCATCATACAGGGCAAACTTTTGCGACATATATCCGGCCCGTGCGCGCACCTCTTCCGATTGACGAAAGGCGTCGTAACCCAGCACGGTTGCATGTCCATCGGAGGGTTTCAACAATCCCAGTAACATGCGGATGGTGGTCGTTTTGCCCGATCCATTTGGACCAAGATATCCGACCACTTCACCGGGATTGACCTGGAACGAAACATGGTCGACAGCGACAAAATCGCCAAATAGACGGGTGAGTCCCTTGGTGATAATAACCGGCTCAGTCATGCTCACTCTCCGACAACGCGATGAAGACATCTTCCAAAACAGGTGGGACGGATCGCAATTCAGTCACTTCGCCCCCTTCGCTTCGTATCGTGGACCTGAGCCTGCTGAGGACAACCCTGGCTTTTTCCTCCCCCACACGAACATGCAGGCGATCCCCAAAAGCCTGGACATCCTCCACGTCAGCATCTTGATGAGCAACCTTACGGAGCAAAGTGATGGGGTCACCGCGCAATTCAAGAATGCGTCCGTTGAGCGTGGCGCGCAACTCAGAGGGTGTGCCTTCGGCAATAATTACCCCGCCACGCATAAATCCAACCCGATGACAACGTGCGGCTTCATCCATGTATGGAGTAGTGATTAGCACGGAGACCCCACTCTGGCTCCCCCCGTTCTCTCCGAAAATGGAGGGAGAGTCAGACAGGGGGGTAGACACGAGGCGGATCACCAATTGCCAGAAATCCTGGCGTGTGACCGGATCGACACCGGTGGTTGGTTCATCCAACAGCAACACGCGCGGACGGGTAACCAAGGCAGAAGCCAAACCCAACTTTTGTTTCATGCCGCCCGAGAGTTGTCCCGCCAGGCGATCTTTGAAATCAGCCAGACCGACAAACTCAAGGATTTCCATACTGCGTGGACGCCACTCCTGGGAAGAAAGACCACGCACTTCGGCAAAGAAACGGATATTCTCCAAGACAGTCAAATCTTCATACAGTGAAAACTGCTGCGAAAGATAGCCGATTTGCGAGCGCGCCTGCTCAACCTGCGTATTAACGTTGTACCCACCCACTTCAATCTCGCCTTTATCCGCTTGTAAAGCGCCAACTAACAAACGAAGTGTAGTTGTCTTACCAGCGCCATCGGAGCCAACCAGTCCATAGATTTCGCCAGCGGCAACATGCAGGGAAACATCATTCACAGCGTGGTTGTCGCCAAAAGATTTATGCAATCCCTGTGCTTGGATGAGATTCTCAGTCATTAATTCTCACTAAATTCAACAGGGGTGATGATCACCAATGCTTCATTTTCAGCCAGTTTTTCTAACTGCTCACGATTGGGTTGTTTCGGCAATCCGTGTGCTTTTTGCATGATCGCACCCACTATAAGAGGATGACGTTGCAACCGAATCTCAACAAAATCCGCAAAGCGTTTAGAGTCGATCACCACCTCGGCCTGCCCTTTGATATTCAATGATTTGACATGAACTTCCACATCCGGGTTGGCCTGGATATTCCGCACCCAGTCGGCTTTCAATCCACGTGCAGAGCCGAGATAGAATTTGCCATCGATCTCCTCATACTGAAGTGGCGTCACACGTTTCAAACCGGACTTTCGGCCAGTGGTTGTCAGCAAGAGAATGATCTTTCCCACCAGCGGCCCAAGCCCAATTGCATACAATCCACGATGGAGCTTTTGGATGTATTTCATTCGTTGCCAGTTGAAATTGACAACACCCATAATTGCCTCACTCAGCAAATTTCACATCCGCCGGCATGCCCGGTTTGAGCTTTCCACCCGGGTCATCTACCTTTAGCTTGACCGCATAGACCGTCGCGCTGCGACCTTCCACAGTCTGGACGTTGCGAGGTGTGTATTCGGCTGTATCTGCAATATAAATGACCTGCGCTGAAAAAGTTTCTCCGGGGAACGAATCAACGTTGACTTCAGCCTGCTGCCCCAGTGAAATCTCGCCATAACGATCTTCGGGCACATAAACCGTGATGGTGATATCCTCAAGATTGGCAAGGGTGAAGACCGTCGCCCCCGGTTGAACAAATTCACCGGGCTGCACATTGCGGGTGAGTATTGTTCCGCTTACAGGAGCGTAAATTGTAAGCTTCTCCATCTGCACATCGACCAGGGATAAATTGGCATCAGCCTGCTTCACAGCATCCTGCGCTTGTTGAACTGCAGATAGCGCCTGATCTACAACGGTTTGCGCAGCGGTCACTTGCGGGGAAAATTCACCGGTCTGCAACATGGTTAACCGGTCTAATACCTGGTTGTAGCGCTCGATCCGCACCGATAGTTCGGCACGGGCTGTCAAGACAGCATCAGCGGCATCGGTGTCAAGCAAATCATCATAAGCCTGCTGCGCGTCGTCCAGTTCATCTTTGGCGGCATCGTAATCTGCTTTGGCGGCATCAATCAGATCGTCATTATCGGACTGTCGCGCCATCTCCTGCCGAATTTTGTAGCCGTTTGCATAGGGTGGCAGGTTAAGCTGCACTGTCCAGGCAGCATCGCTTTTGATGTCGCCTCCGCTCACTTGTGAATGGCCATAAACATCTTGCGTAACCAGATAAGCAACACGGGCGTTGGATAACCGCATCTCCGCTTCAACAAATTCCTTGTTTTCCAACGCTGTGGTTGTCTCGTCAAGGTTGGCCTGGGCGGCCGCCAGTTCAGTTTGGGCAGCCTGGATCTCGTATTGTGCAGCTTTGATCTGCTCATCACGCGTAAAGTACCAGGTTGGCTGCTCAAAGGCCGATTCGGAAACAGCCCAATCCATCAGGCGGGAATCCTTTTCTGAGGCGCGGGCTGCGATCAAAGCCAGGTTGTACTGGGCGCGAGCCGCTTCCAGCGCGGATTGAGCAGTCTGTTCGGCACCCTTGGTGGAATCCAGCCCGGCAGCGGCAACAGACCGTTGCGCGGTCAGCAGATTATCGTCCAGGCGCAGAAGCGGGGCATCGACATTGACAATATCGCCTTCATCGGCCAGCACTTCAGTCACTTTTCCGGCCATCTCCGGCGAGACGCTGACTTCAACCGCTTCAATAGTGCCGGAAGCCTGGAGTCCACCGTTGCTTTCATCGAACAGGACTTGTAGTCCGTAATAGCCGCCAACCAGTAAAAACAACAACAGGACAACAATCACAGGAACAGGGGGGCGTTTGGGATGCATAGTGTTCTCCTAATCAAGTCGTTTGCGGAAGCGTAAAGCCGCCGCAGTCATGATACCAATGCCAAAGAGGGCCAGGGCGATGATTTCATTTTGAATGGCCGCAGCGCCAACGCCCTTAAGCAGCAGCGCACGGATAATCACAAGATAGTAACGTAGAGGAATTACGTACGAAACCCAGCGCAAGACCATTGGCATGGCTTCAAGCGGGAAGAAAAAGCCCGAGAGGAAAATGGCCGGCAGCATAGTCATCCAGGTAGTCATCATGGCTTCCTGTTGGGTGTTAGCGATGGTTGAAGCAAAGAGACCAATACCCAGGCCAGATAATAGTAGCAATCCGGATAGTGCAATGATGAGCCCCAGGTTACCCCGCACGGGCACGCCAAACCATACGTGACCGATCGCCAGCACCATCAATGTGTCGAACAGCGAAAGGATAACGTAGGGGATCAGCTTGCCAACGATCAGTTCCCACGAACGAATGGGTGTGACGATCAATTGCTCGATGGTGCCACGTTCACGCTCACGCACGATAGTAGTGGCGGTCAGGATAGAGGTGATGGCAAATAAGATCATGCCGATCACACCGGGAATCATGAAATACGCGCTGACCAGATCGGGGTTGTACCAGACCTGCGTGCGGACTTCCAGCGGTGGATTGAATTCCGCGCTTCGACCTGACCGAGCGGCCTGCTCCTGCATAATCTTAGTCGCCTGCGCCTGACCGATCAACCGCGCAGTCGAAAGCGCCGTGGTCCCAACAGTGGAGTCGGACCCGTCCAGCACCATCGCAACCTGGGCATTCCCCTCTAACAAGCGCTGGTTGTAATCCGGCGGGATGATGAGCGCAGCGCGCGCTTCCCCCCGTTCGATCAGGTCACGGAATTCGGCATTGGAACCGACATCATAGGCAATCCGGAAATAGTCCGCGGCGCGGAAAGCGTCCAGCAGAGCCCGTGACTCGGGGCTGCGACTCTGGTCCCAGACCGCGATGGGCACATTGCGCACATCAGTGGTGGCAGCATATCCCAGCAGGAACAACTGCATAACCGGTATGAGTAGGATCATGGCCAGCGTACGCGGGTCGCGTAAAATCTGGATGAATTCCTTACGGATAATGGAAAATAAGCGTGAGTTCATACGTCTCCTATTTTTCACTACGGAGAGCACGGAGATCACAGAGCCACTCTATTTATTTGCTCCGTGTTCTCTGTGAACTCTGTGGTTAATTCCTTCCATAAATACGACGAATATCGGGCAATTCAGTAAAGTAGAAATGTACCCAGATATAAAGATGGTTGAAAACCGCTGCCAGCAATGCTGCTTTGGATAAAGTAAACAACGCAATCGACCACAAAATCAAAAAGCCAAATTTGTACATGGCATTGTTGGTGTATTTGAACATACCCTGTTTGACAAATGGCTTATCATGGTAGGCAGGGTCGAAGTGGTCGATACCGTAAGCGCGGTCTATGCCGAAATAATGAACAACAGAATACATCGTATATATCCCCGGAATCAGCAAGATTACCGCCGCTGCATACATCAGATCAGGGGGACATGTTAGCGTGTTGTAATTTGAAATTCCCAATACCAGGATAGAGATGGGGCGAGCAGCGAAAAGAATCGTGAAACCGATTTTGTAAATGGGAAATCCGCTTTCGCCAAACCAGCTTGTGATCATACTGTGATGTAACTCCAGCCGCCAAAACAACCATACAAATATCTGATGAACGACAGGTACGGCAATCGCAATCCACAACCAGGCCAGTGTGCTAATCCCCCATAATTGACCGCTTAACACATCGCCTTGTGCAATAAATCCAACCCCAACCAGAAAAAGCACAAGAAAAATGAAATGCCAACCCTGTTTTTCGAACATTAATTACTCCTTGTCTACCAATATTCCGTGTAAAAAGATCTCGATAAAACCATCTAAGGCATTCTCATGTATTTCAGGGATATCCATATGCTCAGTGATTAACTCTGTCATATAAAATGAAAAGAACATGCCCAAAAAAGCCCGCAACAACAAGGGCGGCGGAATCGGACGTAATTCCCCATCAGGTGCTTGAAAGCGTTGAACAAGGGGTAAAAACTCGGGAAAAATCTCATCAAAAAACGTGGGCATGTGTTTACTGTTAAACTCAACAATTTCAATGAACATCAAACGGATGAAATCCGGTCGTTTTCCCAGTTCATCTACTAATGTATGTGCAGCGTTGTAGACAAACTCCGTTAATGTCCCTCCCAGAGCCGACAGAATGACGGGCAAGATTTGTTTGTAGGGGTGTTTGTCCAAGATAACCGCTTCAAATATCTCTTCCTTGCTCGAAAAATGATTGTATATTCCACCGAGCGCCAACTCTGCCCGTTCCGCGATCCGTCGCATGGATGTAGCCGAGTAGCCCTGGTCAAGAAAAAGCTCATAAGCAGCATCTTCGATTGCTTGCCGGGTGCGTTCGCCTTTGGATAGAGTATCTGTAGTCATTGTGAATCCTTAAAAATGAACGAACGTTCGTTTTTATTTTAAGCCAGGGGATGGCTTTTGTCAAGAGAGGAATACCCCCACAGAGGAATACCCCCCCTGATATTTTCCTTACATCAACGTGCCGTACTTTCTTTCGCATGGTTGATGAAGAAATGCATGCGATTGAAGAAATTCACTTCGCTGATACCAGCATCGGCGTCGAGGAAGAGCAGATTCAGTTGTGGGTACATCTCCTTCATCCGCTTTTCCATCCCTTTGGCAACCACATGATTAGCAATACAGCCAAAGGGCTGTAGACACAATACGTTATTGATCCCCTCCTTTGCAAAGGAGGCGATCTCTCCGGCAATTAACCAACCCTCCCCATACTGATGGTTCAGGCTGACAATTTCCTGGGCTTTGTGGGCAATCTCCTGAATATCATGGTAAGGTCGATAGTGACGGTACTTCTTCATGATCCCATTGACCTCATTCTGGAAACTACGCAACAACCTCTTCCCCAAAAGAGACAGGATCCATAACAAACTGGGGCGATTGAGATAGGTGCGTACCCTGTTCTCCATAAGCACCAACCCGCCGGCAAAGAATTCCAGGAACGTTGGTTGCACTACCTCAATACCCTGTTCCATCAACCAGTCTGCCACGTAATTATTCGAGAAGGCGTTGTACTTCACATAGATCTCTCCCACAATGCCAACTTTAGGATGTGACTGCTCGCTGATGCTGAGCGCATTGAAGTCATCCACGGCCTGAACGATCGTATCAAGCAGGGCATCCTTTTCAAGCGGGATGCTCCCCTCCCAAAACCGCTCCAGGTATTTATTCGCAACTTGGATGGAGGCGCCTTTTTGACTCTCCCGAATCGCTGACGAGTGATACATCTCCGAGAGCGCATCGGTAAATAGCATCCCGATGATGGCTTTATACATATACTCCTTGACATCAAAAGCAAATCCAGGCTGATCGTTCAGATTCTCAAGATTCGTTGACAGGGTCACAACAGGTACATCTTCGAACCCGGCAGCTACTAGGGCTTTCTTGACCATCGACGGGTAGCTGGAAGCCCGGCATTGCCCGCCTGTCTGCGAGAATCCGATGGCCGTTTTAGCCGGGTCATATTTCCCTGATTGCAGTGCCTTGACCAGATCCCCAATCGTGATGATGCCCGGATAGCAAATCTCATTGTTGGTGTACTTCAACCCGACATCCACAGAGGCACGGTCCGCGGGCGGTAGGGCCACGATTTCATAGCCCATATCCTTGAACGGACGCACGATCGGCGGTGAACAAAATTGTGAAAAATCGGGAACGATGAGCGTTCGACTGCGATCTTCTTTTTCAAATACGCGCGTTGTCCTTCTGGGATGGTAGCTGTGTGCCGCTGGTTTGGTATGCAGCCAGATGGCTTCCATCATCGAACGCAGCCGCAACTTTGTCGAGCCGGGACTCTCGATTTCATCAATGCGGATGACCGTCGGATGTTTGCCATATTCGCTGAGGATCGTCCTGACTTCTTCCAGGACGAAGGGATCCGGGCCACAGCCAAAGGAATTCAACTGCACCAGTTCCACGTTGTCCTGCGTGCCCACCCAACGAGCGGCATGATAATAACGGTTAAGATATTCCCATTGGGTCATCACATGCCGGTTGTCCAGGGTCTGACCCGCTTCCAATGGAATGGAATCCTCAGTGATGACATCCACCCCATAGCCCGTCAAAATATCCGGGATCTTATGGTTGATCAACGGATCGATGTGGTACGGACGCCCCAGCAGCAAGATGACCGGTCGCGATTCCGCCCTGGCATTTTCCAGGATTTCGGCCCCAAGCGTTCGGACCTGGATCTTGAACTGCTCCTGGGATTCGAGCGCCTTGTCAAACGCCCGACGGATAACCTTTTTTGGAACCCCAAGGCTGGTCAGGTAAGCCATGCAGTTCTTCTTGAGTAATTTCTTATCGTTCAGGTTCACGGCAGGCATATCCAGTGGAATGTCGTACTTCCGTTGGGGATCGATTACGCTGCGGATCACATCCGCATAGCCGGAGACCACCGGACAGTTATAACTATTGACCGAATCGCTAAAGCTGTTTTCCTCATAAAAAACCATCGGGAAGAATATGCGGTCCACACCTGCATCAATCAATTCCATGATGTGCCCACTGACCAGTTTTGCCGGGAAACACAGATTTTCCGACATGATGTGGGCTGTGCCCTTTTGGAAGACAGCATTGCTGGAAGCTTTTGAGAGTTGAACCTTGATACCGCATTCAACGAAAAGCGTGTTCCAAAACGGGAAGTTCTCGAACTGGTTCAGCACGCGGGGGATACCGACCGTCAGTCTGGGAGACGAATCGGGTTCCATGTTTCGGGCGAATAACAAATCATATTTAATGGCCGGCAGGCTGATGCCCTCTCGTTCCGCTTTGCCGCTATTGGAGTAGATCTTTTCGCAGCGGTTGCCGGAGTAGAAGACATTCCCGTTCGGGAAGATCATTTTGGTCACCGCGCAATTGTTTTCGCAGCCCCGGCAACGGATCAAGCGCTTATCATAGTCGATCACGCTCTCGAGTCTTTCCAACTCAACCAGGGTGCTTGCCTCGGGGCCGTTGCTCCTGTAAGAATCCCGGGCTGTTAATGCGGCGCCATATGCTCCCATTAACTCCGCCAGGTCGGGACAGGTGACAGGTTTGCCCAGCAAACCCTCCATCGCCTTCTGGACAGCCGGATTGCGGAAGGTTCCGCCCTGCACTACGATGTGATCCCCGAGCAGATCGGTATTGGTCACTTTCAACACCTTGTGCAAGGCATTCTTGATCACCGAGTAAGCCAGGCCAGCCGAAATATCGTTGATTTCCGCGCCTTCCCGCAGGGCCTGTTTCACGCGCGAGTTCATGAACACCGTGCATCGAGTACCAAGGTTGCAGGGTGCCTCCGCTTCGCAGGCCTTCTGGGCAAAATCGGCCACGTTGTAACCCATGGAGCGGGCAAATGACTCTATGAAAGAACCGCAGCCTGAAGAGCAGGCCTCGTTGATCTCGATGTTCTGGATGAAGCCATCTTTGACAAAAATAGCCTTCATGTCTTGACCGCCGATATCCAGGATGAAAGAGACCTGTTCATCGAAGGCCTTCGCAGCCCGGAAGTGCGCCAGCGTTTCGACCATGCCATCGTCAAATCCGTAGGCAGCCCGAATCAAATCTTCTCCATAGCCCGTGACAACGCTCTTTGCAAATTTTGGGGATTTGTTATTACGAGCAAACAGTTCGCGCAGCTCTACCAACCCATCATGGACGGCCCTGATGGCGTTTCCGCGGTTGTTGGCATAATGCTTGAAAACGACCCTGCCTTCAATATCGATCAAAACCAGTTTGGTGGTCGTCGAGCCGGAGTCCACCCCAAGAAAGAGATCCTGTCCGTTTAAATGGGTAACGTCAATCTGTGCGATTCTTTGCTGACTTCGGACTGATTCCCAGTTACGAAATTCATCCTCATTATCGAACAAAGCTGGCAGGCGGTTTTGTATTGTTACCACCTTGTTTTGAAGAGCCGTAAGTCGTTCGACGAGCGCGCTAATTTTGTAAGTTTGTTTTTCAGAAGTTTTTGCTAATGCAGCGCCGAGGGCTGGCAACAACTGCGCATTTTCCACTTCGAGGTCATCGCCCGTATCAACCTTCAGCACCTCCATAAAGGCATTTCGAAGGGCAGGTAAAAAGGTGAGCGGACCGCCGCTGAACAAGATCAACGGATTCGGGTCGTAGCCTCTCGAAAGGGTCGCCAGGGTTTGCAAGACCACAGCATGGAATACTGAAGCAGCAATATCCTCCTGGGGAATATCGCGGCTGAGCAGATTTTGCAGGTCGGTTTTGGCAAACACACCGCAGCGCGAGGCCATCGGATAAATCATGCTGTGATCACCTGCCAGATGGTCCAACTCCGATACCGGTACGTTTAGTAAAGTCGCCATTTCATCGATGAATGCTCCCGTCCCTCCAGCGCAGGAACCGTTCATACGGATATCTGGCCTGCCCTCGTTTTTGAAGAAGATCATTTTGGCATCTTCTCCCCCAATATCAATCAAAGTCTTCACTTTCGGGTAAAGCTGCCGGACAACTTCAGCAGAAGCCACCACTTCCTGGATGAAAGGCAGATCGAATTTCTCGCAAATGCCCATCCCGGCGGAGCCGGTTACCAGCAGGCCGACAGATACATCGCCAAGACTCTCAAGCGCCTCTTGCAGGATACTTTGTAAGGTGGACAGCGTTTCAGCGTTGTGACGTCGGTATGCTGAAAACAGCACTTGTTTGTTCTGGTCCAGAATCGCGACTTTGGCAGTCGTCGAACCAACGTCGATGCCCATATTAAGCGTAATCATAGTTTCTCCTCTTCGAACCAATAAATGAACGAGCGTTCGTTTTCAGTATATAATTTTTATCTTCATTGTCAATTATGTAGAATGTCACTTTAGATGAGGCCTTTTGTCTCCCCTATCCAGTCCCAGGTAGCTTAGGTAAAATACCATTCATGCAATCCACCTCCCCGAACAAACAATTCATCCAGAAGAATTTACGCTACAACCTTACCGTCAACCTGCTGGATGGTGGCTTTTTCGGGTTTGCGTTGGGATTTGCCTCGTTCATAACCGTCATTCCGCTTTTTGTTTCCCGGATGACGGATTCGGCCCTGTTGATCGGATTGGTTCCCGCGATCCACAATGTCGGTTGGCAATTCCCCCAATTACTGACAGCAGGTTGGGTATCCCGAGCGAAGCGTATCAAACCGCTGGTGCTGTGGACAACCATCCATGAGCGAATCCCTTTTCTGGGACTGGCCGCCGTTGCTTGGTTCCTGCCTAATCTTGGCACCCGGGTCGCACTCGTCCTGACTTTCATCCTGCTTATCTGGCAGGGATTTGGCGGCGGTTTCACAGCCAATGCCTGGACCAGCCTGATGACAAAAATTATGCCAGCCAACATGCATGGCACATTCTTCGGCGCGCAAATGGCCGCATTTACAGCCCTGGAAGGGATTTCAGCGGTGGCTGCTGGATTGATCCTGGACCGGCTGGATGGGCCACTGGATTTCACACTGTGCTTTTTAGCCGCCAGCATATCGTTTGTGATCTCAATACTCTTCTTATCTTTCACAAGAGAACATGATGGCACGCCGCGCCCCATTTTCGACAAGCCAGAAGGGTTTTGGAGCGAATCTCAGCGCATATTGAAATCCAACTGGAATTTTGTTGCCTTTCTGATGATGCGCTCGCTCAGTCAGTTTGCAGCCATGGCTTTTTCGTTTTACATCGTTTACGTGGTGTGGACGTTCAAGGTCAGTGAAGTGCAGGCAGGTTATTTGACCGGTGTCTTTCTGATGTCATCGATCCTGGCGAATCTGGTATTAGGGCGTTTGGCTGACCGCTGGAGCCCGCGCATGGTGATGGTCCTCGGCGCACTGGCAGCCAGCTTGAGCGCTTCTATGGCCATGGTCGCACCATCTGCAAGTTGGTTCTATCTCAGCCTGGTTCTGGCCAGCGTAGCAATTGTCGCCATCTGGACACTTCCTCTTCCACTCACGGTACAATTCGGAACGGAAGAAGAACGTCCATATTACATTGGACTTTCAAGCACCATCACTGCCCCAACCACACTGCTGGCACCTGTTCTCGGCGGCTGGCTGGCAGATACGGTCAGTTTTCAAGCCACATTTACAGTTTCCATCATCTGCGGGTTGCTGATGGCCGCCATGCTGGCTTTTGTGGTGAAAGATCCTCCACGCGAGCAAGCCAGCATTACACAGCCGATCCGTATCCCCGTTGAATAAGGAGAAGGCATGTCCCTCTTACAAGAAAAATCAAATCAAGCCATTGACATCCTGAAAGAAAACGACATCGATCTCTGGCTCACGTTCATACGCGAAACTTCCGGCGTGCGCGATCCCGTGTTGGATTTCCTGATCGGCCTGGGCGATCTGACCTGGCAATCCGCGCTGATATTTACCAGGTCTGGCGAACGCATTGCCATTATTGGTAATTTAGAAAAGAATGAAATCGAGAAGCTGGATGTTTTCGATACGGTATTAGGATATGACGAAGGCATCCGAGGACTCCTGCGTGAAACGCTTACCCGCCTCAACCCGAACCAAATAGCTGTCAACACCTCGAAAGACAACGTCCAGGCTGACGGTTTGACCCACGCCATGTACGAGATACTGATTGACCACCTGAACGGCACTCCTTACGGAGACAGGTTGATTAGCGCTGAACCAGTGATCAATGCCCTGCGCGGACGCAAGACAAAAAGCGAAGTGGAACGCATCCGGAAAGCAGTCGAGTTCACGGACGAAATCTATCGCAAAACGTTCGAAAACGTCCGCGTGGGAATGACGGAGAAAGAGGTCGCAGCCTACATGCATGGCCAGATGGCGGAAGCAGGTGTGGGCTTCGCCTGGCCGCGCGGGTCAAATCCTGCTGTCAACAGCGGACCGGAGTCCCCGGTCGGTCACAGCGGGCCGTCAGACATCCAAATCGAACCCGGTCATATCCTGCACTGGGATTTCGGGGTCAAATATGCAGAATACTGTTCCGATATCCAGCGCGTAGCATATGTTCTGCGCGAAGGTGAAATGTCCACCCCTCCCGAAGTGCAGCGCGGCTTCGAGACCGTGCGACAGGCCATCGAAGAAGCACGCGCTGCCATGAAACCAGGCATACAGGGCGTGGAGATCGACACCATCGCTCGAGGGAGAGTCACTGAGGCAGGCTACCCCGAATACAAACACGCGCTCGGTCACCAACTCGGACGCGTAGCCCACGATGGGGGCGCGCTGCTCGGTCCACTCTGGGAAAAATACGGCGATTCGCCGAAACTAAAATTGGAAGTTGGACAGGTCTATACCATCGAACCCAGCCTGATCGTTCCCGGCTATGGTGTTATCGGCCTGGAGGAAGATGTGGTTATGACGGAGGCAGGCGCAGAATTTTTGGGGGCAGTGCAGGAAGAATTGGTGTTGTTGAATGGATGAAATCTAAAAAAGCATTCCCCTGTGGCAGTTTGATCTTCGGGGGTTTGATTGGGATAACAGGTATAGCCTGCGTTGTTCTCTATATACTCGAGGCTGTCATCGCCAGAATTGGAGAACCGGATCAATCTTTATTGTTCTGGTATCTTCCAATTCTCTTCATAGGGATAATTGGCATACTAATCGGTTTGGGTTTTTGGATTTGGGGAGTTATTCGTTTGAGAAAAATTCGACAGGAAGAGGAAAACCAGGAAAACTGATAAACAGCTGCAATGCTTGGAATAGTGCAGTGAAAATATAATCAACGTAATTGACTGATCCAATCGCCCGAGCAGGAGCTTTCCATGAGCGAGTTTGACGAGCGCAGAAAAGAAGCGCGCAAATTGGTGATGGCGTTTACACCGGTTTATGATACAGACAGGGGGAAGATTTTAGGTTACCTTCGGGACCTCACCCTCCAGGGTGCATTGGTCATCGGTGAAAAGACTCTGGAAGTGGATACCCATACTACCCTGAAATTCGATCTCCCGGAAGACCTGCCCAAGGTCAAGACCCAACATCTAATTATCTTGGCTCGCGTTGCGCGTTGTGAAGAAGATGAGAGTCCAAACTCATACAGACTTGGTTTCGAATTCATAGATCCCTCTCTGGATCAAACAGAGATTATTGAGTCAGTTTTGGAAAGATATCATTTTCGCCATAGAAGATATGAGTGGCAGGATCCGGGAGCAATCTAAATTCGAGTTAAAGAAGGCCGGCAATAAAATGTCGGCCTTCTTTCTTAAGAGATACACGCTGAAACAGGAGAAATCTGAAAATAAGGGGGAAAATTATTACCTGTTCTCATCACAATTATGAATGTATCGAAATATATATCGTTGTTTTATATAACTATATATGAGTCCTCTGAAAAAAGTTGATCTTTAACAACCAACAATCGAAACAAAACCCTGACCTGAGTGTAACCAATGGCCGATGGAGTGCCAGGCAAAAGCAAAAAAAGAATCCTGGGCTGCCTGAGATCGGGTTTCTCGACCGGAATTGTCTTGCTGCGGTTTTGTTTTGGCTGCTGTGAAGCGTTGAATTCTGCGCACATTGGT
>JASFRG010000009.1:0-51663 GCA_050115035.1 Anaerolineales bacterium | reverse complement strand
TGCCATTTGATTGATCGTTTCAGTGTTATAGTTCATGGGGGAGCCTCCGGTAGAACTGGTTTCGGAAAAACTCAATCCTACCTCAGGTTCCCTTTTTCTGACATCTTTTGCGTGCACACAATCAGACGAATTTGTTAGTAGAATTATCCTATGACAACTTGGCGACTCATCCTTACCCCTCCTGCGCACGGCGCATGGAATATGGCTGTAGACGAAACCCTTCTCGAGGAGGTAATCCGCAGCGCATCGCTCCCCACCTTACGGCTGTATGCCTGGGACCCACCCTGCCTGTCATTAGGGCGTGCCCAACCCTTCCAGGATGTGGACATTCCCCGTCTGGAATCCCATGGCTGGGAAGTGGTACGACGCATGACTGGCGGACGTGCTATTCTGCACACGGGCGAATTGACTTATTCCGTCACCGGCCCTGAGATTGAGCCGCGCTTAACTGGCTCGATTCTTGAATCCTATAATCGACTGGCCCAGGCGTTATTGGCGGCTGTGCATGATTTGGGTTTGCCAGTAGAGATGAAGGAAGGCAAAGCTGATGCAAGTGGTCAGACCAATCCGGTCTGCTTTGAGGTGCCTTCAACCTATGAAATTACCGTTGGTGAAAAAAAGTTGATTGGTTCGGCGCAGGCGCGCCGCAAAGAGGGCGTGCTCCAACACGGCTCGTTGCCATTGACCAGTGACCTGTCCCGCATTTGCCAGGCATTGGTCTTCCCAGACGAAGCAGCCAGAGAAAAAGCCGTTCAAAGGCTGCTGGCACGTGCCACAACGGTCGAGTCCGTTCTGGGGCGAGAAGTGGATTGGGATACCGCTGCGCAGGCCTTCGTCGGGGCATTCGAAGCGCAGTTGGGATTATCGTTTGAGAAGGGGGAGTTGTCTGAGACTGAGTTGTCGCGCGCGGAAGAACTTGTCCGTGAGAAGTATGCGCATCCGTCATGGACGGAGAAAATATAGCTAACTTGCTCACTGAGCGGAGGTCGATACACCTGCCCCGGCGGGCGGTGCCGGGGGTTTAAGCACGAAATACCTTTGATCTGCCCTTCGACTGCGTTTGTCGCTATCGCTCCTCACTCCGCTCAGGGAAAAGCAAAAAAGTCAACGCCCCGTGAATTTCACGAGGCGTTGGTGTTATTTATCTTTCTCTTCGTCGGGGATTTCCGTCGGAGCAGGAGCCGGATTGGAGGGGATGGGAGCCGCGCGACGCATGCTTTCCTCCTCCAGCGCACGGATACCGTTGCGAACCTGGTTGAGATTTCGTTCCAATTCGTCCTGCATACGGCCCAAGGTATCGACCACATAATCATCTGCATCCTGGCGGGTAGCCTCGGCATCGGCGCGCGCCTGATGAATGATCTGGTCGGCACGACGCTCGGCCTCCTGGACAATCCCATCCTTTTTGACCAGCCCGTCCGCCTTCTCGCGCGCCAGATCGAGGGTGCGATTGGCCTCCTCCTGTGCCTGGGCCAAAACACGATCCCGTTGAGAAAGCAACTGCTGGGCTTTCTTCACCTCATCGGGAATGGCGATTCGCATCTGGTCGATGATGTCCAACATGCGGTCTTCATCCACGGCCACATTGTGCGTGAAGGGAATGGGTTTCCCATCGTTGAAAAGTTCTTCCAGGCGGTCAATCAATTGCAGGATGTCCATAGCTCCTCCGTTTCCATCCACGGCTACCCTTATTCTATCCGATTTTTACTCTATGATGCCTTATTTGTTTTGCAAATCAATCCCTGATCGCATTCGGGATGTCATTATCTTCCCTGTCGCTAAGTATCTCTTTCAGGGCTTTATCGACATGTGGCGGTACCATGCTTGACACATCACCACCCAGCGAGGCAATCTCCCGAACGGTCGTTGACGAAAGGAAAGTATGTTCCTCAGCTGTGATTAGCGCCATATACTCAATTTCCGGTAACAAGCGGTGATTGGCCAGCGCCATGCGAAACTCGAATTCGAAATCCGAAAAAACCCGCAACCCACGTACGATAACCTGCGCGCCGATCTTTTTGGCATATTCAACCGTCAGGCCGCTGTAACCGGTCACACGGATCTTGGGATTGCTGGCGACTGCCTCCTCGACCAATGCGATGCGCTCATCAGGTGAGAAGAACAATGTTTTGATCGGCTTGTCATAAACAGCAACCACAAGCTCATCGAACAGGCGTGAAGCACGTTCGGCAATGTCCATATGGCCGTAGTGAACGGGGTCGAATGTACCGGGGAATAAGGCTCTAACCATAGGTCTCCAGGTCTTATTGGTCTAAGAAGTCTTACGAGTCATTTTGCGGACTTGTAAGACCTATCGGACTTGTCAGATTAACTAACATCTCCCTTACCGTCGCCCCAGAAACGTTCAAGGGCTTCTGCAAGCAGGGCATTTTCGGGCTTTTCAAGCGTCGCATCTTCCTGGAACAGTTTTTGTGCATGCGAACGGGCATCCTCGATCAAGGCCACATCTGTCAAACTGGCCATGCGCAAACCGGACGCGTACCCTGATTGGCGTGTGCCTAAAAATTCGCCGGGACCACGCTGCTGCAAATCACGCTCAGCCAACACGAATCCGTCAGTGCTCTCGGCCATAGCCTGCAAGCGCTCGTTCTCGACCGAGTCTTCATGGGTGGGGATCAGCAGGCAGTAAGACTGTTCCGAACCGCGCCCGACACGCCCGCGTAGCTGGTGCAACTGCGCCAGGCCAAAGCGGTTGGCGCCCTCAATCAGCATGACGGTGGCGTTGGGCACATCCACGCCAACCTCAACCACAGTGGTTGAAACCAGGATGTCATACACCTTATCTCGGAATTTGAGCATGACCACATCTTTTTCATCAGGGCGCAAACGTCCATGCAACAAACCCAGTTTCAGGTTAGGGAAGATCTCTTTCGAAAGCGTTTCGAAATCGTCTACGGCTGCGCGTGAGTCGATTTTCTCGCTCTCTTCGATCAACGGATAGATGATAAAAGCCTGCTGTCCGTTTTTTATCTGCGCGCGGATGAGTGTGTACGCGCGCTCACGTTCCTGCGGGCGTAACACGTGTGTGGAAACCGGCTGGCGTCCGGCAGGCATTTCGTCCATGATGCTCAGGTCCAGGTCACCATACAGCGTCAGCGCCAATGAACGTGGGATGGGTGTGGCGGTCATCACCATCAGATGCGGCGTCCCGCCTTTCGAGCGCAATGCAGCCCGCTGGTCAACACCGAAGCGATGCTGTTCGTCGATGACGGCCAGTTCTAGGTCCGCAAACTGGACCGGGTCTTCCAGCAGCGCATGTGTACCGATGACAACTTTGATGCTGCCCTCCCCCAAACCAGCACGGATCGCTTCTTTCTCAGCCTCAGGCGTGTCCCCAACCAACAACCGGATCGCGTCCTGAGAGACAACCCCGTTTTCACCGGCTAGAAGAGTGGAGAAGCTACGAAAATGCTGTTCGGCCAGAATCGAAGTAGGCGCCATAACAGCTGTCTGCGCGCCCGCATTCGCTACGATACCTGCCGCTAAAGCGGCCACTACGGTTTTGCCCGAACCGACATCACCCTGGAACAGACGATTCATCGGACGTCCAGAACCCAGGTCGACCAGAATGTCATCCACGGCACGCTGCTGTGCGCTGGTAAGCTTGAAGGGCAACGCTTTGACACGCGCTTCCATCCACTCATCGGGCACATCAAAAATGCGGGCAGTAACCGATTGCCATTCACGTTTCTGGCGCAGCACGCCCATTTGCAGGAAGAAAATCTCGTCAAAGGCCAGGCGTTTCCGGGCGGATTTCAACCTGTCCTGTGAATCGGGGAAGTGCACCTGCAAAAGCGCATCGCTGAGTTCGGGTAACTTCGCATCCTTTCGCACGCTCTCCGGCAGATAATCAGTAACGCGCGGAGCCCAGTGCGTGACCACCTGGTTCATCAGTTTTCGCAGCCATTTCTGCGTGATTTTCTCGGTCAGCGAGTAAATTGGGACGATACGGTTGGTATGCAGGTTCTCGATCTCGATGGGTTCCCAATCGGGGTTGTTCATCACCAGGTGTCCCAGATATTGCTCGATCTTTCCGGAAACAGAAATGGAGACACCCTGCCGCAGGCGGTTTGCCATCCAGGGTTGGTTGAACCAGGACAGTCGCAGCGCGCCGGTGCCATCGGACAGGATGGCCTCGACCAGTTGCTGCTTTCCGCCGCGGATCGGACGGGTGTGCACAGATTCCACTCTGCCAATAACGGTCACCTGCTGGCCGTAGAACAATTCCTTAATAGGTTTGAGTTGGCTGTAGTCCTCGTAGCGGCGGGGGAAGTAGTACAACATGTCGCCCAACGTATGCAAGCCAAGCTTCCCCAAAGTATTGGCGTGACGTGGCCCAACTCCCTGCAATATAGTTAATTCTGCGTTGAGGGCCGCCGGGGTAGCGGATGTTTTTCCGCCGGGAGCTGATTCGGCACGTCCAGGAGGTGCCGGACGTTCTTCAGTGGGCTTCGCTTCAGAGGGGGCATCTTGCCGTTTATCAGGGACAGGCTGGGGCTTAGAACGAGGCGCGCGCTGCGGCTTCTTCGTCGCTTCGGGATATTCAGCGCCAATACGATTCCAGAGTCCTTTGAGCGATTCAGCCCGCGATTCGGGTGACAGACTGCCATAGGACTGCAAACGTTGGAGCACGGCCTGGATGATCTCTTCGGAGAGGTTGTCCGCACGGGCTTCGCCCTCCCAGTAATCCAGCATTTTTGCCAGGCCACCGATGATGGCTGTGTTGTCGTAGCCGTTTTTATGTTCGAGGTTGAAGAATTTTCGTAGTTTTTCTAATGATTGCTGCATGAGGGTATTTTATCACGGGGATGAGTATTAGAAACTTACCACAGAGCACACTGAGTTCACTGAGAAAAAAAGAGGAAATTCTCTGTGCTCTCGGTGATCTCTGTGGTCAATATCGTGGAACGAACGCTTACACCTTTACCGCAGCGAAGCCCAGCCCATTCGGCCCGACGTGCGTCCCAATGACGGTGGTCACGTTGACCATCAATATATCACGCGGAATGGACTGGCTGACCGTTGCCATCAACTCGTCTAATAATTGACGAGCGCGATGCTCGGCGTTTGTGTGCAGGATCGCCAGATGTTCCAATGGGCCAAGTTCTTTTAAGGCATTGTAAATGCGTTCGCCAGCCTGACGGGTTGTCCGTACAGCGCCTAATGGTTTGACTTCTCCATTTAGCAGTTCTACGATGGGTTTGATACGCAACAGTCCGCCCAACGCTGCTACCGCGCCCGGGACACGCCCGCTGCGGCGCAGGTATTCCATCGTATCTAGCGCGGCAATGACCTTCGTGCGCTGACGCGTGGAGCGAATGGCCTCCAGGATGCCTTCCAGACTTAAGTTATCCATTTTCGCCTGGATAGCTGCCAGCACTTGAAACCCAAGCCCAAGGGATAATGAACCGCTATCCAGCACGGTGATGCGTTCACGGAAATCATGCGCAGCCAGGCGAGCCACATCGACGATGGTGGTCAATTCCACGGCGGCATGGATGGAGAGGATATGATCGCAGCCCGTATCGAATAATTTCTGGAAACGTCTCACAAAATCACCGGTGGAAGGTGATGCGGTGGTCGGCGGTTGTTTCATGTCTGGCAGGCGCGTGTAGTACTCCTCGCGCGAAACACCTTTGCCATCTGTGTAAGATTGGCCATCCAGGACGAGCACGGCCGGGACAACTTCGATCTCGTGTTCGTCGATGATGTGCTGGGGGAGGTCGGAGGTGGAATCAGTGACAATGCCGAGTTTCATTTTTTATTTCCATCCTGATAAAGTTGACGTTCGCCCTGCAGTTGAACTGCAGGGCGAACGTCAACAAGATTATTCAACTGAAATAATAAATTGGTAATGCGGCTGCCCGCCGTCCTGGACCTCGATCTCCTGACCGGGGTAAGCCTTGCGCACCCTATCGGAAATGAGATTGGCTTCCGTCAGGGACAAATCTTCGCCAAAGAACAGCGTGATCAATTCATGCTTTTCAGCCTTGGCATTCTCCAACAAACACATACAACTTTCTTCAACCGATTTCGAAGAACAAACCAGCTTGCCATCCAATAACGCGATGACCTGCCCTTCCTGCACATTGACACCGTCAATTTCTACGCTGCGTGTCGCAATGGTAACCTCTCCGGCTTTCACCAGATCCAGCGACTTGTTCATCTTCTCTGCAACAGCCTCAACTTCGCCGTCCGGGTTGAGCGCTAGCAGGGCAGACAGTCCCTGTGGGACGTTGCGACTGGGCACCACCTGCACTTCCTTGACCGTTACATCTTTGGCCTGGTTGGCCGCCATAATGATGTTCTTGTTATTTGGCAGAATAATAACTTTATCCGTTGGCAGGTTCTCGAAGGCCGCTAAAATTTCCTGCGTGCTGGGATTCATGGTCTGCCCACCTTCGACGATGGCCGCTACGCCCAGACTGGCAAAGATGCGGCTCAGTCCTGGTCCCGGTGAAACGGTCACCACTGCGATCTGTCCGGGTTCAACGTTGGCCAGCTCGAAATAATCACCTTGAGTACGTTGATCGATTTCGTCCATCTGGGCCAGCAGGTTCTCCATCGCCACCTTGGTGATCGTTCCCAGTCCCATAATGTAATCGATCGGCAAGTAGCGATTTTCCAACGGAACGTGGATGTGCATGCGGTACATGCCTTCACCTTCGCCCACTTGAATAGAAGTGCCCATTTCTTCCAGCTTGCCGTAGAAGGATTGCAAATTCAATTCGTCCTGGGGATAGAAGTCGACCACTACTTCGAAATCCTGTCCTTCTTCGACCTCCTGCATGGCGCTTTCAAAATCCAAAGCAGAGATCGGTTGCACCGACGCCAGCGGTGTATCCAGCGAATCCCCATAAATATGACGCATCATGCCCTCTAGGATGAAATACAGTCCCTTACCGCCCGAGTCGACCACGCCGGCCTGTTTGAGGACCGGGAGCAGGTTCGGGGTGCGTTCGACCGATTCCTCCGCAGCTTTGACCGCGATCTCTAGGATCTCAATCGGGTCCTGCGTCGACTGCAAGCCTGCCTCCGTTGCCGCGGCCACATCCTTGGCGACAGTCAGGATCGTGCCTTCCACCGGGCGAACAACGCCTTTATAAGCCGTATCACGCGCCTCTGCAAAAGCCTTGACCAACCCCGGCCCATCCAACACATCCTGCCCTTGTAAACCGCGCGAAAAACCGCGCCACAACTGCGACAGGATAACGCCCGAATTCCCACGCGCGCCCATCAACGCACCCTGCGAGACGGCAGCAGCCATATCGTCCACACTGCGATGCCCCAGTGAACTGATTTCATTGTAGGCCGATTGCATAGTCAAGACCATGTTGGTGCCGGTGTCTCCATCTGGAACGGGAAATACGTTCAGCGCGTTGACCGTTTGTTGATTGGTGCGCAGCCAGGTCAAACCGGCTTCAACCAGCCGTTTAAGTGACTGACCGTCCATTGGAGCGTTGCGAAATTTTTCAAGTCGTTTCTGTGTTTGCGGGGAATCCAAGCCCATACCGTCTCTCCTACGCCTCTGGCTAATCTGTATTGCTGACACGCAACCCGGCTACGTGCACGTTGATGGTGTTGACACGCAATCCCAATGCCTTTTCCACATGGTAACGAACCGTGTTGGCTACACTGTTCGCCACCGAAGCAATGCGCGTGCCATATTCGACAACGATGTAGATTTCAATATCCACTTTATCCCCGTCATACTCCACCGACACCCCGCGCGTTGGTTCACGGGTGATAGTTTGTGCCAGTCCTTCGGCAATATTTTTGGGAGCCAGTCCAACCACGCCATATGATTCCAGTGTTGCGTGATATGCAATGGTCGCGACAGCATCTGGTGAGATGTGGATGCCGCCTAAAGATGTAGTTTCTTCGCCCATGTTATTTCAATCCTCTTTGTAATTATCTATCTTCTTGTAGAAGGATACGATGTGTGGTAGAATGCTGTGTTTGTGAGAGCAAGCCGTAACTTCGTAATTATAGCAAGAAAGGAATTTGTAAGATGGCTAAGTGTGCCCACTGCGGAAAGACGACAACTTTTGGCCACAACCGGTCGTTCTCAATGCGCGCCACCAATCGAAAGTTCAAACCTAATTTGCAAAAGGTGACGCTTTATGAGGACAACCGCAAGGTCAAAAAGGTGCTATGCACCCGCTGTATCCGCAACCTGACCAAGACCAAAGCGTAAATCGTTCCTTTCCTGACTGATAAAAATCGCGGCTCACGCCGTGATTTTTTGTTTCCATTTCAAGTGTCATTGCGAGGCCGTCCACCCCATGAAGGCGTCGGCCCGAGACGGGGAGCATCGCGACTGTGGCAATCTCCTGTTTACAGATTCATCTGGATATTTTGCATCCAATGTCAGGAGACATTGGACTCCTTACCTTGCTTCTCGCAACGAAGCGATCCCCGCCGCGATGCCGTCTGGATGCTTGAATATAGCTGTAGCTGACACAAAGGCAGTTGCGCCCGCGGCATTCATTTCTGGCAGGGTTTCAGGGGACATGCCGCCGTCCACCTCCAGCCAGGCAGAGGAGCCAATTCGATCCAACTCCTTGCGGATTTCAGCGACTTTTCCAACCATTTCCGGGATATAGGTACCGCCGGAAAAACCGGGGTCAACGCTCATCACAAGGACAAGGTCAGCAAACGGCAAGGCCTGAAAAATCGAAGATGCAGGGGTGGCCGGGTTGAGCGTGACGCCAGCTTCACAGCCCAGCCCCTGGATATCTTCCAAAGTGCGATGCAAATGTGGACAGGTTTCCACGTGAACAGTCAAACGAGAAGCGCCCGCCTCGGCAAAGGCCTCCAGCAATCTCTCCGGGTTCTCCATCATCAAATGTACATCTAACGGCAAATCCGTTCCTCGACGGCAATGCCGGACAATGAAGGGGCCCATGGTCAGGTTGGGAACAAAATGGCCGTCCATCACATCCACATGGATCCAGTCCGCACCGGCGGATTTGCAGGTATCCAGCACATCACCCAGGCTCAAGAAATCAGATGAAAGGATAGAAGGGGCTATAACAAAATTTGACATTTTTTGAAATTTACCACGAAGGCTCTAAAACACAAAGACACATGTTTTAAAATGAGTGTCTTCGAGGTTTTGTGTCTTTGTGGCCTATCGAATGGGTGGATTATAAACGAAATAGACCCACATCCAAAACGGGACTAGGCCGCCGACAGCGATCAGGGCCAGCAAACCCAGGGCAACGGAAAGCCAGTCAATGTCAATCTGTGGGGCAGCCGGCAGCGGTTCCGGGGTATAGGTGTAGACCGGTTCAGGCTCGGGCTCCGGCTGATAAGTTGGAGATGCCTCGGGCGTCAGGGAAAGTTCGGGGGCTGGTTCAGGCTGGGTCTGAGTTCCGAAGCGAAGCAACACGCGTCCAAGCTGGTCCGCTGTGCGATAGCGCGCAGAGGGCTCTTTGGAGAGCACTTTATCAATGATCTGTTCAAGCAGCGGGGAAATTTCAGGCAAATATTCGTGGATGGGATGCGGCCGGACGTCAAGGTGCATACGTCCGAGTTCCTCCGGCGTGGCAGCATTGAATGGCAAGGTGCCGGTCAAAAGCTCGTAGAGCACAATGCCTAAGGAGTAAACATCCGAAGCCGGGGAGGGCGGCTCTCCTGCTGCCTGTTCAGGTGAGAAATATTGCGGCGAGCCCCAGACCACATCGGCATGTTCTTCGGGATGGATGGTTGCCAACGCGCGCGCAATCCCAAAGTCCGTGACTTTGAGACGCTTGTCCGGCGTGACCAGCATGTTATGCGGCTTGACGTCGCAGTGCACCAGCCCGGCGCGGTGGGCATACCCGATGCCCGCGCAAGCCTGCACGATCAGGGGAATCGCTTCTTCAACTGTAAAGCGCCCGCGTTGCCGGATAAGCGTTTTCAGATCCGAGCCGGGAACGTGCTCCATGACAATGAACAACCTTCCGCGGTCCAGGCCAAAGTCGTGCACGGTGACGATATTGGGATGTGACAGGTTGGCCGCTGCGCGCGCTTCCTGGCGGAAACGTTCCTGGAATGAATCGTTCTCCGTGTAATCGGCGCGCAGCACCTTGATGGCCACATAGCGTTCGAGCATGGAATCGCGCGCGCGAAACACTTCGGCCATGCCACCAGAGCCGACTTGCTGGAGCAGTTGATAACGGTTGTTCAGCAATGTGCCTTCCTGCATAGCGAAATCAATTATAACATTGCCCAGCCCCCACCGCCTGTTGGGCACCTCCCCCATTTTCCCGCTGAAGTTCGCAGGAAAACGGGGGAGGCCGGGAGGGGGTATAATCGCCGTCATGCGAAAGGCGCTGGTCATCTACAACCCGACGGCTGGACGTTTCCCGGTCAAGCCGTTCCTGAAAGCCATCGAAACGGAACTCGTCAAGGCCGATTGGAAAGTGGAAATCGTCGCCACACATAGTGGCGATCACGCCGTCCAACTCGGTCAGCAGGCTGTAGCTGAGAAATACGAAGCGGCCTTCGCCGTTGGCGGGGATGGCACGGTCGGGCAGGTGGCCGGTGGATTGGTCGGTTCTGAAACCGCTCTGGGCGTCCTGCCGGCCGGCACTTCTAATGTGTGGGCACAGGAGTTGGGCTTACCCGCTTTCAACTGGGCTTACCCCGGACGCTTGCAGGAGAATGCACGCACTCTGGCAAGAGCTCCTATCCACTGTGTGGATATGGGACAATGCAACGAGCATTTCTTTATGATGTGGGCAGGCATGGGCCTTGACGCAATGGCGATCCGTTCCCTCGAACCGCGCGTGCGGCTGGAGAAGTTTTTCGCAGTCCCCGAATATGCTGCCACCACCATCTGGAACGCCGTCCAGTGGAACGGCATCCGGCTGCGTTTTTGGGCCGACGAGCAGGAAGTGGAAGGTCACTATCTGCTGGCGGTTGCCAACAATATCCGCCGTTATATGGGCGGTTATTCCATCCTTTCCCCAGATGCTCATCTCGATGATGGCCAACTCGACCTGTGGCTTTTTCAAGGAAAAAACCTGGGTGATGCGCTACGCATCGCCTACGAACTGTGGCGCGGGCAGCACGTCAATTCTGATGAAGCCCAGCGTATTCCCTTCCACACTTTGCGGGTGCAGGCTGAGTCGCCTTTCTTTGTGCACATGGACGCTGAGCCCAAAGACGCCACGCAGGAAGCCAACATCACCGTCCACAAGCGCGCATTAAAGCTGCTGATGCCACCTGATTCGCTTCATCTATTACATAACCCGAACTGATCCGATTTCCATGAACAGAAATGATCTTTCCTCTATTATCAACCTTCGCGTCATCCTGGGTGCCTTGGGGATTGCAGTAATACTCATCCTGATCACAATAATTTCCATTGGATGGACAAAGCCGGATCCAACGCGGGAATTCGGGTTTGCTCCCGCTGACCTGACCGTGATCCCGGCCCCAACTTCTACCCCCGATGTCACCCCGACGTTTACCCCCGATCCGCTGATCGTCGGCACCGCTACCCTGGCCCCTGACGAGATCGGCGTGGGAGGCTACGTCCAGATCACCGGCACAGAAGGAGAGGGACTGCGTCTGCGCGCCGACCCCGGCTTGAACGGCACACCTGTTTTCCTCGGCTACGACGAAGAGGTCTTCCAGGTGCGCGAGGGGCCACAAGAGGCCGATGGGTACACTTGGTGGTATCTGGTCGCTCCCTATGACGAAACCCGCGCCGGCTGGGCTGCGGCTGATTTTTTGGGAGCAATCCCTTCACCATAAATTTATGTAGTAGGGGGGATTCGCGAATAGCCCCTACAGGAGACAACATGAACGAAAAACCGACCGGCATCACTGCTGACAAAAAAAACCGTGAATTCACCGTCACATGGAACGACGGACACACCAGCGTTTACCCCTTTGGGCTGCTGCGCGCGGCCTGTCCCTGTGCTTCCTGCCGCGGCGGACATGAAAATATGGGCAGTGAACCCGATCCCAACGTTTTCGGTGTGGACATGGAAGAAACACCCGCCACACGCATCGATAACGTCGTCGCTGTCGGTTCCTATGCGTTGACCATCGTCTGGGAGGACGGGCATGATTACGGAATCTTCAACTGGCACTATCTGCGGGCACTGTGTCCATGCGATGAGTGTCGGGGAAAGTAGAAGTGGAGTAACATTAAGACCTGACAGCCTTTTGAAAACCTGTCAGGTCTTGGACAGTCATGCCAGTACTTGCCTCCACTCGCGGACAGCCACATAACGCATGGAAGAACCGCCCTCGTTTTCATCGGGGGCGGTCGTTTCCTTTAATTTGAAGATGTCGGCGTTCTGGTGAACGTTGGTGTCCTGCTCGGTGTGGGGGTCCGAGAGGGTGTTGGCGTTCTCGTGGGCGTCAATGTTTGGGTTGCAGTTGCCGTATTGGTGGGAGTCTCTGTAGGAGAGGGTGTGAAGGTAGGCGTGGCCGTATAGATGTCAAAGAAATGCTCTTGCGCTTCGGTGCGCATGGCCCTGGTTATTGCGCTTCTGGGCAATTCTAGCAACGCCTGCCAGGATTCAGCGGCATTATCCGGTTCTTCACGCTCTTCGAAGTTAAGCCCGCGCCAGTAATAAGCCAGAGCCATTTCTTCATCGGTCTCAGCCAGAGATAGCACCTTTTCGCCCTGCAAATAGGCATCCCCAAAATGTTCCTGGAGCATATAGGCGCGCATCAATGCCAGGTTGATTTCGAAATCATCAGTGGGTGAGCGCTCCAGGTCAGAGACTGCATCGTCGGCTTCTCCCATCTCAACGTAGCACAGACCGCGGTACACATACGCCTGCCCCTGGCGCGGGTCCATGGAGATGACGGTGTCCAGGGCTTCGATGGCTGTCTCACAGTCACCGGCCCGGTAGTAGGCTTCACCGATCATAGCACGCGCATCCACATCGCGGGTCGCATATGCTGCATAGGTTTGCAGGACTTCAATCGCGTCCGCATATTGTTCCTGCGCCATATAAATCTCGCCCAGCGTCAAATAGACCGGCAGCATGGTCGGATCAGCTTGATTTGCTTCAAGGGCGGCATCTTCCGCTTCATCAAATTCTTCGAGAGCTAAATGCGCACGCGCTTGATAGTAAAAGACAAGCGGGGAACCAGGCAATAGCCGTTCAGCGTCCGCCAGGTCGGCCAGAGCCTGTTCGGGATCCGGTTCAATTTGAAGATAGTAAATAGCACGGTCGAGATAGACTTCGCCAAAATTGGGATCACGGTTAATGGCCTCGGTATACAGAAGGAGGACATTCGCATCGGGGTCCTGAAGTTGACGGGCACGCGCCAGTCCCAGGTAGGGTGGGCCAAAATTCGGATCGATGCGCAGAGCCTGGTTATAGGCTTCCAGCGCGTTGCGGAAATCACCCTTGAAGCGATAAGCCTCCCCAATATAATAGTATGGATCAGCGGCATCTGGCTCGTTCTGGGCGATCTCGCTCATCCCGGCGATGACGGCATCCCAATCCTTGCTTTCATATGCAGATTTGACCACACGATAATTGTCGATGGACTGAGGCTCACGGGGTGTATTGACATATAAAGGCGTAGGGGTGTGAGGCGCTTCCAGCAATTCTGACAACGGAACTAGTGTTCCCCGGCCAGTGGGAACCTGCTCAGTCGCATTGACAAAGGTGGGCGTCAACGTGAAAGTGGGCGACGGACCGGGGGTAAAGACGATACGCGGCGCAAGCGGATTGGTGTTTGGCAGGATCAGACCGAAGACAACCGCCACAATGATTACAATACCCAGCAACCCAAACCCGGCCAGGCGTCCGGATGGACTGGCCAGGATAGTTCTCAGCGTGCGTTTTTCTTTGGGTTTATCGGTTGCCAGGCCAAGCTTTTCCTCCCACAGGCGCGGACGGTCCAGAGAAAATGGTTGAACATCTTCATCAGGCGGGAGGGCTCCCAGCAGCACCAAACCCCGTTTAGCGGTAGCATTTTCGGGGTCCAATTGATGCGCTGTTTGCAGGCAGTAGATGCGTTCCTTGTCAGATTCAACCGCCGCACTCAGCCAAATCCAGTACGTAACGTTGTTCTGGTCTGTTTTGAGCAGTTGTGTCAGCAGGTCCTTGGCCTTGGTCCTGTCGCCTTCGCGCAGGGCCTCGACTGCTTCCTGGAACATGGTATCGTCGGCCATGGTTTGATTGTATTACAGGCTGGGGGTTGGGACAAGTTACAATATCGTTATTCGTGGAATTCTTCCACTTGGTACACCAGAATTTCCAGAGGCTTTTTTCGCCATATATCGGGTGCAGCGCCCATTTTGTAGCACAGGTTCGCGAGGAAATCAGCGGGATCGGGCAGTTTTTCCCAGACCTGCGGCAGGAACGTGGCCCGGCGGGGACCATCCCGCAACACCACGCCGTCTATTCCAGGGCGAAGCTTTGAGAGCAGGTCTCCGGGAGTGGTGTATTCAAGTGGGGTTGGAGGGGTGAGGCGGGAGATTTCAATCGCAATCTGTGGTAGTTCTTCAGGTTCGACGTTCGGGAAGCGGAAATCTTGCAACGCGGCGGCTACCGCATGTTCGCGCACATCTTCCGCCAGCGGTTGGTAGGGTTCCAGTGCGCCGATACAGCCACGCAGGTTGCCATCGATGGTCAATGTGACGAAAGAAGCGCCGTCTGATTGCAAACGCGGTGAGAGGGTATCCAAATTGAGCGGCAATAATTTCTGACCCCTCACACCTGTCTCCAGCGCTTCTCGTGCCAGTTCCAACAGGATGCGCTTTTCTTCGGTTGTCAGTTTATCTTCGGGCATCGTGAAGCCCCTTTTTGGTGGTTTCGATACGGCGGAGTTTGATGCAGTGCAGGTATCGAAACCAGCGCCTACTCAACCAACGAACTTACTTGTAACGAATTATCAGCCGAATAACTTTATTAGTCCCTAAGTGTTCGATACTTTTGGTTGTGATAGACCAGTGGATTCCCCTCGCCGTTGCCACGCGCCGAAACCACTTCTGCCAGGAAAAGCGTGTTTGTGCCGACTTCGATGGTCTGCGAAACGCGGCAATCAAGGTATGCCAGCCCTCCCTTGATGAAAGGCGCGCCAGTGGTCAGGGTTTCAGCCTCGATTCCTGCCAGACGGTCTTCAGTGTCAGGCACGCGCCCGGCAAAAATATCGGAGAGTTCCTGCTGGTCATCTGCCAGGATGGTAATCGCGAAGGCTTTGGATTGCAAGACCAGCTCATGCGTACGGCTATCGGTCTGCAGAGAAACGATTACCAAGGGCGGTTCCAGCGCAATGGAAGTGAAAGAACTGACAGTCATACCGTGCTGTGTCCCCTCATGGGAAGCAGTCACAATCGTCACGCCGGACGTCCATGCACGCATGGACCGGCGGAGCTGTTCGGGGTCAAGAGTCGTTGTTGGTTTCATCGGGTTTCATCATAGCCCCTCGGAAGGCAGGCGTCAAGTCTGCATAGCATTGTTGTCGTTAATAAACAGCAATATATGGATTCCGCTACGTCATTTGAGTTGAATATCTACATCCTTGAACCCGAGAAAGCGACCCAGATCATACGCCTCTTCCCGGATTTGAGCTGTAATTTGTTTCGACAATGGCCCAAACTTCGTCATCTCCAGGCACAGACGCTTCCCTTCCTGAACGTGCTTCCACACAGCAGCAACCCGGCCATCTACAAGTAGGACGGGAGCGACCCAGCCCTGTGGGCGGTAAACTTCCGCATGACGATCTTTGGTTACTAGATGCGCCCTGTCTTTATGACCTAGCAGGAAAGAGTCAAAGTACGGGATAAGCCGGACATGCGGGTGATCTAAAGCGGTCCGCTTCAGCTCATCCAGATCATCTTGTAGAACTGTCCCTTCCCAACCTTCCACATCTACAGACGTGAGACCGGCCTGTTGACGGGCCCAGATCGCGCGCGCTTCAGTGAGTGTAATTCCGGTCCACCAGGCAAAGTCTCTGACCGTTACAGGCCCAAAAGTTCGCAAATATCTGCGCAGGAGCTCATTTTCTGCCTGCTCTTCGGGCACATCCTGCCAACCCGGGATCCACACATCAGCCCGAACAAAAGTCGGCTGACCATCTCGATCAGGCCCGTAGCAGACTACGCCGCGTGCACCGACGAGATGCAGCAAGTCCACAACCGGGTACGTCAATGCCCCTACCGGGACAGAGGCAACCTTCCTACGGCTGCCCCAGCCGCCCCCATGTACATTCTGCTTCCCCACACCCAGGGCACGGCTGACGCGTTCAGCGATCTCCGGACGGGTGAGGGGCTGGTTCATTGCATCCAGAGTTACATCGATAGCCCTCTCAATAACGCGTTCGGGAACACCCTTTCCAAGCGCCCAGCGGATTTCCTTTTCTGCGCGCCGTGCAGTTCCACGGACGAACAACGCCAATTCCGAAGAAGGTATAAGAAACAGCGTGCGGCGCATGCAGGCCGTCCTGACCAGACTCCGCTCAATGAGAGCCTTTTCGATATGCTCAACTCTGAGATCGCGGACTCTAGCCCAGAGCGAGAGTTGCGCGGCAGAAAACAACTGCGCCTGCGCCCCGGCCATGTCGCCCGCTACCTGGAGCAATTTCTTTGCAGAGGCGCGCTCCAGGAGGTGGTGACGTGCTAGCCGAAAGGCAGTTACCTGATCCCAGGTTACAGGAATTGACTTTTGTCTGGATGCAGTATTTTTGATCTGATCTTTCATTTGAATATCTTGGTACCACTCATTGTTGAAAAGAGTTTTTTAACGACTCATCTTATTGCGCACTTTCACAAGAAACAAAAAAACCTGTAATGTCAGCTAACATTTTCAGCACCATTCAGCTGCCCCCTAGTATCGCATCATGCAACCCGTCCAGCGAAAACAACGAACAATGACATCGGCCAGTACAACGAAGCAATATGGATAAGTTTCATTTGTTCTGCCAGCATATCTCGCACTTCGAGAATCCCACGCTCGTGATAATCACCGGAATATTCAGGGCCAGCCAACATTCGTCCGATTTTGTATAGAATATTTTCGGTCGGGCCGGAGATGACAATCCGCCCACCGGACTTAAGTAAGGCCTGCATATCAGTCAGCGTGCTGGAGATATCGTCTACATGTTCGAGCACATCGGTAGCAACAATCAAGTCGAAAGAAGTTTTTGGCAGGTCTTTCAGGGTCACTTCACGGGCATTGTGAACGGTCAGATTGGCGGGAAATGTCCGCTGGCGGCTGACGCGTTCGAACGGGAGCAGGTCGATGTCCATGGCGGTGACGCGGTCACTGATTCCACACAGGAAGGGCAGCATCACGCCGCTGCCACAGCCGAAGTCAAGCACGTGCTCGTAAGGAGCATCCGTTTCAATATAGTCCATCACCACTCGCAAACGCTGCCAGAATAACCAATTGATGAGCGGATTGCGATGCGAGTAAGCCGGGAAGCCGGCCTCATCCAGGCGTCCCTGCTCAGATTCAGCCAGCACCTTACGGATAACAGTGCGGAACTCGGTTTTGTAAATGTCGAAATCAGAATTTTTCATGATTGTCTTTTTAAACGCTAATAAGATACCAAGAACGCCAAGGATCTTTTGCACGCCAAGTTGTTTCTTGGCGACTTCCAGAAAATCTTGGCGAACTTTGCGCCTTGGCGGTTAATTCAACGGCCCACTCCGTGGGGATTTGGGAGCAGCATTCATGTCAATCTCGATGGCCGAGAGCAGAATTTGAATACCAAGAATCAGTGCCAGCGTAGGTAAGATGACCGTGCCGGTTGGGGCCGGTACACCCAACTGATAATACTGAAGCCACTTGAGGCTGCCGAAGATCAGCCCAAACAGGATCAGCGGAACGCCGGTCAGCAAGTAGACAGAGACCATTGAGAAATCGAACAGGAAATACCGCAGCAAGAGGCGGCGAAACAGCGTGGTCAGTAGCTTGACCGGGAACTGGACCAGCACACGCCAGATAGACAGGCTGGAACGCTCGCCGCGATAGCGGGCCGGGATAGGCACGTCCATGATGTAGGCATCCAACAGGTACAGGTTGGCCAGCATTGAGGTTTCGAAGAAATAACCATGGTCGATGCGTTCGAACGGCAATTGTGCCAGCATCTCAGTGCGAATGGCGAAATAGCCATTGGTGGGGTCGAAGCAATTCCAATAGCCGGTGGCAGCTTTGGTCAGGAAACTCAATCCCAGGTTGCCGATGCGTCGAATCAGTGGCATGTGCTGCAAAGAATCAAAATCACGAAAGCGATTGCCTTTGGTGTAATCGGCTTTTCCATCCAGCAGCGGTGTGACCAGTGCGGGAATGTGGGTTGCGTCCATCTGGTGGTCACCGTCTACTTTGACGATCACCTGCGCGTTGAGTTCGAGCGCTTTCCTGAAACCGGTCAACATGGCACCGCCTACCCCTTGATTCTTCTCGTGTCGCAGCAGGATAATGCGCCTGTCACCATTTGCGATTGACTGCGCCAATGCTGACGTGTTATCGGGCGAAGCATCGTCCACCACGATGATGTGACGCAGGTAATCAGGCAGTTCACCGATGACCACCTCGATCGTATCTGCGACATGATAGGCCGGGATGACGACGGCGATTGAGAACTTGCGAAAGTCGATGCTCATGGTATGGGATCGCGAGAATTATCCCGACTCACACGGTCTCCATGATCAAAACTTCGTAAGGCGCCAATTTTAATTGTTGAGGGTCTTCAGGGATAGAGTCCCTGGAAGTGGAATGCAACAAACTCCAATTACCGGTGGGAATTCTATCAACCGTTGTCGTGCGGTTTTTGAAATTCAACGCTACCAGGATCGTTTGTGCATCTGTCTGACGCAGGTAAGCCAGGGCGTCTTTAGGCTGTGTCATAATCAGGTTGAAATCGCCGTGATGCAGAGCTTCTTTCTCTCTTCGCAATTTGATGATGTCGCGTGTGAAATTGAGCATCGAGTCCGGGATTATTTGCTGGGCGGCCACATTTCGCACGCGATAGTTTGGGTGTACTGGCAGCCACGGTTTTGCAGATGAGAATCCGGCGTAGGTTGAGTCATCCCATTGCATGGGCGAGCGGCAGCCATCGCGACCTTTGTAGAACGGCCAATATCTCTTGCCAGGTGGGTCGAGGATTTCAGCCCGTTTGAGAGGAATGTCACGCATACCAATCTCTTCACCGTAGTAGAGATAAGGCGTACCGCGTAAGGTAAGCAATAAAGCCATCAGAACTTTGAGGCGATCATCTTTTTCACTTTTAGTATGACGGGTTGCCATTCGTTTGGCATCGTGGTTGCCAAGAACATAGTTTGGCCAAATACCTCGTTCAGCATAGGCCGTTTCCCAATCTATAATAAGCTGCATGTATTGCGCTGGATCGAATTGGCTCCAGGCTAACTCAAAGTTGAAAACAGCATGTAATTTATCTGTACCAGAATACCGAATGACCCTTTCTTTATCCGGCAAAAAAGATTGATCAAGTGGTTCTCCAATTGCATAGCGTTCGGGATAAGAATCCAGCAAGCTGCGCAGTTCTTTCAATAACGGAATCATTTCTGGCTGATCACAATCGTAAATATGTTGCTGACGGTCAAAAGCGCGCAGGCCAAATTGGCGAGGGTTATTGCGCAATTGATCGTCCTTAAAATACATGTTGAACACATCCAGCCGGAAGCCGTCCACACCGCGATCCAGCCAGAAACGGACCACGTCCAACATTGCAGTCCGTACTTCCGGGTTGCGCCAATTCAGATCCGGTTGTTCGGGCACGAACATGTGATAGTAGTACTGGTCGCGTTCGGGAACATATTCCCAGGCGGGACCTCCAAAAATCGACTGCCAATCATTCGGGATGACTTCTTGCCATAGATACCAATCCGCTTTGGGATTGTCACGGCTGGAGCGAGACGCAAGGAACCAGGGATGCTGGTCAGAGGTGTGATTGAGCACCAAGTCTAGAACAATGCGTATGCCGCGTCGATGCGCCTCGGACAGGAGCAGGTCGAAGTCCGCCAGCGAACCGAAGCGCGGATCGATATCCACGTAGTTACTTACATCATAGCCGAAGTCTTTATCCGGGCTGGGATAAATCGGTGAAAGCCAGAGCGCATCCACGCCCAGGTCCGCCAGATAATCCAATTTGCTGGTGATTCCGGGCAGATCGCCCAGTCCGTCACCGTTGCTGTCAGCAAAAGAGCGCGGATAGATTTGATAGATGATCCCATCGCGCCACCAGAGAAAATCGGTCATGTTTGAGCCTTTTGCGATTTTTTTGCAAGTATATCATCGAGTAGTTTTGTACTAATAGTGTTACAATCCAACCAATAGAAACATAGTAAAGTTATATTGCTTATGGCTAATTTCGGGGAACGAATCGTTGTCGTTGAAAGTGACCCTCAAATAGGGGATCTGATTTCTCATCAGGCCTTACAACCGTTGGGATATCAGGTGACGGTGGTCACATCTGCCGCTGCGGTTTTAAAGCAGACGCTTCAGACTCCCCCGGACCTGCTCGTTGCAAATTTGAATCTCCCCGGACTAAATGCAAAAGACCTGCTGGTAGCTCTCTCGTCACAGGGAGTTGACATACCGCTGGTAGTCATTGCCGAAAAAGGGCAGGAAGAGGACATTTTACAGGCCTTCCGCGTGGGTGCTATCGATTATTTGCACTGGCCCGCGCACGATGCTGAAGTAGTCTCTGTCGTGGAGCGCGCATTGCGGAATACCCACGAGAGCCGAACACGTGCACGTCTGGATAAGCAACTAAAGAATGTCAATGACGAGCTACAACGTAAAGTTGATGCACTGACGACAATCGTGGAGATTGGTAAGGCGGTCGTTTCTATTACCAATCAACATCTCCTTTTCACACGGATCGTGGAGGGCGCCGTGAAAGTAGCCGAGGCAGACCTGGGCTGGCTGATGCTGCGCAATGAAGCCAGTAAAACCTTTCTGCTGACCGCTCATCGCAACTTACCGGAGGGCTGGGCCAACAAATTGAACCAGCCGCTGGAAGATGGCATCAGTTCCCTGGTGACGCTTTCGGGTGAAACGCTCCTGATCCACGGCAAACCATTGGAAAAATTCCGGGTAGCCTCGCTGGGAAAGTCTGCAGCGGTTGTGCCGATAAAAGTGCAGGACGAGGTAATCGGCCTGTTACTGGTGTTACGCAAAGCGGAGCATCCCTTCGATCGTTCAGACCAGACTTTGCTCGAAGCTGTTGCAGATTATGCTTCGATCTCACTTGTCAATGCCCGTTTGTTCCGCGCTTTGGAGCAAACCGCTGAAGCCGCTAAATCTGGAGCTAAACAGCAGAACGCACTGTTTGAAGCCTTCCGTGATTCCGTGAGCGAAGAGGTGCATGCAGCGAAGGGTTCCCTTGAAACAGTGCTGGACCATAAGACCAGTTCCTTGACAGATGAACAACGCCAGAATTTAGAAGCAACGCGAGCGGCCTTACGACGTCTTGCTCGGGTTACGGAAAAAACTGTCCCGCCATTATCACCAATGTTGAAAAAACAATAAAACATTTATGCCAAAACGCGATCTGATTTTGTTGGCACTCGATGATGAGACAATATTGCAACTGATGCAACGAGCACTGCAGGCAGCGGCTTATGAAACTGCCATTGCTTCAGACCGAACAATGATGGATAAAATAATCCAGGAAACTGTCCCGGCTTTGATTATGCTGGGGGAACAGTTCGACGGATTACCGGGGGTGAAAATCGCCAGAGAGATTCTGGACCGCTTCCCAACCATGCCGATCTTGATCTATGCCAATCAAGAATCGCTCATCCTGTACAAAGAAATTATACAAGCCGGCCTGAGCGGGTGCTTGTACCCGCCCTTACGCAACGATGACATAACCGGTTCTGTTGAACGTAGTCTTCATCGGGCTCGCAACCTGGGAGACTGGCTGCGTCGAGAAGTCAAGCGGACGACAGCCTCCCTTGAACGCCGAGCCACATTGAGCGAGTCCGAGTTGAAAAGATATGAATTTATCTTTGCTAACATTCAGGACGGCGTTCTCATCCTGGACGAGAGTGGCAGAATCCAATTAACCAACAGAGCTATGGAAGTTGCCTTTGACCTGGTTGGAAGGGAAATCAGGAAAAGGCCAATCGCCGAAGTGATCGATCATCCTGACTTCACATCCTTGCTTAACCGAGCACACGATCATCCCCTGAAATATCACGAGATCAACTTCGATGATGGACGCATCTACAACGCGCAATATACACCAATTGGCGGCTTTGGTTCGGTTATTACCATGCAAGATATCAGCTACCTGAAACAAGTGGAACGCATGAAGAATGAATTCGTGCATACGATATCGCACGATCTGCGTTCCCCCTTGACTTCTGTGATTGGGTACACTGAATTGATCCAACGCGTTGGCTCGCTCAACGATCAGCAGGTCGAATTTCTCGACCGCATCCGCTCCAGCGTGGAAAGCATCACCTCCCTGGTCAATGATTTGCTCGACTTAAGCCGCTTAGAGGCTGGCTTTGATACACGCCGCGAACTTGTCGACCTGGAAAATATCCTGAAATTTGCCTTAGACACGATGGAAGCTCAAATTGAGATGAACAATTTGGTTTTGGAACTGGATATTGGAAAGGAAATCCCCGAGTTGCGCGGTAATCCTATTCGTTTGCGACAATTATTGGATAACTTGCTCAGCAATGCCGTCAAATATTCTCCAACGGGCGCCAAAATCAGCGTTTCTCTGCAAGCCGAGGAAAGTCAGATCATCTTGTGCATTGCTGATCAGGGCACAGGAATTCCGCAAACAGAGCAGGCCCGTATTTTTGAGAAGTTTTATCGTGCCAGTAATGTACCTGATGAAGTGGGAGGCTCGGGACTGGGATTGGCTATCGTCAAATCAATTGTCGATTCACACCAGGGGCGCATTTGGGTTGAATCAATATTGGGAAAAGGGTCTACTTTTTTTGTAGTGTTGCCATCTGACACTCAGGAAAAAATACCGGTCACAGGCAATCTCAGACATTAAGTCGGAATTTTGCTAATTGCCGGTTCCGACTTTTTTCCGTTAAAAACGCCTCCGCCGGTGGAGAGCCGGCGGAGGCTTTCGCCAAAGGAGGAGACAGTGAGGAGCATCTTGGAGGTGTCTTGTTCCGTCTCCAATTCAATAATAGTGTACAAGCACTATTGTGCATATCGTCAAATGTCACGTGTTGTATGTGAGATTATTCACAAATAAATTCTGCCATAAATTTCCGAATTAACATTACCCCCTCTGTTACATTTTCATAGAATTTCATCTGCAAGCCTGGATGTGGATTCCCGGTGATCATCTTTGAAACCGTTCTATCTGCCCGGGCCAGGCACAGCACCGGTTTGCCTTGTTCCAATGCGAATCCAATTTCATAACCAACACCATGCGATGGCACGCTCACTTCAGCGATCAGCACATCACAGGCGCGAATCCAGGCCACATCACGGTCATAGACATCGCGCGGATTAACCACTTTCTCCAAAGCTACAACATTCGATTTTGCCAGATACGCGGTCGGGACTTCATGTTTATCCGCCAGTAAAACACGGGTGAATTCCTGATAAACGGACTCAAATGCGCGTCCGCCGGTGATAGAGCAGGCAAAATAGATGTTCATTGACGGGGCAAACGGGAGAGAATGGAATTGTCGCGTGGGCGTGCTTTTGCAGCCTGCCCATTTCCTAAACGCATGCTGTCCAATTCAGCGCTGAAGCGCAGCCAATCCTTCACCAGAATGACTATGTGCGGAGTCTTATCCTTGAAGAAAAACGGGGACAGGAACCAGCGTAACAAAACCGGTGAAACCGGATATCCGTTCAAATTGATCACAATAGCTGTCATAGATGAAAGCGGTGCAATGATATCTCGCCGCCATCCGGACAGGCTGTTGGGAGGAAATAGTGCGCGCATATCCGAGGTGGTTGTGCCACGGAATCGCCTGTAAGATATATTGATACGCAGGAAAGGTGTGACCACACGCAGGTAAGTAGGCAAAGCCTGGACGTATGCAGCTTTACGAATGATAAACAAAAATAAAGTGAAGATAAATACCACTCCCCCCAATCCCAAGGTGACGCTCACCAGATAGGGTTGTACCTGACCCACCGGCAAGCGCGATAAGCCCCAGGCCACTGCAAACAATGCCAGGGACAATGTCAACGTAGCAGGCCACCAGCGGTTGAGCATGTGGGAATAGATAACGAGGTGATGACGACGGCTTGCTTTTGCCATACGACTAAAAACGTCTTTCTTCTCTGACCGGTTTACTGACTCGTTTCGCTCGGACTTTCTGCCTGTTCGCCGTTTAACTGAGCACTCAACCGTTCGATCGCCTGTTCCAGGTGCTCGCCACGCAGGCTGAATGTAATGTCGCCGCGCGTCTTTTCGATAATGCTGCGGGCGATGTCCGTCTGACGGCGCAAACCGCTGGTGATGGCATCCGGGTAATCTATGGTAACCAGCACCGAATAAATTTCATCCATAATGCCGAGCAGGCGTTCTGCCTCTTCCGAATAGCCATGCCGTAAGATGTCCAGAATGCGCCGCCGCAACTCGCCGACCACTTCTGCCAGGCCGTTGAGATAGGTCGCGTTGCCGACGCCCAGCTCCTCGGGAGTCAGAAGCGCTTCGTTCCGGATCAGGGCGCAGGTGATGTTGGCCTCCGTATATTCCTTAAGCGCATCCTGTGTGTATCCCGCAAAGAACAGGTCGGGGTGATCGACCAGGTCGGTGGTCAAGGTTTTAGCCAATTGGTGCGCTTCGGTCAGGCGTTCGTTCATTCCCTCCGCATCGTCACGATGAACAGCCCGGATAGCCTGCGAACAGGCACGTGTCAACTGCCGGGCTCGGGCCAGCGCTTTGTCCCGGGCAGCAGTACGGATGTCAAAATCGTTACGGATTTCGTCTGCAATTTGTTCAAGCTTGTGCATACTAGTCTTTATCTTCCTTCGGGGAATCCGGCGGTTGGGGCGGGCGAAAGAGGCTATCCGCCAGCGAAGAATTGACAGGCACCTTGATCTCGCCAAACGCGGCTTCATAGCGTGAAATATTGTCTGCCAATGCACGCAGGAACAGTTTGGCGCTCATGGGAGTCATCAGTACGCGCGCACTGACCGTGGCGCTCTTCTCACCGGGCAGGAGGTGGGCAAAGTCAATAACGATATCAGCCGGGGAGTGAGCAATGCGTGCCAAGTTAGAGTAAACTGTACTCAGTTCTTGGGGGTTTTCCAACTTTGGGCCGGGAGGTCGTTTTTGGGGAGTGGTCATGTTTGTATAACTGTCTTTCTGTCAACAGACCTCGCGAGTTCAATTTTTAAATGAAGCTCGGAGGGTCTATCCGACGGGTTGATACTAAAACGGGATATCGTCTTCTTCCGGCAACATATCGCCAGCATCACTCTGTTGTCCATAGCTTCCGCTGCTTTGATCATATTCACCGCGTGAAGACAGGAAGCGCACGGTACCCGCAGTGACCTCGAAGGATGCTTTAGGTGGATCCCCCCAAACGCGCGGCCCCCCGGTTTCCTGATCGGCTGTCAGCCGTCCCTCGACCAGAACCTTCATCCCCTTTTTGACGTATTGGTTACAAACTTCAGCCTGTCTGCCCCAGGCTGAAATGCGAAACCAGATAGTCTCTTTGACTTGCTCTCCGCTGGAAGCAGTGTACTGTCTATTTGTAGCAACTGAAAAAGAAGCAACAGCTGCGCCCGAGGGCGTATAGCGCATCTCCGCATCGCGGCCGACATTTCCTACAATTATTATAGTGTGGTACATGGGGAAAATTTCTCCTCTGGGTTTAAGTGAACGCCGCAGTCGCGACGTTTTTATTGATACCTCCATTTTACACCACTCATGTCAAATTTGATACTTTTTGGGTAAGAATTGCAGTTTCCGGCTTGTCAGCGTAACAACCAAACCATAGCTTCTTAAAAAAAGCTGGAGGAAATCATGACGGCATCAACACCTGAAGCTCCCGCTCGTTATCATCCCTTGTTGGTAACTTTCCATTGGTTAATCGCACTGCTGGTTTTTGCAGCACTGGCAGCCGGATTTTATGTCAAAGGCCTGCCAAATGAACCTGCGAAGTGGGGACCCCTGGGCGTTCACATGTTAGTAGGACGATCAATTCTGTTCCTGATGATTGCGCGTCTGATCACACGCTTTGTGACAAAAAAACCTGCGCCTGCCGACACAGGTAACAAGCTACTAAACATAGCCGCCGGACTCGTCCACGCACTTTTGTATATCGGCGTTATTGCGATGGCAGTGGCAGGGCAGGGCACAGCAGCGCAAGCCGGTTTGAATCAGCCGGGTGCCAGTCTACCGGAAGATTTCTTTGCCTTCCCTGCGCGTTATGGGCATGGGTACACTGCGATTATCTTATTGGTACTGATTGCTGGGCATGTGGGCGCCTGGGCCTATCACCAATTCATCAGGAAGGACAACCTGTTTTCCCGTATGTGGTTTGGGAAGAGATAGTACTCTCCAAAACCCTACCATCCTATGCTTACCTGAAAAAGCACCTAAATTTGGGTGCTTTTTTTGTGGAACTTTTTCAAATCCATCTACGTCTCTAAGATGATTATTGGTTATGCATTGGAGGTGCATGATGAAGTCTTCAACTCAAATTACACTTATTATTGCAGCTGCGATTATCCTGGCGCTTGTAGCTTGCTTGCCCATCACAATGCTGGCAATGCCGCTGTTACGCTCAGACCAGCCGGCTACGCCGAACACCTTTGCAACCGTTCAAGCGATGGTCACGCAAACGGTCGCCGCTCAAACGCAGTCTGCACCCACCCAGACACCGTTGCCGCCAACCGCAATTCCCACCTACACAGCGATCCCGGCTACAAACACGCCGCTTCCGACCGCAACAGCGATCACATACTGTGACTGGGTTTCATTTGTCAAGGATGTCTCTATCCCCGATGGCTCTGTCCTCGATCCGAACGAACCCTTTACAAAAATCTGGCGCTTGAAGAATCGTGGTACCTGCACCTGGACGCCCGATTACATGCTGGTCTTTAGCAGCGGTGACAAGATGGGTGACACGACAGCCGTTCGCCTGCCAAGTTATGTCGGTCCCGGACAGACCGTGGACGTTTCTGTGCCGCTCACCGCGCCCAAAGAAAATGGTAAATACGTTGGGTACTGGATGTTGCGCAACCCAGCCGGAGTCTTATTCGGTTATGGTGATAGAGCCAACCAGGCTTTCTACGTGGACATCAGAGTCATAGAAACAGATTTGCCGCATGGCACAGTAACAGGTGAGATCTGCTATCCAAGTGAGTTCAATCCTGCCATGACGTTGTACTTCGAGCAGGTGGACACGAACCAGATCATCCAGTTTTCCATCCCGGAAAACCACATGACCTTCAGTGTCCTGCTCCCGAAAGGCACCTTTTATGCCTACGCCTGGGCACCGGGATATAACCTGGAAGGCGCGTATACCAACGGGGATGGAACGTTAAAACCATTTGTCGTAAAAGGCGGCCAGACAACTTCCGGCATCCGAATCTGTGATTGGGGTCCGGACCATCACGAACGACCATAATCACATAGGAGTAAAAATAGAGACGACCGGGCCGGTCGTCTCTATTTTCATATTTCCAAAGCAAGCAGCGGAATCTCCATCTCCTGTGGCGTCAACCCGCCGTGATGACCATAAAAACGCTGCTCAAATTTGTCCTTCTCATACCACCAGACAGATTCATACCGATAAGGCAGGATGACCAGATTTCCCACTCTTGCCAGGAATTTTTGGGAAATTTCAGGGCCAAAGTATCCATTCTCCATTAACCATTTGGTCCTGACCACTTCCGCTTTACCAGCCAATCTCTTTGTTAAAAATTCTTGAGCTTCCTCTAACATCTCATCTTTAACATATAAAAACATATCACGCGCCGAGCCCGCCGGAACCAGCAAATCTCCAGCCTGATTCTGTTTTATAAACCGCTGCACATCTTTGAAGCATCTTTCTTTGTTGAGAAAAACTGTTGTCTGCGGATCAACTTCGGAAGCGCCGTGGTCGGCGGTCATCAAGAGCAGGATCTTCTTCTCCCCGCTGAACACTCGCGTGAAGAAATGTTCCATCACCAGAAAGAAAGCCTCGATCTCCGATTCTGTCTGCGGCGCGGTGGGGCCGTACTTGTGACAGAGACTATCGATGTTGTCAAAGTAAAAATTTATATAGACCGGAGTCTGGCTGGCTTGGAGCAACGATCCCAGATTGACCAATGCTTCAGGCAATGTCTTGAAAGAATGCAACTCCGCACCTTTCATTACTGCGTTCGAATACGTTGAAGGCGTGTAATCCCGCGAACCAAAAACGTGCGATTCCACACCCAACGTTACCAATTCCTGATACAAGGTTTGTTTCGGGAATAGTTTTCGTGCCTTGATGTCTCCCTTGAGAGTCTCGCGCTCACTATCCCCGGCGTAAGAAAATAACAGTGGAGAAATGATGCGATCCAGTTGAGGTTCGTAGTAGTACCACTCATACACACCACTCTTCCCAACTGATTGCCCGGTATGGATAGTCGTCATGTGTACTGCCGTAGTGGATGGGAATTGGGAGGTCAGCTTTTCCACCGTTCCGTTTTTAGTCAAGCGTTTCAAGAAAGGCGACTCCTGAAATTTCTCGAAGAAACGCCAACCAAAGCCATCCACCAGAAACAACACCACTGCATCGTATTTCTCCGAAGCGCAATACTCGCGGATGCGCGTTGGGAGGCTAGCAAAGCCACCAGAGTCATAACGTGGTTTGATGAAACCAGAATATTGCATACCCACTCCCAAAGAAATCACCACAGAGAACACGGAGGCCACAGAGTAATTTCTCTCTGTGCACTCTGTGGTCTCCGTGGTGAAAAAGGCAAATCTTATTCCTGCATCAATTTCGCAGCTTTACGTCCGATCTCCACGGCGAAGTTCGTCCCCCGGTCCCAGGGGTAGACCTGGCTCATTGATGCAAAATACAGCCCTCCCACCGGCGTTTCGATATCCGGGATGTTTTTTGAATGATTCACCAACGGCACAGGTTGGGCATAATTGGTCTTGAAGACCCAGGTCTTCTTCACCCAGTCCAACTCGAATTTCGGATTGATTCGTTTGAACGCGGGCGCGAAACGATCGAGTAACTCATCATTGCTCAAGGAGAAGTACTCATGTCCAGGAATCAAATAGTCGCCAGCATATACGATGTGGTCGCCACCGAAATGCTCCGGCGAGACGAAATTGGTGTGTTCCACCAACGCCAGGAAAGGGAACCCCTGGCCTTTCGGCAGGTTGAACCAGTAATAATCTTCTTCCGAGAGCTGATGTTTGATTGACAAAGTCATCACCACAGCTCCCATCGATTTAAGTTCCAACAAACCCTTTAAGTACGACTCCGACAAATCAGGACATAACTTCGCCATCAGATTGGGGGATGCCGTGACCAACACTTTATCGAACTTCTCGTCTCCAACTGACAATCCATCCTGCCTTCGTTTAATAGACTCAACTCTGGCTCCCAGCCTGATATCCACACCTTGCTCCCTAAGTATCTCCGCGAAGCGATCTGCAAAAGCCTGGAATCCGCCTTTAAACGTACCCAGTTTTGTGGTCCGGGCTTTGAGGCGCGCCCACATCCAGGCCATGTTGACGTCTTTGTAGTAAGGCCCGAATTTGCCGATCACCAACGGCTGCCACATCTGCTCGTAGACTTCTTTCCCGGCCCATTTCCGCATCCACTCATCAACGGTATATCTTTCCAACGGTTTCCAGTTGTTCGTCAGGCGCAAATACAACCCGACCAATCCAAACCTGACCTTGTTCAGCCCAAATCCAAGTCCCGGGAAGAGCAGCGCTTTCAGGATCGAGTCAAAGGGATACCATTTTCCGTCATACAACAACACAGTATAGGGACGCGGGAAAATCACATCCTCGCTCAGCCCCAACTCCTCGATCAGGCCGAGCATGTGTTTGTCACTGGCAAACCAGTGATGGTAGAACTTCTCCACCGACCAGTCCCAGTGTGGCTCTTTGAAACCACTCGCCAGCCCGCCGACGAAATCAGCGGCTTCAAAAATGGTCACTTCGTGGCCGGCTTTTCTCAGGTCGTAAGCAGCCGCCATACCACCAAACCCCGCCCCGATGATTGCAACTTTCATGAGTTCTCCGCTATAGGCAACCTGTCAGGTCACCTATGGTTTTTGTGTTTTTTGGAATTCCAGCCGTGCAGCCAGGGTTCTGAGTTTACCCCAATCCTGGCGGATTACGTAGACCATTGCCAGGGTGCGCAGCCAGCGTAATTCGCAGGCTGGATTGGCTGCCAGATACTCGTAGATCTCTACAGCGCGGTCGTCGGTTCGCCGGCTTTTTGCAAATTCAAGGGCCAATTGTTTCACGTAGATTTCGTTTTTCTGTCTCAATTGTTGTTTCTGTACACGTTCTCGACGGCTTTTCTCAACCCGGGTGCCGACTCTTTCAACAGCCTCTTCCAACTGATCCACGGTAAATGGTTTGAACAGATAATCGCGTATGCCAATCGACATGGCTTCTTGTAAGATCACGGATTCTTTTTGGGCAGAGATAATGATACAACCTGTATCCGGGTCTATTTGTTTGATTTGTTTGAAGGCCTCCAACCCATTCAACTCAGGCATATTGATGTCGAGCACAACAATATCGGGCTTTTGTTCCTTTGACATCTGGACAGCCTGAAGACCGTTGGAGGCGATGGCAACCACCTCCACGTCTGAGATCATGGACAACATTAACCGAGTGCTACGTCGCGTTTCTTGAACGTCATCGGCGATCAGCACCCTTAGCTTCCTTTTTGGGGCTTCCCCGGCTTGCGCCATCTTGTACCCTTGCTTTCACATGCTAAAAACGATTCTTGTTGGACCGATATTTTTAAGTATACCCCAGGCTGATTCCACGATTCATAATATTTCCAGTTCTGAACAGAATAGCGCTTACCACCCCATATTCGTTATTTCAAAGCTTCATCCAATGCATTTATGGCGCTGTGAATATCCTTTTGAACGCCTAACTGAACAGGGATATCCGTTTTTTGAAGTTCCAACAATTTCAGCCTTATCTCGCCAAAGATTTCGCCCGGCAGCGCACTGATTCGCAGGGCATTTTCCAGTTTTGTTGCCCAATCGGTCTGATTTTCATCTCTTAATCTTACGATGAGCGTTTCGATAAAGATAAAGAACTCTTCATTATTTGAAAAAGAGATAGGCGATTGTGTGCTCTCGGCTTCTGCTCTGAGCGAATCGCTCCATTTGATGCCTTCACGTGTCAGATAATAAGCCCCTAACAGCGTGATCGGCAGCCAGAGCGCCACGTGTAAAACCAGCGTATACCCTGCAGCGGTAGCCTGATCCACGCCATATGCAACCAGCACAGCAATGCCTGGCGCGTCGAAGGTGCCAATATACCCCGGCGCGGACGGGATTGTCGTCGCCAGGTTGACGATGCCATTCATCAACATCAGCGCAAAGAAGCTGACTTCGAAGGGGAAAGCATGCATCACAAACCAGTATTTGCCAGTCTCCAACAGCCAGATGATGACAGATGTAAAAAACACCATCAGCACATTGAAGGGCGAGCGCAGAGAAGCCAGCCCATCCAGGAACTTGTTCATAACACTGATGATCCTTATATGCATACGTTTGGGCGTAAACCGCTCGATACCCCACAGTCCGACTCTGGCTGTCACATGCGGGAACATAGCCGCCAGCAGAAAGATCGCCAGCGCGCCCAGGAACACCCCCGTCCCTATCACCGCCACCTGCTGGATGTTACCAACAAAACCCGATGCCCCCGTCAATTTAGCTAGTTCGGGCAGATTGACAAAAATAAAGGCCAGCATTACCACACCGTCAAAGATGCGTTCCACGATGATGGTTGCCAACGAGGCCGAAACCGGCACTCCTTCCCGGCGTTTCAGAATGACCGCTCGCAGTACTTCCCCAGCGCGCGCCGGGTAGATGTTATTGCCCATGTACCCAATGGTCGTGATAGGAAACATGGTTTTCGTAGGGATTTTTTTGATCGGTCCAAGCAGGTAATGCCAGCGCCAGGCGCGCACCCAAACACCTACAAAGTAGACCGCCACACCCGGCAGCAGCCAGATGTAGTTGGCCTCCTGGACTGCCTCCCAGAACTCATCCAGCCGTAAGCCACGCAGCGCCAGCCAGATAAACAGGACGCTGATCAGCGCGCCGAGCCAGAATTGCCATTTTTTCATCGCGCGTGATTGTACCACCGGAGCATCAAGCGGCAGTGATTAACATTTACTTCTTCGGCATCAGCCATCCCAATACACCTGCGACCAGGAACAACCCCAATACATCCCCATAGAGATGTCCAATATATTCGGGGTTCATAATTGCCTGCACGGCCATAATGCCCCCATGCACAATGCTTGACCAGACCGTGAACCAAATCAGGCTGCGATGTTCGAGCGGATTCCTGGAGACAATGAATAGAAAAATCCCGAGCGTAGCATAAATCCCAATGATCATGGTCAGGTAGTGAGATTGTCCGATGTGCCAGGCCCAGCCGGAAGGCCAGAGAATCGTCAACGGGTAAACAGCAAAGGTAAATATGAACCCGATGACCTGCAACGAGAGCCGCAAATACTTTAGACGAGTCGCTTCGTTCATATCGCTCAACTCCTTTCACCCATAAAAATCATTCTATCAGAATCTAAAAGTGAGCAACTTGACAACTTACTAACTAGTAAGTAAAATAATTCATATGGGTACCAACACCAAACGCGCCATTCTCGACCTGGCAGAAACTCTGCTGCAAGACAATGGGTTCAACGGTTTCAGCTATGCCCACATCGCAGGCGAATTGGGCGTGAAGAATGCTGCTATCCATTACCACTTCCCGACCAAGGAGGATCTGGGATGTGCAATAGTACAGCGCTATCGCGACCGCTTCCAGTTGTGGACCAACAACGCGCGTGTAAAAGACCTGCCTCCCCAAGAGAAAATGGACTGGTTCTTCGATATTTACGCCAACATGCGCGCCGACCATGGCAAGGTCTGCATCGCTGGCGTGCTGGAGGCCGAATTTAATTCCATCCCGAATGCGTTACGTCAACAGACAGAATCCCTGACAAGTGAATTGTTAGCCTGGCTGACTGCCACGCTAGAAGAAGGTAAAGAAGCGGGAGTTTTCCAATTCAACGGTCAGGCTGCCGATAAGGCCGCGCTAATCTTATCCAGTGTGCAGGGCGCATTGCAAATCGCACGAGCTCTCGGGGCAGAAAAATTCCAGGCAGTGATCCAACAACATAAGCAAGACCTGCTTGTCTCGCAACAGGCTTAAATAAACGGGCGTTTGCGATATTTTTTTGATTTCAAAACTTACTTATTGGTAAGTAAAAGGAGAGAACATGACAACTTTAGAAACAACGGCGTTCGAGCATCAGTCTATTGTGAAAAAGGCGTATCAGGCATTTTTCAGTCCCTCACAGTATGAAGTAAAGCCCAGGGATCAGAAGTTTATCAAGCAGGGAAACAACTACCGGCTCCCGTTCGATGACGGCGAACTGGCGGTCACGACCTGGGGCGCTGACGGTCCCGCCATTTTGCTGATGCACGGCTGGGGCGGCGCCCGGGCACAGATGACCGGTTTCGTGAATCCCCTACTGGAAGCGGGATATCGCGTGGTAGCTTTCGATCAGCCTGCGCACGGTGAGTCGGATGGGAAGATGACCAACATCCTCGAGATCGCTCCATCGATGGATTTGATTGCAAAAAGGGAAGGGCCCTTCGAAGCAGTCATCGCCCACTCCTTTGGAACCTTGATCACTTCATATGTGCTGGTCAACCGGGATTTCCCGCCCCCTTCCCGCCTGATCTACCTGGGTTCGTTTAACCGACTTATGGACTCTCTGCCGCGTTTCCAGGTGCTGTCTGGCCTGCCGGATGCGATTATTGACAGACTACGAGATATGATCTACACAAACTTTGGAAAGGATGTATTGGATGCCATCTGGAACGAAAAGATGACACAGGGTATCGATATCCCCGCGCTTATGTTCCACGACAAAGTGGACAATGTCACACCCATAAAGGACAGCCGTGCCATTGCTCGCGTTTGGAAAAACGCAAATCTGGTCGAAACCGAAGGATTAGGACATAGAGGTGCTTTGCAATCTTCAGAGGTCCATGTGCAAATCGTGAATTTCTTTAAGGCTAAAAAATAGCAACCTTACCCTTGCCTTCCCACTATTATTAATCCACCTCATTCATAACAGGATGGGTGGATGTTTTTCTACTGACACTTTTTCTTTATCCTCGAAGCCTCATTCAAATGTACAAAGTTATGTCGCGTGGGCGGCATCAGCAACAGGCCGGCAATTGTCAGATTTCCCCAGTACGTCAACAGATCTCTGGCTTCTTCCACAACCGAGCCGTTCTCCAAAAGTTCCTGCAAACGCGCGGGCTCGACATTACACTCCAAGTAATCTGCTTCCAACGCTTTCACCACTTCCTGCGTGGAGCGCCCAACTGCAAGCCGGTACGCTTTGAGCGCGTCAATATCAATGACCTGGCTGAGTTCGGTCACGTCGGCGTCGTCCATGACCACATTGCCGCTGTGACGCAGGTCAATCTTCAGCTCTATGGGCCAGTTATCTTGAAAGAATACCTGCTTCTTCCCTGCCAGCAAGCCGTTCATGGTCATGTCTTCGATGCGAGCCATGTGCCAGATGATCCAGGCGATAGAATGCTCGAATTTGGGCGGCACGCAACGGAGGGTCGCTTCGCTGGCTCCATCCCAGACCTCATCGGCAAATGAATGCAGACCGGCATTCGACATCTCCGCATCATGGACCATCGCATGTTGACCCAGGAATAAATCAATTGCAGTTCGATGGTCTCCGGAATCCTTCAGGGCCCAGCGTAGGAGCTTGAGCTGTTCGTTCCAGTGCTTACGATTGGGATTCATGACGATCATTTTTCTATGATCGAGATTTCATCGCTGTTCAGTTCAAGTTTGACTTCATCCCCATAATGAATATCAGAGATATGCTGAGTGAGAACCTCGATCACGGCTGGATTATTGAAATGTCGGACTTTCGTTTCCGAGTGTGGATAATAGACCCAGCCAGTATAACGGACTTCTTTATGGATCAGTACGCATCTGGAAAAGGAAAAGGTCTCGGGTGGGTTCAGATCGGTCCATTCCAGACCTTCAAAGGTGATCTCCGGGTTGGTCATCTTAAATGTATTTGGGCTGATCGATATGTTCAGCGTGCCGCTGTAGAAACCATCGAGATTCAGCCCAAGCTCTTTGAAATATGGCCTTTGCTTTTCAATGGTCCCATAAGGATAAACATCGGATGGCCTGGAGGCTACCTGGTGTCCCTGGACTACGATTCCTTTTAAGGTAATTGTATTCATTGGCTTCCCAACCATTATGGATAACTGGCTGTTTCCCCCATGATCTCCCATCCGCGCTCTTTTGCGGCGGCGCGCAGTTTTTCATCGGGATAGACCGCCACTGGATGTTCGGCATGTTCCAGCAAAGGAACGTCGAGGGCAGTATCGCCATAGGCAAAATCGACACGGTCTCCTCCCAGACGGGTGAGTACCTGTTCAAGTTTCCTATCATCCGCGACCAATCCCCCCACGATACGCACACGTCCGTTAACGAATTCGACCGGGGTGCCAATAGCCTGTGCACCAATACGCCGGGCAAAAGCCGACACCCCCGGCTCGTGCACGCTGCTGGCGATATAGACCTGCGCGCCATCTCTGGCATGGTCATTCAAACGTTGGATAACGTTATCGCGGCGCTTCTTCCACAAGTCAGCTTCAACAATCCACGCTGCGACTTCATCAAATTTCTGCGGGGTGGCATCCCTGATCATGGACAGGCTGTTCACCATCAAACCCTGCCCCCAGCGCTGCCAGTTGATCAGTCCGCGCTTGGCCAGAAAATATCCTGGCAGCATGGATAGCATGTACCAGTTCGCCTGCCATTTGCTCTGGTTGTGCCGCACCCAATCCACCAGCCCCAACACCGGCGAGCCGGTGGTCAGCGTGCCCATCAAGTCGGAAACGACGATCATAATACCTCCGGTTTGAAAGATTATAGCACCGAGCCCCCACCCAGCCTCCCCCGTTTTCCGCTGAAGTTCGCGGAAAACGGGGGAGGTACCCGAAGGGCGGAAGGGAAATGATAAAATACCCGCATGGGAATCCTTTACCTGGTCGCCACCCCTATTGGCAACCTCGAGGACATGTCTCCACGGGCAGTACGCATCTTGCGCGAGTCCGTGTTGATCGCTGCGGAGGATACCCGTCACACTGGGAAATTACTCAAGCATTTTGAGATCGATACCAAACTGACCAGTTACTTCGAGCACAACAAGTTGGACAAAATCGATATGATCCTTGCCAGACTCGCGGACGGCGATGTGGCGGTGGTCTCGGATGCGGGCAGCCCGGCCATCAACGATCCCGGCTACGAACTGGTAAAAGCGGCCCTCGCGTCGAGCTTCGACGTCCGGCCTGTTCCCGGGCCATCGGCTCCCATCGCCGCCCTGACCGTATCCGGCCTGCCCACAGACAGTTTCCTGTATCTCGGATATTTGCCACATAAGACGACTGAGCGCCGAAAATTCGTAGGGCGAATTGGCAATTCGCCTTACACATTGATTTTTCTAGAATCCCCATATCGCATCATGGATGCACTGAAAGATATTCTCACCGAGCTGGGGGACCGACGCATCTGCGTGGCACGCGAGATGACCAAGATGTTCGAGGAGTATTGGCGAGGAAATGTCAGCGGCGCGTTGGAACATTTCAAGCAACAGCCGGCGCGCGGGGAATTCACCCTGGTCGTCGCCGGGAATCAGGATACAGCCCAACGGTGGACGGAATCAGAGCTGGAGGCTGCTATCCGTTCGGCAACGGAAGCAGGTAAAAAGTCCAAGCAGGTTGCGGCGGAACTGGCAAAAGAGTCTGGTTGGAGCAAAAAAGAAATTTATCAAAAGATCATTAATTCTTAATCCCTTTTAGTCGTATTGGAGGCTTTTCATGCTGGTTCGTTGGTTGATATTTATTCATGTATTAGCATCTATCACTTTTTTCCTGACGCACGGCACATCGGCGGCGATGGCGTTTCAACTGCGCAAAGAGACGAACATCGATCGCATCCGCGCCATGCTCGATCTCTCCGGAACGACCACTATACTGATGTTTGTGTCATTTCTCATCATGGGCCTCACCGGTCTGATCATGCCTTTCCTGATAAAAATCTGGAACCGGGGCTGGGTATGGGTGTCTATTGTCTTGATGGTCTATGTTTTCTTACACATGTCCTTACGAAACGAAAAGACCTATTCCACATTGCGTAAACTTGTTGGGCTGCCATACAGACAAAATAACAAAGAGCACCTTGCTGAACCACCCGCCAGCGAAGAGGAGATCTCTGCATACATTCGCAAGCTCAGTCCATATGAACTGGCGGTGGTCGGTTACGTTGTCCCGGCTTTCGTGCTTTGGCTGATGGTGTTCAAGCCATTCTAAATAAATTTCATCATAAAACAAAATTACGAAAAAGAAGTTCTTTCGCAATTTCTCCTGGAAAGTCAATGGAAAGCAAACATCGCGATTTCATCACCGGCGCCCGTGATAGCCTGCCAATTTTGCTGGGCGTTGTGCCATTTGCCATGATCTGCAGCGTGGCAGCCATCACTGTGGGGATGACGCCATTCGAAGCGATGAGCATGTCGTTCATCGTATTTGCCGGAGCCTCGCAACTGGCCGTGCTGCAATTGATGGGGGAAGGCGCGTTCTGGCTGGTGATGGTGCTGACAGCCTGGGTCATCAACCTGCGCTTCACGATGTACAGCGCCACGCTGGCACCTTACCTGCAAAAGGAACCGCTATATCGCAAAGCCCCATTTGCCTACATCCTTTCGGACCAGGCTTTTGGCGTGACCATGAGCCACTTCGCCAACGAGATGCCAGCCAACCCGGCCGGGTACTACTATGGGACGGCAGCCGCCATCTGGCTGACCTGGAATATCAGTGCGATCATCGGGGCATTGCTCGGTACACTGGTCCCCGAAAGTTGGGGGCTGGATTTTGCCTTCCCGCTCAGTTTTATGGCACTGATGTTCGCCGCGTTGAAAGACCGCCCGGCGGTGGTAGCAGCACTGGTCGGCGGGTTGAGTGCCATCATTGCCAAGGGCTTGCCATATAATCTGGGACTGGTGCTCGCGGCCTTATTGGGAATCGGTGCAGGCGTTTTGGCCGAGAACCGCGCTGAGCGAAAATTGCAGGATGCCGCCCAATGAACGGCATCCCCATCTGGCTGCTGTTCATTGCCCTGGCCATGGGCACGTTCACTCTGCGTTATTCGTTCATTTATCTATTTGGAAAATTGGAGATGCCTGAGTGGCTGCGCCGCGCGCTGCGTTTTGTGCCTGCCTCCGTTTTGGCGGCCTTGGTTTTCCCTGCGCTAACCTACCCAAACGGAACGCTGGATCTCTCGCTGGGCAACATCCGTTTGCTGGCGGGAATCGGCGGCGCGCTGGTCGCCTGGCGCACGAAGAATGTACTCTGGACGATCATCGTGGGGATGGTGTTGTTCTGGGTGTTGGGTGCAGTGTAATCTATTTTATTCCTTCAAGTTTTTTCATTAAATAAACGCCTTTGCGAAGAATCAATTTCTTGCAATGCCTATCTCCGCAGACTCATTCCAAATTAAGAATGAACCCTATGTTCGCGTTATAATCGGCAAAATTACATTTGGAGAATCTCGTGCAACGAACTCTCACCCAATCCTTACTAAGTTTGATAATTATCGTCCTTTTGGCCGCCTGTGGTCAGGGCGCAGCGGACGCCACGCCTACATCGATTCCAACGGATACACCGATCCCAGAGCCAACGCTCACCGCTACGCCCTCTACGCCGCTGGCCGTCCTGGTCATGCCTGCGGATCTGGACCCGGCAATGTATGATCTGTACCAGACCACCGTTTATGACCTGGCACAGCAGGTCGGATTCCGCTTTCAGGTGCGCAACACGCTCAGCGAACTGGACCTCGAACCTGGTCTGCGTGTGGTGATTGCCCTGCCGCCCGATCCGGGCCCCGGTGTTGCCGCGTTGGCTGCTGCCGCACCGCAAGCCCAGTTCCTGGCTATCAACATCCCGGGTGTGACCGCGGGGGGCAATGTCAGCGTGCTGGCGAACAACGCCCAGACCAATATCGTCGCCTTCATGGCCGGGTACATCGGCGCGATGATCACGGACGATTACCGTATCGGTATGATCTATCCCGACGGGAATGCAGGAGCGCTCGAGGCCCTGAATGCATATACCAATGGCAAGACCTATTTCTGCGGTACATGTCGCCCCTTCTACTTCCTGCCCTATGAATTTCCACAGGCTATCGCGGTCCCTGAATCCGAACCGCCTGAGAATTACGGTGGCTATGCGGTTTATCTCGTCCAGCAACGTGAAGTGGACTTTATCTATGTTTACCCGGATCTCGCTACGCCCGATCTGTTGGCCTATATTGGTTCATCGGCTGGCGCGGTACAAGTTGGGAGCGATCCTCAAGGTCCACCGCCAATCTACTGGGCTGCCAGTTTGAGCCCGGACGCCATCGGAGCGATTCAGGCGGCCTGGCCAAATCTGATTGCCGGACAGGGTGGGCAGGCAATCCAATCCCCTCTAACGCTGACAGACGTGGATGAAAGCCTGCTCAGCCCGGCCAAACAGGCTGAAGCCGAACAGGTGCTGGCGGATTTATTAGCTGGACGCATATCCCCTCTCAGTGTTCCGTAAGGCCAAAATCTCCCGCTGATACGAGCGGGAGATTTTTTCAGGAGAACATCGTTTTGGTATTTTTTTGAATGCCCTTATTTCATTTACTCTATATATGAGTATACACTTTTGACAAATACGCATCCTGCCCAAGCCAGCGTTTTCTCAAGAGCCATGATGCAGCTTTGATCACCAGGAACGCTGGGCTAACAGGTTTTAACAGACACTCATCCACACCGATATCATAAATATCCTTCAACTTAATGCCATCATAATCTGGAACGAGCAAAAATATTAGTCCAGAGGTAACAGATCGCAGTTGAGAGCAGAATGAGAGGCACTTATCATGTGTAAGGTCAGTGTTCACTACAGAGAGTACCGGGTCAACAACTCTACAGGTCTGGAGAGCATTCTCAGGCTCTTCACGGACTGTTGTGAAGCCTTTCTCCTGAAACGCAGTTTCCCACATCTCAGAAGCATTGTTCTGATCTAAAATGAACAAAACAATCTGCACAGTCTTTTTGGGGGTTGTTAATTTGGAGACAAACATTAACTACTCCAATATAATTGGGTTCTATTAACTATGTCGTCGCCAAAGATAAAAACGGGTCTCAAATCATATATCACCCATATGGGCTTTTGTAATTTTGACATTTTTATGTAAGAATTAACCGACCAATGAAAAATTCAAACAACATCCCTATCAGTCACACCAAGGTTGTGCTGCCCAAGCGGCGTGATGAAATATTGTCACGGCTACGTCTTTTAGAGATGATGTTTGAACTTATGGATAAAAAATTGATCCTGGTTTCTGCTCCTGCCGGCTATGGGAAAACATCATTGTTAATCGACCTGGGACACCAGAGTGATCTGCCATTTTGCTGGCTGGCGCTCGATTCTCTGGACAGGGATCCGCAACGATTTGTCGCTTATTTCATTGAAGCCATTGCAGAACGTTTTCCGGATTTCGGGAATCAAACGAAAGCTGCGCTGGATACACTCACATCTATTGATAAGGGCATAGAGCCGTTAGTTACTACGCTTTCTAACGAAATTTATACGCATATTCCTCAACACTTCGTCCTGGTTTTGGACGATTTTCATTTGATCAGCGATGTTCCCGTCATTCAGAATTTCATCAGTCGTTTTTTGCAACTTGCAGATGAGAACTGTCACCTGATCATCTCATCACGCGCGATGACCAAATTGCCGGAATTGCCTTTGATGGTAGCCCGGGATATTGTCGGGGGCCTGGATTTGACCGAACTGGCTTTTCGCGTCGACGAAATCCAGGCATTATTCGCCCAGAACTACAAAATGCCTATTTCGGATGACACTGCCCGGGAATTGATCGAGGAAACCGAGGGCTGGATCACCGGGTTACAACTCTCAAGTCTGGGAATTGCTCAGGGAATGGCAGACAGGCTGAGGGTTGCGCGCGTAGCGGGTGTCGGTCTGTTCGATTATCTGGGACAGCAAGTTCTTGAACAGCAATCGGAGGAAATCCGATTCTTCCTTCTACGCAGCTCCCTGATGGAAGAATTCGATATAACATTATGCCAGGCCGTTTTAAGTGATTTGTATCCGGAACGGAAGAACTGGCGTCGGTGGATAGAGTTTGTTATCCAGAAAAATTTGTTTACACTGCCTGTAGGTATTGACTTTGGCTGGGTTCGATATCATCATCTTTTTCGCGACTTCCTCCAGGACCATCTTCAAAAAGAATACCCTGAAGAAATCCCCCCGATTTTGAGGAACCTGGCACAAGCCTATGAGAAGTTAAATGAATGGGAGAAAGCCTACCATGTTCGAAAACTTCTGGGAGATATAGATGCCATCGCCGGTTTGATCGAACGTGCTGCGCCGCACCTAATGTCACATGCTCTGGTTACGCTGGATTCATGGCTCAATGATCTGCCTCCCTCGATCCTGACAAGAAGGCCGGGGATATTGTCCATTCGGGGGACGATTGCGTACATGAAGGGCAATTCACAAGAAGGGCTGGAACTTCTCAACCGGGCGGAAAAAAGTTTCCGCAAAACCGGCGAGACCGAAAGCCTGGCACTGACGCTTGTGCGGCGGGCAATCGTATATCGCTTCCTTGGCGATTATTCAGTGGCGCTTCAGGATGCGGATGAAGCCTTGCAACTCACCGAAGCCAGCGACAAAATGCAGCCCATCCATGCCAATGCTTTGCGGCAGAAGGGCCTTAGCTTATATCGACAGGGGCAATCCCGTCAGGCTGTCAATATACTGGAGCGGGCTCTCGAATTCTATACTCGTATCGATGACACCGCCAACATTCCCGTCCTGATGATGGAAACAGGGATGGCTTATGCCGCGCTTGGAAAAGAGGTGGAAACGATACGCCTTAACAACGAAGCTCTGCAAATTTGGAGGCAGAAAGGCAACCCAACCTGGCAGGCAAATGTTTTGAACAATATCGGCGTTTTACATCATATGCACGGGGATTACGATAAGGCTGTTCTGGCTCTGGAAGAGGGTCTGCTGTGTGCACAGAGGAGCGGTTACTATGTTCGCATCGAAGCACTGCTATCTATCAGCCTGGGAGATGTGTATGCTGAGGTCGAAGATTTCAGCTTGGCAAACCAGTATTATCTGCACGGCAGGGAAATTGCGGGGGAAATCAGAGAGCGTTTTTTGCTCAATTATCTGATCCTGGCGCAGGCAAAGCTTGCTATTCAACAGTTTGAACTCAGTCAGGCAAATCGGTTGCTCGATGAAGCCAGTAAGATGATTTCCCCTCAGGATTCGCAATATGAAGATGGCCTGTATCACCTGCTGCGAGGGCAGTATTATTTGCACAAGGGAAACACAAAGAAGGCAAAAACTGCATTGGTTACTGCCGAGTCACGCTTTGAAACTGGCGGACATAATGTTGAGTACATAAAGAGTCAGTTGTTGTTAACCGGGACCTATAATCTGGAGGATGACAAAGAAGCCGCGCTCCAAAAAATAAAGGATATTTTCAACAGTATCAAGCAAAATGAACATTCTATACTGATTTTTATTTACCAAATTCGAACCTGGTTAAATGGCCTGAACATCAATACCAAATCCGGGCACGCATTGCGAAATCTACTGAACAAAGCGGAGCAGGTCCATAAAGCTATGCCCGAAATTCGAAGGCGGATACGAAGACTAGCCCGCACGATGGAAGTGCCTGGCGCCAAACTCACAATCCAGGGATTCGGACGTGCTCAGGTAAAGGTGGGAGAAAAAGTATTGACTATCTCAGATTGGCAAACTCAATCAGTCAGAGAACTGTTCTTTTATTTCCTGACCACAGAAAAGCCCATGACCAAAGAGCAAATTGGGGCGATTTTCTGGCCGGAAGTGGAAGAACCGGCGCGATTAAAAATGCGTTTCAAAAACGATATCTACCGTCTGCGCAGGGCGGTTGGGAGTGACACGATTGTTTTTAAGGATGACCGTTATAGTTTCAATCGTGCTATGGACTATGATTATGATGTTGAGGCGTTCGAAGGCCTGCTTTATCAGGTTGATTTAACCAAGGAACCAAAAACGAAAATCGAATTGTTGCAAAAAGCCGTAAATCTGGTTAAAGGACATCTCCTGGAAGATATATATGCAACCTGGGCCGAGATGGAACGAGAGCGGATCAATCAGGAATTTCGCTCTGCCTTGCTAACACTTGCTGATCTGCTAAAAAGCACAAATCAGGTACAGGAAGCGCTCGCCGTTTACCAGCAGGCGATCGATCATGATCCAACTTTTGAAGCCGCCTATGTGCTGGCAATGAAAATGTTTTTGCAATTGAACGACAGGGTGGGGGCTGTTCGTCTGTACGATGCCTATACCGAAATGATGGATCACGAACTGGACCTGCCTCCGTCTTCGGAGATGGAAGCGGTGTACAGACAATTAATGCATTAGCTGAAGATTGTGATTTTGGATAGTCTCCCCCTTTGGTGTGGGCATTCTTGAACCGCACACCGTCCCGGTATCCTTCGGGAAAGAGCGCGAAGCCCGTGAAGGTTAAATACAGTTTTTCTTTGCGCTCTCACCTGCCTTTGCGGCGGTGCAAGGGTAGCGTGCTAGGTGCCCGAAAGGGTATTGCGGTAAATTCATTGCGTAATTCATCCAACTACACCATAAAGGGAGACCACCTGATTTTGATTGCGTTTCCGATCATCAATTAACCGTCTGTAAAAATGTACATGAAATGCCGGATCCTTTCCCCCTTTTTGCTGCTTCTCACAATTTCAGCCTGCACCACCATCAACCGGGTAGAACCTGACTATCCAACGCCACTCGCATCTTTTCCAAGCGTTGAAGCTGGTTCTTTGACTTTTGTTCCATCGACCTACGAGCAGAAAGATGACAATATCCAAATGACTCAAGTACCCATACCTTCTGGCCTGCAAGGCCTGATCGATAAAGCCAAGGAAGAACTGTCCCAACGATTATCCATCGAATTGACAGAAATCAGTCTGACAAAGGCGGAAGAGGTCGTTTGGTCAAATGCCAGCCTGGGCTGTCCACAGCCCGGGATGGTGTATGCCGAGGTGCTGACACCAGGCTACCTCATTCTGTTAGAAGTGAACAACATGGTGTATGAATACCATGCAAGCAGAGGTACCGAAGTGATTTATTGTGAAAATCCGATGCCCCCGGTTGAAGGTACTCCGCTAGATCAATAGTATTTGATGACAAGATTCTAAAACGGGCTGGCAAAATTCTGCCAGCCCGTTTTTTTTCTTACTCAGTGCAGTAAGACTAACAATATACGTTAATCTGTATCAACCGCAATGAGCGTCAGGTCAAGGATTCCACCAGCATCGCTGTGCGAGACAGCACCCAAATACTTGGTGCCAGCATCAAGCCCGAACCAATCTACAGTGATAGTCTCGGTTGCCCCAAGCGTGGCAGAGGTGGGAGCGGTGAGGGTCATGTTGCTGCTACCTGCTGCGGCCGGAACAGCCCAACTGAACAATGTGTAATTGGCATCTGGCCCATCCGTGCCCCAACCGTGGACAGCTATTTCGTATACTCCAGGCTCGGGGAAGAAACCACTCACTTCCTCTGCCGAGGTACCAGAACCGCTACCTCCAAAGTAGGCATTTGGACCCCAGACATAAAGATCCAAGTCATCGTTACCATCTGTATAGGCATCAAACAACGAGAAGCGGGCGTAGGCTGTATCGGCCGGTACAGTAAACTGGTGCCAAGTGATGCCAACACAATTATAGGGGAAAGTATCCAACTCACATGTGGCCAGGGCAGCATCGATGTCATCAGCGGGATCATCCAGAACGTTGCCCGCCTGCATATCCGCTGCAACCAATCCATGCGGAGCGGCGGTGTAATCACCTGTGTAGCCAAAGGTCACGTCAAAGCTTAGTGAACCATCCGTGCCTGCACCATGAAGCTCAGCTGGAACAGCAATCGCCACCGGATAGAGCGAGATCGGGCTGGTGACATTGTGCACACCATCGCTCCAGGTCAGTGAACCGAAGGTCCAGGAGTTGGCAACAACGTCAGCATTTCCTGTGAAGGTTACAGTGTAGCTCTTCGATTGGCCCTTGCCAAGCGCTAGTGTGGAGGGGTCAACAGTAACGTCAATTCCTGGAGGAGCATCGACAGACACATCATAAGTGCCAGCCGGACCAACGTTGGTAACTCTTCGTGTGACAGTTTGGGAACCAGGCAACGCGCCAATAGAAATAGACGGGTAGTTCAAGTCGCTCGGGTCAAGCGAGTAACCTAGGCTTGCCAGTGCATTGCATGTTCCAGCGCTGACAGCATTTGATGTTTCGCACAGGAAAGCCAGCCAGTTGTTCCATCCAGAGTTGTAGACCAGGCCGGGATCATATGCGCTGTTGGGCACAACCTGTCCGGCGCCATAATCGAAGTAACCGCCTGGAATGGGGTTACCCTCATTAGTCGTAGTACTGGTCGTGGTCATCAATGCCGACTTGATCATCATCGGCGACCAGTCGGGATGCGCCTGCATCATCAGAGCGGCGATGCCTGCGATGTGCGGGCTTGACATGGATGTGCCGCTGTAGAAGTCAAAGTTGCGGCCATTGTTTCCAGGAGGAGCAACGGCAGCCAAAATATCCACACCAGGCGCCATGATGTCGGGTTTCAGGAGATCGCCAGCACCAGCCAGAGCCGGGCCACGGGATGAGAAAGCAGCTACTTCAGGAGCCTCGGCTTGTTCAAAGACACCACCAGTCAGGGTTGCTGTCGCGCCGTCAGTTTGTGCATAGGCGCGAATGGCATCACCAGCGACATTATCCACATGAACTGTCGGTACGTAATGCAAGTCAGCATTGATGGATTGTGAAGCGGAAGTATTGGCATGAACCATACCAATGCCGCCTGCTTCCATAACAGCATAACTCTTATCCACACGAGCATAAGTACCACGATCACAGACAACGATCTTTCCAGCAACCAGGGCTGGATCCAGGGAACCTATGGCGCACAGTGGATCACCTGCATCTCCAGCGTATATCAGGTCGGCAGGGCCAGCGCCACGGGAATCGATCGAAGCACCGTTATATACACTTCCATCTCCCAAGGTCACAGTACCAGCATAATATCGATCATGTGTACCGGCTGCTACTGTGGTCAGCCAGGGATTGTTATGAGCAACAGTGGAGGCACCTGGGCCGTCATTACCAGCCGAAGCAGCAACAAACACACCTGCATCTGCCGCGTAGAGGAAAGAAATCCCAACAGATGTATTCATACTGGTGGTTGAGCCACTGATGGAGTAGTTGATCACATCCACACCGTCGGCAACAGCCTGGTCGATAGCAGCAACAAGGTCAACAGTAAACCCGCTGGATTGTGAGCCATCTTCATTCGACCATAAAGCCTTATACATGGCGATACGAGCGCGCGGAGCCATACCACTGATGGTACCTAAATCCACACCGCTAGCTTCGGCAGGAACACCATTGTTACCACCAGCAGTACTGGCAGTATGCGTACCATGACCATTGTAATCGCGGGGCGAATTGAACTCCCAGGGACGATCAGTATCAATCCCAGCATTGCCGCCATAACCGGCGTTGAAGTACTGAGCGCCGATCAACTTCTGATTACACATCGAGGCGTTGAATTCCTCACCAGGCGTACACTTTCCATGCCAACCAGGGATTTGTTGGTAATCCAGCTTGCCGTCTTTGGTTCCGTTGCCATTGGTACCGGTGCGGTCACTGAAGCTCCCCGCTTCGGGCCAGATACCGCTGTCCACTATACCGATGATGACATCTTCCCCAGTGAAACCCTTATCCCACAGACCACCTTCCACAGTCAGGCCCAGGAAATCCGGTGTAGTGGATGTATCCATCGTGTACTCTTCATCCGCATATACAGCCACGACACCATCCATAAAGGCCAACTGTTTTGCCTGGTCAAAACTCAACTTCGCAGCAAAACCATTGTAGCTATAGCGAAAGTCATAAACCTTCTGACCACCACCAACTTTGTTCAAAGCTTCATTATGTTTGGAATCCAGGTAGTCAACATATTTGACCACTGCTGAGCTGTTCGGATCGATCTTCTTTCCTGCTTTAGGCTTGGTTGCCTTGAGTCCCTTAATGTCGCCTTCATAGGCAACGACCGGGTTATCGATCAGTTGAACGATATAAATCCCGTTCGGGCTTTCTTTTACTTCATATGCTGGAATACCCCCCTCTTTCAACGCTGGTTGTGCAGCCGTGGACATGACCATTGACAAGGTCAATACCAAAACAGCAAACAGCGTCAAGAGACGAACTACTTTTTTGTTCATGTTATTTTTTTCTCCTCTGATTATTTAAATAGTGCGGAAAAGGGAAATTTACGCAGGAAATTCTTTGTGCCACCTCCTTCTAAAAAACAAAAACTGCCGAGGCAAGAAAACCTTCGGCAGTCTGGCGGCCCCGCCCAGCGGGGTCCATGACTTTGCGCCACCACCTCACGATGGGTTAGCCTTTTCGGGGTTCGTACAGCAATGTATTCACTTGGCTATCTCCACTAAAGGCTTGGGCGCTTAACTTCTAAAGTTACCCTTCAATTAAGAAGGTGTTTTATACAAGACGGTATAAAGTATAAATGGTTACGCTTGTTTTTTAAACCAATTTTAGTATGGTACACAATATAAGTAATTTTACTATATCCTAAAAGAGATTTGTTTTCCTTTGGAATTATTTAGGAGTTCTTATGATTTACTTCATTCAAAAACGAGGGAACAAAAAGGGAGACGGCCAAGTTGGCCGTCTCCCTTTCATATGTTAGCCGGAATGGCTACTTCACATCGAACAAATACCCTGAAGTAAGGATATGATCGGCGTGGTTCGCGATAATCGCCACTTTCACTCGTCCTGATGATAAAGTCGTCGCTGAAACCTTATCCATTCCATATTGTGTCTCAGAGTCAACAGTTAGGAAACTGGCACTATGAAGAGGCATAGCGCTGTTGGTGGCTGGTTCAGGATAGCGTGCTGTCGGTACCCATTTCGTATCGATGGTAACTGCTCCAAAACCATTTTCAAACTTGCCAGTGCTTATATTCCATCCGTCTGCTGTCCAGCCGTCTTCACCCGACTCAACATCGTCCGAGAAATCAAGCTCTGGAATTGAGATGTCATCGACGTACATCATTTGCAGGGTAAAAGCTCCATCCTGCCAGGTGCGGAAGTACAGGTCGATCGTATGGTCAGCGAACGGTGATAAATCCATTGAAACCGGGATCCATCCACCGCTGAAGCCAGTAAAGGCGTGCCAGCGTCCGGCAGCTTCATAATCACTCGGTTCGCGACCGGCTGGCACATTCGGATTATCCTGTGGGTGGGCAACATTATCTACCGTACCTGCTGCATCCAGGGTATACCATTCATCGTCAGTCTGATCGTAAACTTCTACATAGCCGTAATCCCAATCTTCTTCGATGTCAAAGAAGGTCATGAAGTTGAGGGTAGCACCGCCAGTCGGAATATCAAACGACTGGTAGAAACTGCGCCAGGCCCAGGCTTCTGCGCCCGAGTACCATTCATAGTCACCGCTATAGGGGAGAGTACCAGCGAAGTCATCACCATCAAGGGTCAGCTTTGCAGCCTTCTTGTTCATGAAACTGTAGTACTGGGCTGTATAAGGTTGAGGGTCGCCATAATAAACCGATGATATTTCAAACGGCGCATCAGCAGGCGAACCCCACCAGAAGTTTTCCAGGGAATATGGAATGGTGTAACCCCAGGTGGATGCTGAACCGATCTCCAGATTTTCGTAACCATATTTTCCACCGGACTTATTTGTGTCATCGATGTAATTGGCAATCGTCCAGTTATCGAAAATCTCATCGAAAGTTTCGGAATAACCAAAAGCTGCCAGAGTTTTTTCTATACCTTCAATGCCATTGGCTTGCTCCTGCACCAAGGCAGAAACAAAGGGCGCGCCACCAAATTTTTCATATAGATAGAGTTGGAAGAGGTAACTTGCACCATAATCTTCCAGTCCACTGCCCCAGAAAGTTAACGCCGTAACCGGATGGTAAACCATATAATACGCAAGGTGGCTTCCCGGATGAGCATATCCGCACAGGAATCCAGCCAAATCAGCCAAGCCCTCATCTACCCAGGATGGCTCATCGGGGTCGACGTCGAAATGGATCAAATGCTCGAACTCATGGGCAAAAACACCTTCATACAGATAGGGGCTTGCCGCATCGGGTCCGGTGCGATTGGCCCAATCGTACGTGTCGATGTGCATAATGTTCTTGTTGTTCTCAGTGCTCTCGCTGGCTGAGAAGTAGCCAGCAATGTAGCTGGTTACGCCGGGATCATAGTATGCTTCATCGCGGATATTGAAGATCAAGATCCAGGTTTTTTGACCTTCGGCTCCACGGGCCAGTGGTTCTCCAAAGATAGAGGTATCCGTAGGATAGATATTGTTGTCGAACTCATCCAGTAAGTAGGAGAGTTGTCCTGGTGTAAGCAGGTCTTCAGTTCTCAGGAAAGGTGTGCTATCGTCACCGTTGGGATTGGCAAAATGATAGTAGGTTCCATCGAAACTATCATAAGCATCCTTTGTAATAAGGATAATCCCGTGAGTGCCATCCAAAACCACTACGAAGGTCTCATCATAATCCACACCCAGACCGTTGTCTGAGACGGTAACAGTAATCTCGTCCCCGACAGTTGCTGGCAGGCCAGATGGCGAGACATTACTGGCAACCGCCGATCCCACTTGAGCAGCGTACTTGCGTATCGCAATCTCGTCTTCGCCCAGCATTTCGACACTTAGGTCCATTGGATCTGGGCCCGCCGGAGCCATAGCGTTGCGCGGGAATTCAGCCGGTGGCCCCACAGGTCCATCTGCGGCAACTGCAGCAGGTAAAATAGCTGCTAACAGTGCCACAATTCCAATTACAGCAATAAATTTTTTACTCATTTTTTTCTCCTCAAATTTGAACATTGATTCTAAACAATGTATTTCCAGATTGTTCCTTCTTGTTCTGTTCACCTCCTTTCTCTAAACAAAAAAACTGCCGAAATAAAAACCTTCGGCAGTCTGGCGGTCTGTGATCGTAGCTTTATTGTAGTCTGTGTGCGGACAGATCCATGACTTTGCGCCCCCACCTCACGATGGGTTAGCCTTTTCGGGAAAATACATTTCGTGCCTCTAAGGCAACCGAGCGTACCAATAATATGACACTTTCATCTTACACCTTTTTTTTGAACGATTCAAGCTTTTTCTCACTTTTCTTGAACCAGGTATGTAATGCCCACGGTTGAAAATTGCGCTTCTTTACGAGAAGGAATACGCAATTTTCAACCGACCTGTGTATAATCTTCACCCATGTCAAAACGATTGTTCTTCTCGATCCTTCTGGTAGTCGCTGTTGTAGGTGGCTACTATCTATACCGCATCTATCGACCTTCCAGTGAGAGACTGTTCCTGTTTCGTGCATGGAGAAGCAATCCATCAGCGCACCCGGAATGGAAGCTGACGGCTGGATCGCGCTGCGGCGATGCTCCATTCATCTTCCCGACCGATGGCATGATCGGCTTCCTGTGGGACGACTCCTTTCGCCCCGGTCATCGCCACCAGGGCCTGGACATTTTCGGTGCGGACAGTGTCGGTGTCACCCCTGTTATCGTAGCATATCCCGGTTACCTAACGCGCCTGCCAGACTGGAAATCGTCTGTCATCGTGCGCATCCCTTCCGATCCGCTGGAACCTGGTCGCCAAATCTGGACATACTACACTCATATGGCTACTAAAGACGGAGTCTCTTACATCTCCGACGAGTTTCCACCCGGCACATATGAAATGCCTGTTGAGGCAGGTACATTCCTGGGATACCAGGGCAACTATTCGGGCGATCCGAACAACCCGACCGGCATTCATCTACATTTTTCGATCGTCAGGGACGATGGCCAGGGCGGCTTCCGTAATGAATTGGAGATCAAAAATACGCTCGATCCTTCGCCTTATCTTGGCTTACGTGTGAACGCCAACGAAAATCTGGATACAGTTCCCGTTTGTGAAAATGATACTTAAATAGTTAGAAGTTACGCAGTTGAAGGAGAGCATGCTAAACTGAAAGCATGAACCCACCAAAATGCGACGAAATGGATTACATCAATTTTCTGATAGCGGCACAAAATGTGTTTAGCAGTGTTGAAGCTTCGCGAACACACCCGGCAGACGATGAACCGCCAGCGCATGACGCCTACACGCGACTGCTGAAGCGATTGCCACCAGATAGCAAAATGCTGTGGCAGGAAGTTGAGCCATTGATCGAGAAAAAGGTTAGTGTTCTGGTGATCGATGACACCACATTGGATAAACCGTATGCATCGAAGATGGCGTTGGTGACGAACCACTGGTCGGGTAGTGA
>JASFRG010000008.1:0-51808 GCA_050115035.1 Anaerolineales bacterium | reverse complement strand
AACAAAATGTTAGAGCAATATGGACACATTATGACTTTTTCGAATCACTCGACTCATGTAGTAATCGTATCACGCCGCAAGCGGCGGGGTATTGAACCCGCTAAGGAATAAAACACACCAGGTTCCTCCGGATGGATCAGCAAGTTGCCACCACCAAACACAAGCCGAACATGCCAGGGATAGACAATCCGTTGGAAAACTAATCTGTTAGTTGTGCACTAACTCAGAAAGGGTTATCCACTCCCCTTTCCATCCATCCCGCGTCAACCCTGCTACAATCTGTTCCTGTTCGATCAACCTTTTCACGGCCCGCTCTGTGATCTTATTCCCCCAGCGAAAGAGCTTATTAACATCTTTCATTTGTGCCGTTCCCACGGATCTAAAATACAACGTCAACAACTTCTCACGCGCTTCGGCTTCGTCAATATAACGAGCCTGTTCCGGCAAGTCTGGCCAGTAACGCGCGGTAATCTCATAGATAAATGCATATTTCCATGCCCCTGCCTGTGCTACTCCAATCGGTAGGATTTTGAAGTCCGCTTGCAGGATTTCGAGCGCCTTGTTGAACTCCGAGTCTTTGGCATTGCTCATGCGCGCCATGCGGCGTAAGTCGATTGTGTGCAAGGGGCCATTATCAAGGATAGCTTCATAGACCTGCTTGGCGCCTTGTGGTAAGCGTCCATCTTCGTAGGGAATCAGGTAATCTTCCTTGTAATCGCCGTAGTTCTCGGTCAGTGCATAAAAGTACGGTGCTACCTCCAGCGAGATGATAGTCGCTTTGCGGCGCAGCACCTTGGCGTAATACCAGATGCGTTTGTCGAGCGCGTTGTCTTTCCAACCCCAGGTCACATGACCGGGGTCGTCATGCTGGTTTGGTACCGGTCGGTCGCCAGCCACAGCGGTCCACAGGCTGGGAAAGTCGATGCCTTTGATCGGCCAGAAACAGATAAAGCCACGTTCGTTCACGAAGTCCAGAGCCTGGGAGGGTGAAGTCAGCGCCTTGTGCGGAGGCAGGTTGAAGGTCCGTGCGCGATGCGTTTTAAGTTTGTCGAGGTCGAGAGTTGGCATAGGAGTATTTTACCAATTGGCGAGTCTAACCTCCACAATTAATCTTTCTTAACCGCTTTCTATCCATTTTGCTATACAATAAACATATCAGTGAAAGGATTACGATGCCAGAAATTTCCACTGAGATACTCATCTTAAAAGAAACCCTGATCTACGAATTGACCAAAGCCATTGGTCTCTCGCAGAAAGGCGGGTTGGGAAAAGCCATTCGGCCGCTATTTGAAAAAGCTTCCGGGCGTTTTGCCGAGTTAGGGGTAGGACTGGACCACGTGGTTGATGAGCAAGGTGTGGCTGCCGGAGCGCGCTGGGTACTGCCACATTTTGTCAAAAGCTTTGCAGCTCGCGGCGTGGAAAACATCCCCTTTGATGGACCGCTGGTGATCGCTGCCAACCACCCGGCAGCTTATGATTCGCTGGTCATCTCGGCAAACATCGAGCGGCCTGATTACAAGATCATCATCGGCGACATACCCTTCTTCGAACACCTACCGCACGTTAGCCGTTATGCCATTTACGCGCCAAATCTGGGAAATACCTATGGCCGCATGCAGGTTATTCGCGAATGCATCCGGCATCTGGAGAAGGGCGGGGCATTGCTCATCTTTGCACGGGGCGGTATCGAACCGGATCCGGATATCATGCCGCACGCGGACGCAGAATTCGGGCTGTGGTCTCGCAGCCTGGAGATCTTTCTAAAACGCGTCCCGCAGACCCGGGTGCTGGTCACGATTGTCAGCGGTGTCATTGCTCGGGCAGCTTTCCGACATCCCTTTACCTGGCTGCGCAGACAACGTCCCGATCGTCAGCGGTTGGCTTTCATGCTCCAGATGATGCGTCAAACCCTGGCCGGGAAGGAACTTTTTGGATTGGTGCCTCGCGTTTCATTTGGGGATTTGATCGGTCTGTCAGATGCAGATACGCCTGTGCAAACCCTAAACACGATCACAACTTCCGCAAAACGGCTGTTACAATCTCATCTGACCTGGCAAGCGTGAATACCGTATTAACGAAACCCTGAAGGTACAAACATGGAACTTCGCATCTTCAAAGAGTATGAAGAACTGAGCATGGCAGCCGCTGAGATCTTTGTCCGAGCGGGAATAGATGCTATCGAAGCGCGCGGGCAATTTCTGGTGGCGTTGTCAGGAGGAAACACGCCCGCTGGTTTATATCGCACTTTGGCGAGCGAGCCTTATCGTAATCAGATTGATTGGCAAAACACTTTCGTTTTCTGGGGCGATGAGCGCTGTGTTCCGCCGGATGATGAGGGCAGCAATTATCATCAAGCAGATGAGACTTTTTTGAGTCATGTTCCCATCCCGCGTGAAAACATCCACCGTGTTAAGGGCGAATTGATCCCATATGAGGCTGCCAATGCTTACGCGCAGACCTTAAAAGTGTTTGCTGATTCCGAACTTGAGTGGCCGCGCTTTGATCTGGTTATGCTAGGTATGGGTGCTGACGGGCACACGGCATCGTTATTCCCCGGCTCGAAAGTTGGCGTCAATTCCCCGACCCTGGCTGTCACCGCGGATTATGAAGGCCGCCCGGCTGAAAGAGTCACCTTGACACCACCAGTCATCAATAGCGCCCGAAAAGTAATGTTCCTTATCACAGGTGAGGATAAGGCCGAAACCCTGAGCCTGGTTTTGAGCAAAGAATCCATGCCGGAACGACTCCCAGCCCAACGTATCCAGCCGACCACTGGAGAACTTATCTGGCTAGTGGATGAAGCAGCAGGAAGAAATTTATGAATAATAATAACGACATAACTTCCATTGTGATTTTCGGCGCCTCAGGCGATCTGACCCAACGTAAGCTGATCCCCTCATTTTTCAGCCTGTTCTGCAAACAGAGAATGCCTGAAAAATTCAATATCATTGGTTTCGGCTGGACGCCTTTCACAGACGAGCAATTCCGCATGCACTTGCGTCAGGGGCTGGATGAGTATGCCAGCTACGACTTTACAGAAAAAGAGTGGACCCAGTTCTCCCCACATTTGCACTATCAGCGAGGTAAATACAGCGAGGCACCAGATTTCGAGAGGTTAGCATCCAAACTGGACTCACTTGAGAATGGCACCGCAAACCGCTTGTATTACATGGCAATTCCACCCAGTATCTTCCCGGACATCATCGCTAACCTAGACTCTACCCACCAAATCAAGGAAGAGGATGGCTGGCGACGTGTGGTTGTGGAAAAACCTTTCGGTACGGATCTGGAAACTGCCAAAGAACTCAACCACCAGGTTCACCAGGCTTTCAACGAGAATCAGATCTATCGCATCGATCATTACCTGGGCAAAGAAACTGTGCAGAACATCCTGTTCACACGCTTTGCCAACACCATCTTCGAACCAATCTGGAACCGCAATTACATCGACTCGGTTCAGATCACGGTGGCAGAAGAAGTCGGCGTCGGTCATCGCGGCGGTTATTATGACGGGGTGGGCGTGTTGCGTGACATGTTTCAGAATCACCTGTTGCAACTGGTGACCCTGGTCGCAATGGAACCACCTGCCTCCTTCAATGCCAATGCGCTGCGTAACGAAAAAGTCAAGGTGCTGAGCGCCATCCAACCTATCAATGGTGACAGGGTGGAGTACAACACGGTCCGGGCACAGTATCGCGGTTATCGCGATGAATTAGATGTCAACAAAGCCTCGACCACGCCAACCTATGCTGCCTTACGGCTTTTCATCAATAACTGGCGCTGGCAGGGAGTCCCGTTTTATCTGCGCTCCGGAAAGAGCATGGCCGAAAAGCAAACCCAGATTATCATCCGCTTCAAAGAACCACCACTGGCCATGTTCCCGATGCAGCCCGGCCAGAGAATGACCCCCAATATGCTGGTGCTCTACTTGCAACCTGACGAGGGCGTGCATCTGCGCTTCGAGGCCAAAGCTCCGGACACCGTTGCAGAAACGCGGTCCGTAGATATGGAATTTCATTATGCGGAATCGTTTGGGCCGACCGCTATTCCTGAATCCTACGAGCGCTTGCTGCTGGATGCTCTGCAAGGGGACGCCTCCCTATTCACTCGTGCAGACGAAGTGGAGATGGCCTGGTCCCTGATCGATCCCATTCTCCAGGCCTGGGAAACGCATCGGACTCCACCCCTGGCTGAATACGAACCCGGGAGCTGGGGCCCTGTCGAGGCCAATGCCCTACTCTCCAAAGATGGACGATATTGGATGCATGAAGAGTCCAGTCATATGCTAGATGATTAGTCCGCAATGACTGTACCCTACCTTATCCCTGCCGAAGAGATCCGCCGCGAACAGGTGGTGGTCAACTCGCGTTTCATCGCCACCCTGGCCCCGGTGGCCAACACGGATGAAGCGCGTGAATTCATCGAACGCATCCGTGAAGAATTCGCAAAAGCCAGCCATAACGTACCGGCCTACATCCTCGGCGGTGGCAACACCCTCAGCGATTATTGCTCCGACGATGGCGAGCCATCAGGCACGGCAGGCCGTCCGGCGCTGGCCGTGTTACATGGCAGCGGGCTGGGCGATGTGGCTGTGGTGATCACACGCTATTTTGGCGGAACACTGCTAGGCAAGGGTGGCTTAGTCAAAGCGTACACGGAATCAACTCAAATGGTGGTGAATGCCGTTCGAAGGGCACGCAGGCAGAAGGTCCACGTGGCGATGCTGGCGCTTCCCTACAATCTGTTGGAACGCGTCCGCATTCTGGTGGAAACATATCAAGGGAAGGTATTGGACGAGTCCTTCGCCGCCGACATCACCATGACATCACATATTCCTGTCGAAAACATGGACAAATTTCAAGCAGACTTGAGTGAACTCTCCGCTGGAAAGCTAAAAGCTGAAACGATCGAGACGACCGAAGTGCTGCTCCCGATTTAAAAACAACTTACCATCCCCGAAGACCATCCCCCTGTTTCACAATCTAAATTTCAGCCCAATCCTGAAACAATGCATAAAGACTGGCCAAGTGGACAGGATAATCCTATTCCTGGAGACAGTGGCAAATTGTTTAATAAAGATTAAACTTTTATAAGCCTATTGCGTATATAACTTTGTAACCATCTGTTAAAAAGGAGAATGTACATGAAGCGCTTGTTCGTTATATCATTGATTGTCATTTCAGGGGTTTTGCTGAGCGCCTGCGGTGGTGGCGCTGAAGCCGCTGCCGAAAGTACGCCCATCCCAACAGTTGTGGCTGACAGCACAATTATTGCTGAGGGCCGGCTTGAGCCAATCCGCTACGTGGACATTGCCTTCAATGCCAATGGCACTGTCAGTGAAGTGCTCGTCGAAGAAGGGGAGCAGGTGACAGAGGGACAGGTTATCGCGCGTCTGGAAAATAGCGAAGCCAAACTGGCCGAAGTCGCCAATGCCGAAGAAGCTTTTCTACAGGCTCAACAAATTTTTGATAGCGCCGAAGCCGCAGCGTTGGGCAAATTGGCCGAAGCCAATGAAGCCGTACGCGCTGCACAGTATGATATGGACAATTTCACTGTCCCCTCCAATCTGAGGGAGATGGGAAAAATAGAAGCTTTGATCTACACTGCAGCAAACCTGGAAGAAGCGCGCGTCAATTTCGAGCCTTACAGATATCTAGAAGAGCGACTCGCACGTCAACTTGCACAGGAAAATCCAAATAAAGACCAGGTCTATCGAAGCACGGCCAAGATCTACAAGAATCGCCTGGACAATGCCTGGGCAGAATACAACCGTGCCATCCAGTGGACTACCCTGGAAGCCACTCTTGAGAGCGCTAACGCTGATCTAGCCCAGGCCCAAAAAGAATATGACATGCTGTCCAGTGGAAGCGATGGCGATGAGAAAGCTCTGGCCGAAGCGCAATTTGAGGCCGCCCGCGCCAATTTGGCTGCCGCTCGCGCCGCACTTGAAGATGTAGAACTGCATGCACCTTTCGATGGAACGGTAGCAGGCTTGAAGGTCAAGAGCGGCGAAACCGTTACTCCTGGACAGGTAGCTATCAGCGTAGCGGATTTTTCCGGCTGGATCGTCAAGACCACTGACCTGACCGAATTGGACGTCGTAAAAATCGAAGAGGGACAGAATGTCACCATCACTTTGGATGCCATCCCAGACGAGGAACTTCAAGGCAAAGTCAAGTCCATCAGTCAGAATTATGCCGAACAGCAAGGTGATGTGGTCTACGAGGTTACCGTCGAGTTGACCGAGTCGTTGCACAACATGCGCTGGGGTATGACCGCGGTTGTAAAGTTCAGTGAATAAATCTCAACTTTCTTCCATTGCCCTGCTACCCTGAAACGTAGCAGGGTACAGGCAGGTACTTATGATTCACTTTCCTTTTGCCAAGCCCAACGTTGGCATGATAAAGGATGGCAATATCCAGCAGCCAATCATCGAACTACGAGAAGTACAAAAATCCTACTTATCGGCAGCAGGCGAATTCCGGGCGCTTCGGGGCATAAATCTGCAGATCAATGCAGGTGAGTTCGTCAGTGTGATCGGCAAATCTGGCAGTGGAAAATCCACGCTGTTGAATATGGTCACTGGCATCGACCGACCCACTACGGGGGAAGTCTTGGTAAACGGAACTGCCGTCCATAAACTGGATGAAAACCAGTTAGCGGGATGGCGCGGCGACAGTCTGGGGATTATTTTTCAATTTTTCCAGTTGCTGCCCTCGCTTAGTCTATTGCAAAATGTAATCCTGCCAATGGATCTGGCGGGAAAGTACAAAGCACGAGAGAGGCGAGACCGTGCTGAACATTTGCTGGAAATCGTCGATCTGACGGAACAGATGCACAAGTTGCCCAGTATGGTCTCTGGTGGTCAACAACAACGCGCGGCCATGGCGCGCGCCCTCGCCAATGACCCGCCCATCATCATCGCCGATGAACCCACCGGGAACCTGGACTCGAAGACTGCCGCAAAAGTTTTTGCTCTGTTTAACACACTTGTAGAGCAAGGCAAAACTATTATCATCGTCACCCATGATAGCAGCCTGGCTCAGCTTGCGCATCGGACAGCCTTGATCACCGATGGCGAAATTGTCAACGAATTCGTCGCTAAGGCATTTCCGACAATGACCCATGAACAGCTCCTGGCAGCCACGCATAAAGTAACCGCACGCCAGTACGAACCGGGAGCGATGATCCTGACAGAGGGCAAGGACAACGATAAGTTTTATATCGTGTCGAAGGGAATCGTGGAAATCGTGTTACCACGCCCCAACCAGTCTGATGTGATATTTCTACAATTAGGTCCAGGCAAATACTTTGGCGAGATCGCATTCTTTCATGGCGAGACCAGCCGGGCCTCGGTCCGGGCCTCGGAGAACAATCCTGTGGAGGTGCTGGCTATGGATTACGAAACCCTGAGCGCTCTGTTGCAAGAATCCGAGCCGACGCGAGAGGCCCTGCATCAGGCTGCCGATAAACACGAGCAGGAAAACATCGAGAAGCGGAGGACGCTCTCTTAGGGCGCCTCTAGGAGTGGACGATGGGTGTCATCTGGCACAAAATCTGGTTTGACCTGTGGCATAACAAGACCCGCACCCTGCTGGCCATCCTGAGTATTGCCGCAGGGGTATTCGCTGTGGGCGCCATCTTTGGGATGAGTGACATGTTGTTGGCAAACATGGACAATTCCCACCACGCTGTACTGCCGACTCATATCAATGTGGCTCTCAGCGAGGCTGTCGACCGGAATATCATCTTGAACCTGAGAGAGATTCCCGGGGTGGAAGATGTGGAACCCTACAACTCAGTCAGCGTGCAGTATAAATTGCACCCTCAGGATGAGTGGCGTCAGGGCGTGATCCAGATGCGCGATAATTACGATGCACAAAAATACGAACTGGTTCAATTACGGGATGGCCACTGGCCAAAAGGCAAAAATGAAATCAGCATTGAACGGATGGCAGCTCAATTTTTGAAGATAGGCATCGGCGATAGCGTTATTTTTAAGATCGATGAAAAAGAACGAGTTATCCCCGTTACTGGATTGATTCGCCATCCTTTCGTCCCACCCCCACAATTCCAGGACCTGGCGTTCTATTTCATGGATAGTGCCGGGATGGAACGCCTGGGTATACCTGTGGGCAAGTTCAGTTCATTCTACGTGCGCGTTACTCCATACAGTTCTGACCACTCCAAAGAAGTTGCCACCGCAATCAAAGAAAAGCTATCAAAGCAGGATATTCGTATTTCGGGCTTTGTATACGAAGATCCTGACAAACATTGGGGTCGGACATTTTTCGACGGTATCACACAGGTTCAGGAACTTCTGGCTGTGATTTGTGTCATCATGAGCGCCATCCTGGTCTATAACACGCTTTCTAACCTGATCACCCAGCAAACAGATCAGATTGGCATCTTGAAAGCGATTGGCGGCAAGACTCGTACCATTTTTAGTATTTATTTGTTCAGCACTTTAATTTATGGTGCGTTGGCATTCTTGATCGCCCTGCCCTTAGGGGCAATCACAGCTTTTTTTCTGAGCAAGTCTTTATTAAACTTGTTCAATATTGATTTCGACCAGTTCCAATACTCGAACCGGGCAGTTACATTTCAGGCTTTGTCGGCTCTGGCAGCTCCGCTGTTAGCCGGCTTACCTCCCATCTTAAAAGGAGCAGGGCTTACCGTCCGCGAGGCGATTGCCAGTTATGGATTGGGCAGTGACTATCGTTCTAGCTGGCTCGATCGTCTGGTAGAAAAAATCGGACAACGCTGGTTACCATCTTATTATGCACAATCGCTTGGAAACATGTTCCGCCACAAAGGTCGCTTGCTGATGACTCAACTGGTATTGGTGGCTGCGGGCAGTTCTTTCCTGATGATCATGAGCCTCAACTCCTCGATCATCTTGACACTGGATAATTTTTTCCGTCGTCAGGATTATGAGAGCACGCTCTACTTCGACAGGAATCAGAGAGCAGACCGTGTCAGGATCTTTGCCCAATCCGTTCCCGGAGTGGAACAGGTTGAATTGCGTTTGATCCAGGGCGCAAATATGTACGTCGAAGGCCAATTGGTCAAGGAAGCTGGTATCGGCGCGAACATCAAAGGCATCGCTGAAGGCAGCGATTTTTTCAAGCCATTGATCGTTTCTGGCCGCTGGCTGGCTCCTGGCGATGGCTCCGCGATCGTGATTTCCCGCGATACCTCCCAGAAGAACGATATTCAGGTAGGCGATACGGTCACTTTGAACCTAGGCGAGATGGGCAAAGATGAATGGCTCGTGGTTGGAACTTATGAACCGGTTTTCGTTGGAACCTTCAACATGGAAACGATGTACGCGCCTGCTGAAGCGCTGTACAAAACATCCAAGAAACACGACCAGGGCAGTGAATTGTTGATCCGCACCACTTCTACCGAAGGTGAGTTCACTTCCAAGGTCACTGAAAATCTTAAGGATTTGTTCGAGAGTCACAGCATGAGAGTGGTTGACAGCCAGACCCAGGCCGCTTTGCGAACCACAAACGAGTGGCAATTCAGTATCGTGACCTCGATGCTGTTGGCGCTCTCTGTTATCGTCGCCCTTGTAGGCGGGATTGCCCTGATGGGGGCTCTCTCAATCGGCGTTATTGAACGCACAAAGGAGATCGGCGTGTTGCGGGCAATCGGCGCGAGGTCACCGATCATTCTCGGAATATTTGTGATGGAGGGTATCTTTCAGGGTTGTCTGAGTTGGCTGGTCTCGATACCGGTTTCGTATCTGGCCAGCCCATCGGTAGCGAGCGCGTTAGGACACGCCTTGTTCGGCGCAACTCTGGATTATCAATACAATTGGAGCGCTGTCATCATCTGGCTGGGCATTATCGTTATTGTTTCAGCAATTGCATCGTTTTTCCCAGCACGAGGAGCAACCCGTATCAGCGTCCGCGACAGTCTGGCATACGCGTAATAATAATTTTGGAGGAAGTAATATGTGGACCTTACCTTTTAGAAAAAATGTGAGTGACAAAGATGCAGATAATACAAACGGGAATCATTCCCTGATCGAACTGCGAGATGTCGTTAAGAATTACAAAACAGCCGTGGGCGATTTCCCCGCATTAAAGAGCGTTGACCTTCATATTCAAGCCGGTGAATTTGTAAGTGTGATCGGCAAATCAGGCAGCGGAAAATCCACACTTTTAAATATGATCACCGGCATCGACCGTCCTACAACCGGTGAAGTATTCGTGAATGGAACGGCAGTCCATGAGTTGAATGAGAACCGCATGGCCCGTTGGCGCGGCAAGAACCTGGGCATCGTATTCCAGTTCTTCCAACTTCTCCCGACCATATCGGTGGTCGAAAACATCATGCTGCCTATGGATTTCTGCCGCACCTATCCAATTCGCGAACGTGAGAAGCGTGCCCTGGAACTACTCGAGTTGGTCGAACTGGCTGACCATGCCTATAAACTTCCGACTGCCTTATCAGGCGGACAGCAACAACGCGTAGCGATTGCACGCGCACTGGCCAACGACCCGCCTGTCATCATCGCTGACGAACCGACAGGCAACCTGGATTCTAAAACCGCGGAGGCTGTCTTCGCGCTCTTCAACGAACTTGTAAAGCAGGGTAAGACCATCATCATCGTCACGCACGATAGCAGTCTTGCCAAGCGCGCGCATCGAACGGCCTTAATTGCAGATGGTGAAATCGTCAATGAATATGTTGCCAAAGCCATGCCCACGCTCTTGCACGATCAACTACTTGAAGCAACGCGCAAAGGAAAAGTTCAACATTTCGACCCGGGAACGATGATCGTACAAGAAGGTACCAACGCTGATACGTTTTATATCGTGACCAAGGGCACGGTGGAGGTGATCCTGCCTCGTCAAGATCAATCTGATGTGGTTGCCTTGCAACTGGGGCCCGGAAAGGTGATTGGGGAAATGGGATTCTTCCACGAGCGCAAACGACGGGCATCAGTCCGCGCATCTGAACACACTCCGGTTGAAGTCCTGGCCCTTACGTATGATCAACTTGACGAATTGCTGAGTCAATCTGAAACCACGCGTGAGGCGCTGCATCAAATGGCTGACAGGCATGAAGAGGAAAACCGTAGGAGACGAAATGGAGCGTTGTCATGACCAGTCGTTGGAAGAAGATCTGGGCTGACTTCTGGAGCAACAAGTCACGCACTTTCCTCACCATCCTGACCATTATGGTCGGCGCGCTGGCCGTCGGGTTCAACAGCAACCTCGGCCTGTACATGAACGAAAGCATGGAAAGCGACTATCTCTCAGCCAATCCGGCTGAAGGGACGATTTCCACTTCGCCTTTCAACGATGATCTGGTTGAAATTGCGCGCACAGTCCCGGGAGTGGAAGCAGCCGAGGGGCGCAGCGCAACCAGCGCTTACCTGCTCCCGTCCGAGGGAGAGCCGATTGCCATCCAATTCACTGGGATCGAGAATCCAAAAGACCTGACATTGAACAAGCTCAAACCCAGATACGCTGAACCTGCAATACCAGCATTTTCCGATAAGGAAGTGATCATGGATGCATCTGCCTCAACCCTGGGATACAAGCCCGGCGACGCCCTGATCATTGAACTCGACAACGGCAAACAACGCGAGTTAACTTTTGCTGGATACGTCCATGATGTGACCGGCTTTCCTTATAACCTTGCGCAACAGATCAACGCCTATGTGACGCCAGATACCGTCGAGTGGCTGGGTGGGTCACAAAATTACAGCACACTTGCAATTAGCGTAACCGAAAAACAAACCGATCAGGAACATGTGACAGCCATCGCGCAAGCGGTCGCCGACCGCATGGAACGCGCCGGTCTTGAAATCTATTTTGTGAATGTGTACCAACCCGGGCATCACTTTGCCTGGAGCATTTCACAGGGTGTTTTCTTCATCCTGAGTGTGCTCGGTTATTTGACCGTATTGCTGAGTTGTTTCCTGATCATAAACACCGTCACCGCGATCATGACCCAGCAAACCCGTCAGATCGGCATTATGAAATCCATAGGCGGGGGGACATCACAGGTTTTCACGATGTACCTTGTGCTGATCCTTGGCTTTGGCGTGATTGCCGTGTTACTTGCGATCCCCATCGCGGGAGCGGCAGCGCAAAACATCGGCGGCGGTATGGCGGCTTATTTAAACTTCGACCCGCTGCCTTTCAAGCTCTATCCTGTAGCCGTTATCCAACAGATCCTGGTCGCGTTGGTTGTTCCAGTCCTGGCCGCATTGTGGCCTGTGTACAACAGTGTCCGTATTACCGTACGTGAAGCGGTCAGCGATTATGGGATCGGTACAAAAGCCGAGCCAAAGAAAACTTCCGTCAGCAAAAGGACTCTGATCATCCCGCGTCCGATGCGCCTGTCCCTGCGGAATGCCTTCCGTCGCAAACTCCGGCTGGGCTTGACTCTATTCTCTCTGGTTCTGGGCGGGGCTGTATTCATCGGCGTCTACAACCTGTGGGCCTCATTCGACAAGACCATCGAAGATATTCAAGGATATATCCTCGCAGACGTTAATGTCTCCTTCGGGCGATATTACCGCTACGATGAAGTTGCCACCCTAGCAGAAAGCGTGCCCGATGTAGCCAGCGTCGAAGGCTGGACCGAGTATCCCGGCACGCTCATCTCAGATAAAGAAGAGGCGGGAACACAAATTTACTTTGTCGCGCCCCCTTCGACTTCGACCTTGATCGATCCCGTCATAACTGCTGGCCGTTGGTTGACAACTGGCGATGAGAATGCGATTGTAATCGGTAACCACTTGCTCAACATCTTTCCCGATTTGAAAGTCGGTGACTGGCTTACTATTGAAATCGACGGCAAAGAGACAGATTGGCACATTGTCGGTTTTTATACTATTACGGGAAACGTCAATCCTCCGCTTTTGTATGTCAATTACGAGTATCTGAGCCGCCTTGTAGGCAGACCTGAACAAGTCTATTCCCTGCGCGTACTGACGAAAGAACACGACGCCGGCACACAAAAAATGGTCAGTGATCAATTGCAGGCGCTGTTCGAAGAGTATGGCATCCAGGTGAATTCATCCGAACTGGGCACGGATTTCATCACCAGTCAAAAAGCGACAACGGATATCCTGGTCTACTTCATGCTGGTGATGGCTACCTTGATCGCAATTGTTGGCGGACTCGGGTTGATGGGCACGATGAGCATCAATGTGCTCGAACGCACGCGCGAGATCGGCGTTATGCGCGCCATTGGGGCCTCCAATATCGACATTCAGAGCATTGTCATCGTAGAAGGAATGGTGATCGGACTGATCAGTTGGGCTATCAGCATTCTGCTGTCTTTCCCTATTACAGGTGTGTTGACCTTTGGCGTCGGGATGGCGATTCTTACCGCTCCCATGCCTGCTGTATTCAGTATGAGCGGTATCATCGTCTGGCTGCTTTTCACCATTCTCCTGGCTACAATTGCCAGCGCCTTGCCAGCACGCAGGGCCTCACGACTTACCGTCCGCGATACACTCGCTTACGAATAGAATGCTTGTATTAAAGCGAAAGATCCCCTGTTCAGGTTTGAACCGGGGATTTTTTAGCTTTGAAGGTGAGTGGTTTCCTGCCCGTCAAACACGACAACCTGATTCCTGCCTGTATCCTTAGCATGATATAGTGCCTTATCCGCCATTCTCAGCACATCGTCAATCCGTGTACAACCTGTACACATGAGTGTATCTACCACCCCGGCACTAAGTGTCACATCGATCTGTTTTCCATCCAGCACAAAAGGCGTTTCTTCCACCCCTTTTCGTATTCTGTCAATAATCAGAAATGCATTTTGTTTATCAATAGAGGGGTGCAGGATGGTGAATTCCTCACCACCATAACGTGCAGCAACGTCACGAATCCGGCTATACATTCTGATAAGCTTGGCGATGTGAACCAATACTTGATCACCAACAAGGTGGCCATATGTATCATTTACCTGTTTAAAGTAATCCAGATCAATCAAGGATATGGAAAGCGGAGTTCCACTGCGAATTGATTCCGCATACTCACTCTCAGCCGCGTGGAAAAAGCTTCGACGATTGTATAAATTAGTCAGGTAATCCGTATTTGCCAATCGTTCGAGTTCCGCGTTCTGCTTTTCCAGATGCTGCCGCATGCGCATCATCGTTAGCTGCGTATTTACACGAACCACAATTTCGGCATGTTGATATGGCTTGTTAATGTAATCAACCCCTCCTACTTTAAACCCATTGACCTTACTATCTATATCAGACATCGAACTAACAAATATAACCGGAATATCCTTTGTACTTTCTCTGGACTTCAAACGTTCACAAAGTTCAAAACCACTCATCCCTGGCATCAGAACATCCATCAAAATTAAATCCGGGTGGGTATCCTGCACTTGTTTGAGAGCATCTTCTCCATTCCGGGCAGTTTGCACTTCATACCCATCAAAGGTTAACAAACTCCCTAAAATTTCGAGGTTGTCATCCACATCATCAACGATAAGGATGTTAGCCTGGGGTTTATCTTGATTTTCTATAAAATCGAGTTCATTTTTCATTTCACACCTGATTTCATTATATAGAAATCGAGAGGGAGTGTCTGTCAGGAATGTTTGACTCCCGACTATCAGATTTGCAAGATTGGTAATCGATCTTTCAATGGCGAAAAAGCTGGCTCTCAAACTTTGGCGCCCTATGACTGTCACCGCTTTATTGAATGGGCTGAACGTTGTACAATGAGAACAGGAGTTGACATGAATAAACTACAAAAAAAGCTCTCCCACATTCTTCCAGAAACTCGTATTAAGACCCGTTTAATTGACCGCATAGCCTATGCCAACGATGCTTCTTATTTTCGGCTCATCCCGCAGGCCGTGGTACAACCAGCTTCGACCAACGAAATCCGGGCACTGTTCAAGTTCAGCCAGGAGCAGCGCATCCCGATGACCTTCCGCGCCGCCGGGACCAACCTGACTGGCCAGGCCATCACGGATGGGATTTTGGTGGATATTTCCAAACACTGGGATAATTACACTGTTGAAGACAGTGGCGCATATATCCGCGCTCAACCCGGCATTGTAGGTGGATTCCTTAACAACGTGCTCAAACCCTACGGCCAGCGCATTGGGCCGGACCCAGCCTCCATCGATGCCTGCATGTTGGGTGGCATCTTATCCAACAACTCCGGCGGCATGTGCTGCGGCGTGACCGAGAATTCTTACCAGACAATCCAAAGCATGACCATCGTCTTTCCAAATGGCTTTGTGCTGGATACCGGGGCACCGGATGCAGCGAAAACCTTCGAAAATGAGCAACCGCACATCGCCCAGGGTCTGCTTGACATCCGGCAAAGAATATTGAAGAACTCGGAACTGGCTGCTCGCATTCGCAAACGCTACCAATCCAAGAACACCAACGGATATTCATTGCATGCCTTCGTGGATTTCGACAGGACGCTCGACATCCTCGTCCACCTGATGATCGGTTCAGAAGGGACACTGGCGTTCATAGCTGAAGCCGTACTGCGCACGCTTCCCTTGCTGACTCACAAATACACTGCCCTGCTGTACTTCAAAACCGTCCAGGACGCGGCAGCCGCTATTTATCCACTGCGAGAGTCGGGGGCACGAGCGGCAGAGATCCTCGACCGGGCCGCACTGCGGTCAGTGGAAACAGTTCCGGGCGTGCCGGCGATCCTTCGGGAGCTGCCTGAAAGCGCCGCATCTATTCTCGTAGAGTACCAGGCTACAGATGCTGAGTCACTAGTCCACTTCCAGAAAGAAGCCGCGCGCACGCTCAAGAAATTACGTCTGCTGCACGATCCCGAGTTCACGCAGGACCCCGTCCAGCAGACCAATCTGTGGAAACCGCGCAAGGGCATCATTGCTTCAGTTGGAGCAATGCGCGCGCCCGGCACCACCTCTCTGATCGAAGACGTGCTCTTCCCTATCCCGCGCCTGGCAGATGCCGTCACCGATTTACAAGCATTATTTGTGGAGCATGGCTATCCCGAAGGGGTGATCTATGGCCATGCCAAGGACGGCAATTTGCACTTTCAGATCAACCAGTCGTTCAATACCCAGAGCGAGATCGACCGGTTCGACGGTTTCACACGTGACCTGGTGCAGGTGATCACCGGTAAGTATGACGGCGCACTCAAGGCAGAGCACGGCAGCGGCCGCAATATGGCTCCTTTCGTGGAAGCCGAATGGGGCTCGGAAGCTTATGCCATCATGCGCGATATCAAGTCACTCTTTGACCCGGACGGCCTGCTCAACCCGAACGTGCTGATCAACCCCGATCCACAGGCGCATATCGCACATGCAAAAAGTATCACGCCTGTCTCGCCAATTGTGGATGCCTGCATCGAGTGCGGTTTCTGCGAGTCGAAATGTCCCAGCAGACACCTGACTTTAAGCCCGCGTCAGCGCATCATCGTCCAGCGCGAGATAGCACGATTGAGAGCTTTACCACAAGTCCATGAAAACACAGACACGCAACTAATATCGACACTCCAAACATCTTATCTCTACGACGGTCTCGACACTTGCGCCGTGGACGGATTGTGCGCCACTGCCTGCCCGGTTGGCATCAATACGGGTGAGTTGACAAGACAACTGCGAGCGGAAAAGGTAGAAGGTGAAAAGGTGGCTGGATGGGTTACGAGGAATTTTGGACTGGTTGAAAAGTCGCTGGGATGGGGCGTGAGAATCGGGCATGTTTTTGAACCGCGAAGTAACGAAGGTACAAAGAATAAATCATTATTGGCTGCTCTAACAGAAGCCACCGAAAAAGTCACTGGTACAATCCTGCCAAAGTGGAATCGCTCAGTTCCATATCCAACTAAAAATATTCGTAAACTTAGTGTTCCTCGTAGAAAAAAAGATTTCATTTACTTTCCATCTTGCATATCACGTCAGCTTGGCAAGCCACCGTCCGCCATCCACGGTCAATCGTCACTCGCGGAAACACTCATCACCGTTGCAATCCGTGCAAACATCACCCTCGCTGTTCCCGCTGACATCGAAGGTATGTGCTGTGGAATGCCCTTCGCGTCCAAAGGCTATTTTCAGACCTATAAAGAAACATTGCACAAAACAATCGCTAAACTCTGGGAATGGAGCGAGCACGGGAAATATCCCATTGTGATCGACACAACATCCTGCGCGCATTCATTACGCACTTCTGAAGAGTATCTATCACAGGAGGATTTAGAAAACTACCGGCAAATTACCATTCTTGACAGCCTCGAATTCATTCATGAGACATTGCTCCCGAACCTGAATATCCACCCTGTGGACGAGGATGTGGTCTTGCACCCCAACTGCTCTGCGCGCAAGTTGGGTTTGGAAGGAGTGATGCTATCCATCGCGCAGAAATGTGCCCGTTCAGCCACTGTCCCGCTCACCCTGGGCTGCTGCGCCTTCGCCGGGGACCGCGGACTGCTCTACCCCGAACTGACTGCATCCGCCACAGAAAAAGAATCCGCTGAAGTGTTATCAGATGATTATGATGGCTATTACTCCTCGAACATCACCTGTGAAATGGGCATGTCCGAAGCGACGGGGAAGGATTATGTTGGGATTGTGTATTTGGTTGAGAGAGCAACTCGAACATAAAAAGAGTGCACCCCATATCAGGTTGCGGCGCACTCTACAAGGAAAGTTACGGCATTTTCCGCAGGAACGGACTAATGAACTGTCCAATTCCCAACCCCATGTTGTTCACACCGGTCAAGATGTTATTGGTCCCTTCATCAACCACATTTGTTGTGTTATTCCCGCCACCTACAACCATACAACCTTCCACATCAGGGCCAAGATAGATGCCAATATCAGTGACATCTTGCACGTTGTTCCCAATCATCAAGCATTCATTCCCTGGACCAAGAACGCCCTCAAAGTATGGGCCATAGGTTCCGCGGAAAATATTGTTCTTGATCAAAATCTTCGATCCTTCTGAATTTGCACCGAAACCCGGGTAATACCAATACCCAAAGAGAGCTCCTTCCACTTGGTTATGTGAAAAGGTAACGCTGCTGTCAATTATGTCACTTGCGTCAGATGCATCGAAGACATCTTCATAGCTGTTATGGCTGATGATGACAGAGGCATTTTTCAAATTCAAGACTGGCGTTGCGCATCCAATATGTTTGAATACCGAATTGTAGACCTCTAGAGAACCTGCAATTGGCGGCCAGGGCAATTCCCCCATGAAACCTTCCATGTAAATCCCGTTGATCAGGTTATATCCATATAGAGAATTCTCCATCGGCTCACCTTCAATCCAAACTCTGTCGACTTTGACGTGGGCTTCATCTCCCAGAACAGCAATGGCAAGAGCCAGTTCTTTGACAGGCGGGGCAATTCCAAATATCGACCAGCCGCTGGTTGGATTATCACCTGTGATTCGAATTGCCAGGTCAGCAATATGGTAATCGCCATCCACAAAGGAAAACAGGGACGGCCAGGGGTTGGAGGCAGATGGTGGGTTCAGGTACATGTCGACGGGTGTGACGTACAAATTGGGTAGATTGATAATTTCCGTATTGTTCATGCCTGCCCCTGCAAACGTTCCCTGAAAGTCATTGATGACAACCTGCCCGGTATGGAAGGTACCAGCCTGCAATTGCACATGCGCACCTTCGCCATAAAATAAGGCTGCATCGAATGCACATTGCAAGTTAGCCGTGTCATCCACACCAGTGGGCTGTACGCTGATCACATTCCCTGATTGGGTTACATAACCAGGGTCACAAACCGTATCCGCGGAAACAGCGTCTACGGTCCATACCAGCGCAAACGCGAGCGCAAGGACTAAGGAAACATTGGTGAATAGTTTGGTCTTCATGATTTACTCCTTTCATCTGAGACCAACAGAAAGCTATTCTTGAATCTCAGTTGAGATAAAAGGGATAGCCCGGTATCCTATTCTGGCAAACAACCGTGAAATAATCGGGAAATTTTCAAGCCCCACTATACATTTTCGAATACAACCTTACTCAGTATTTACAAAATTTCATTCAGCGCATCATCTATGGATAGGGACCTGCCTTCGTTCCAAGCCTGATCAAACTCAACTCTATCGACTTGAGTTTTGCAAAGCGCCCGGTAATAATCAATCTCCAAAATGTCAACAGGCTCGATTAGATTTGGACCAAATTCCTGTTTTTCAAGTAAGGCTTTAAGATTGGCATCAAACGCACCAAACAAGCGCGCTGCGGCAAACGGATTACCTCGAAATGTAGCCAGGAAAGCAAAATTCACAAGGCAATACACGAGACTGTCTTTATAGTTGTTCTCCTGATCTATTTTTAATCCCTGGTGAAAATATTCTTCTGCTCTTTGATCGTCACCCATACGGAGAGTGGCGTAACCAAGATAGTTATATACGTTGGGATTGAATTGGTTCCTCCCAATCATATGGGCTAATTGAATACTTTCTTGATAATATGTCGTTGCCTGTTCGTAGTTTCCCAGACCCAGAGCAGCATCGCCCAGATTCTTAATCAATCTTTGCAGATAACCTTTCGCCTTAAACTCAATGAATATTTCTAGACTTCTCCTCAAGTACTCATTGGCTTCAGCGAACTCACCATGATCCAGTTTCAATCTTCCCATGTCCTGTAGAACGAGGGCTTGCCCGAAACGATCTCCAACACATTCCCATAAGGATTCTTCTTCCATAAGCATGTTGCGGATGAATTTTGTATCATGGGTGTTCCATACCAATACCCCATAGACATTTATTGCCCAGGCCTGCCACCATTGATTCTCCAGCCTTTTGAAGATTTCTAGACTTTCACATATGTAATCGATTCCATTTTCATCTTTGAAATAATACCTGCGGGTATATCCTAAATACAGCAGACATTGAGCCTTCTCCAGAGTGTACCCCGAACCCAGTTCATGCCATACTTTCCGACTTTCTTCAAGTACTGAGCAGGCCTCACCAGGATTTAGCCATCTCACACGCATCGCCGAATACGCACCAGAGCTAAAGAGTACTTTCGCCCGCGTAGTTGTAAATCCCAAATGAGCAGTCTGGTGGAGTGCACGTTCCAGCCAATATTTTATTTGGATAAAGTCACCTACTGAATACCAGTACCAACATAATGCACTGGCAAGCCTGCCCCCGATATCGGCTTTTGCAGGAACAGACAATGTTCTTTCCAACGCTGCCGTCAGATTATCGTGTTCTTCTTCCAGCCATTCACGCCAGGCTAACTGTTCCGGGCCACGGATTTTCTCATCTGCCGTTTCGGCAAAGCGCAAAAAATGATCAAAGTGACGCTTTGTAATCCAATCTTCAAGCCCGGTTTCTTTCAATTTTTCTTTGGCGTATTGCCTGATTGTTTCCAGCATTCCATAACGTTGACCTTCAACGGTGACTGTCACCAGAGATTTGTTCACCAGGTGTGTTAGTAATTCGAGGATTTCCTCCTGTTCGATTCCATCCCCCGAACAAACTGCTTCCCCGGCTTCCAACGTCCACCCCCCCAAGAAAATGGACAGGCGGCAAAATAATTGACTTTCGGATTCTGAAAGTAATTCGTAACTCCAGTCGATAGCCGCACGTAACGTTTGGTGACGTAAATTGGCAGTTCGATTGGTAGCCGTGAGGAGTTGGAAGCGATCATCTAGTCGTTCTGAAATTTGCTCCACAGACACCGTCTTAACACGCGCTGCTGCCAGTTCAATCGCCAGGGGAATTCCGTCGAGCCGCTGGCAGACTTGAGCAACGGTGGAGGCGTTCTTTTCGTTCAACGAGAAATTACGCCTGACCGCGTGGGCGCGGTCAACGAACAAGTTTATCCCTTCATATTGCATCAACAAATCTACCAAAGTTATACTTTGCACATCAGGCAGGGACAAGGTAGGCACCTGCCACACATTTTCACCTGTCAAACCTAAGGCCTCTCGACTGGTAGATAGAATTTTCAAATCCGTACATGAAGTCAGCAAATATTCTGTTAACTGTGCACAGGACTCAATCAGATGCTCGCAATTGTCGAGAACGAGTAAAAGCTTTTTATCGCGTAAATATTGTGCCAAGGTTTCGGTCAAATCCCGATCAGATCGGGGTTCGATTCCTAAAGCCTTTGCAACTGCATTTGGAACAAGCGATGGATCTGTAAGGGGGGCAAATTCAACCCACCATACACCATCCACAAAAGAATCGATCAAATCCATTGTAGCATGTATCGCAAGGCGCGTTTTGCCACTGCCACCCGCACCAGTCAGGGTGAGAAGACGCGTGCTCATTATTCGTTTTTTGATTTTTACAAGTTCGCGTTTTCGTCCCACAAAACTGGATATTGGAATCGGCAAATTTGTCACTCGCGCTGCCAATACAGAAATATCGTAAGGGGATTGTTTAATCCATTCGTACAGTGCCCTGGTTTCGCGAGCCGGTTCCACCCCCAATTCATCTTGCAATGCGTTTTGACAGGTTTCGTATTGCCCCAGGGCTTTGTTTCGATCGCCCAGAGTGATATGACAGAACATCAGATGTTGGTGTGCGCGCTCGTTGGCTATATCATTTTCCAGGATCTTTCGGGCGTACTCAATCGCCAGTTGATATTCGCTCTGGGCGCGGGCTGTCTCAACCCCGCGCATTAATACATCCAGGTACAGGGTCTGGTAATGTGCGCGTAAGGGCAAAATCCAATCATCGTAAAAATCGGATAGCAGTTCGCCCTGATAACAAAGAGCTTCGAATTGGCTCAACTCTGGAGTTGACCGAGTGAGAAGTTCCTGGGCCTGGTTCTCAAATGCGCTGACATCCACCCAAACTGGGAACGATGGGTTGACCTGGACAGTTTCACGATCAGCGATGATAAGTTTGTCGTTGATATATTTACGCAGGAGAGTCAGGGCTTTTCGAAGCGAGCCGCGCGCCGCAGAATCTGGCGAGTCCCCCCAGAACAACGAAGCGAGTTTCTCCCGGGCATGTGTGTCGGGATGCAAAATCAAGTATGACAATAATGCTTCGACTTTCCTGGTAGGTAAACGAATTAACTGCGCTTCAAATTCAATACGAAAAGCGCCTAATAAAGATATACAATATTTATCAGTAGAAGGAAGCGCAGATATCACCTATATCCCTTCTTGTTTTGCACGAAAGGGCAAATCCATTTAAGCTAAATCAGTTACTTATCCCGTTTCTAGGAACGCCTAATGCATTTTTTGGAATCATGCCCATTTACAGTGTAGCGAATTTCAGATGACAATGCAACAAAAAATCGGGCATACCTGTGAAAAGGAGATATCCGAAGAAACGAGGTAGGATCACATGGGAATCTTGTATCCAAACGATCAAGCCAGCCGCTCCAAAATGGAGTTCAGCACTATCATCGGCATAGATTGTGCCACTGACCCCAAAAATATCGGGTTGGCACGCGGTATCTGGCGAGAAGGGAATCTGCAGATCATAGATATCACCAACGGACAATTTCATGAGCCTGAAGACATCGTCAGTGCGTGGATTGCCAATGCAAAAAAGAGTCTGATAGCGCTAGATGCGCCGCTAGGCTGGCCGCAAGATTTTGGGAACACCTTATCCGGCCATTCTGCCGGGATGCCAGTCAACAAAAAAGCCAATCATTTCTTTCGGCGCGAGACCGATAGGTTTGTGCAACGTACATTTAGGAAAGTCCCATTGGATGTCGGCGCGGACCGGATTGCGCGTACTGCACTTTCTGCGTTGAAATTACTGGGAACACTATCAGAGAAAACAGGCATGACCATTCCACTGGCCTGGAACAGTGATTTTATAGGGATTGTTGCCATCGAAGTTTATCCGGCTGGAACGTTGAAAGCCAGCGGCGTGAAATCATCTGCTTACAAAAAGCCTGGCCAACGCGCTGTTCGTCAGCAGTTGCTTGATTGGCTGGGAAGCGAAGCGGATTTACCGGAAGATCTGTCCCTGCCTCTTGAAGATGCGGATGCCCTGGATGCTATGCTGTGCGTCCTGGCCGGAGCGGATTTTTTAGCAGGAAAAGCTTACCCACCAACAAATTTGTCTTTGGCACAAAAAAGGGTTGGATTTGGATCAGGGAATAACTAAACGATCAAACTACTTTGAACCGGTCACTTCAATTAGACCATCTTCCGTGACAAGCCATCCCATGGGGATATCATACCGTCCGTGCGGAATCGTGTTCAGTAATAAATCGCGATAGACTACCCCTGCACTCACACCTTTAAAATCCTTAAGGAAACGATCAAAGTAACCACCACCATATCCAAGTCGCCAACCATTGCGGTCAAAAGCCAATCCCGGTGCAAGGACAAGTTGAATCTCATCAGCTGGCACCTGCAGTAGGTGCTGTGCTGGCTCGGCCATCCCAAAGGAATGCACGATCAGATTGTCGGGATCAAAGGGATGGAATACCATACGCCCAAATTCACCTGGCAGCATGCGCGGGAGCAGCCAGCGCTTCTCAGGAAACCCCGTAAGCAGGGGATGCAAGTCCACTTCGCCATGAATGGGCATATAGGTCAGGATGGCTTCAGCTTGTTGAAATATATCCCAGGCAGAAATATGTGCACGGATGGCACTGCTAGCCTGTCGTCGGGTTTCTTCTCCAAGCGATTTGCGCATGGCTTTACAACGTTGACGGAGTTGGGTTTTTTGGTCGTGGATGGAGGGCAGCATGGGGAAAATTATAGCGCATGCACTCAGTCACTGTATAATTTCCTTAGTACTTCAAACCGGAGGAAAAATGGAAAACGCGTATTTCAAGGATAAGATCGTCGTCATCACTGGGGCATCCAGTGGGATCGGGGAAGAATTGGCCTACCGGCTGGCAGCGCAAGGCGCGAAGTTGGCGCTCGCAGCACGTCGGATGGAGCAGTTGGAAGCCGTCAGGGGGGAGTGTGAAAAACGCGGAGGGCAGGCGATTGCTATTTCCATGGATGTGGCCGAGCAGGCCCAATGTGAGTCCCTGATGCGGAAAACGGTCGAGGCTTTCGGCGGCATCGATATCCTGGTCAACAATGCGGGGGTCAGCATGTGGGCTTATTTCGATGAAGTCACGAACATAAGCATCTTCAAACAGATCATGCGCGTCAATTACTTTGGGAGCCTGTACTGCACCCATTACGCCCTGCCGCACCTGAAAGCCTCCCGCGGACAAATCGTAGCCGTCTCCAGCCTGACAGGGAAGAACGGCGTACCGACCCGCAGCGGGTATGCCGCCAGCAAACATGCCATGGTGGGATTCTTCGACACGCTGCGCATCGAACTGGCCGACGACGACATATCCGTGACGATGATCTACCCCGACTTCGTGGCCACTGAAACACGGAAAAACGCCTTCGGACCAAACGGAAAGCCGCTTGGGAAAAGCCCTGTTCGAGAAAAGGAAATCATGAGCGTTGAAAAATGCGTGGACTTGATGCTGCCCGCGATCCAGAAGCGCAAACGGGAATTGGTGATGACCACCCGCGCGAAGTTGGGACAGTATGTGAAACCTTTTGCGCCAAAATTAATAGATAGTATTGCGAGAAGGGCGATAGAGACCGGGAAGTAGTCATTACATATGTGCTCAACGTTAGGCTCTTCCTAGAAACCGGTAGCACAAACCTGGCCGATTGTTAGCTGGCGAATAGGTTGAAAACGCCCTGGGATGTACAATGTAAGCACACCTTTAGTAAGGAGAAAAACATGAAACGCATATTTTTATTCTTTCCTCCCATCCTCCTGGTACTGGTTTCATTAGCCTGCCAGGTTGCTATTCCAAACGTAGTAACCGGCTCGGGCACAGTGGACACTGATACCCGGGAGGTCAGTAATTTCGATGCGATTTCCCTGGAAAATATGGGGGATGTCTACATTACCGTTGGAAATACCGAAGAACTGACCATCGAGGCTGAAGACAACCTGCTCCCCCTCCTGACTTCGGACGTGGAAAACAGTGTGCTCAAATTGGATGTTGTCAGAGGCAGTAATATCGACCCTACCAAACCTATCACATACAACCTGACGGTTAAAGACTTGAAGGACATCACTCTGGCTGGCTCAGGGGCTATCAATTCCGCGCCTTTGGAAGCAGACCGAATGACCGTTATGCTGGCCGGGTCCGGAAATATCCAACTGGAAGGCGTGACCTGTACAGATTTTAAGGTGTCCATTGCCGGTTCGGGCAATATCCAGGTGGACGAGATCGTCAGCGAGCGTATCGATGCGGAAATCGATGGCTCGGGTGATATTCAGCTTGCAGGGGAAGCGCCAATACAAGAATTGGACGTATTTGGCTCCGGCAGCTATCTGGCAGGCGATTTACAGACCGAAACCATGGATATCAATATCGCTGGGAGCGGGAATGTGACGGTATGGGTTATGGAGCATCTGAACGCTGCGATCAATGGCAGTGGGGATATCAGCTATTACGGCAGGCCGACCATTGACCATAGCGATAACGGTTCCGGAATCTTGAGATCGCTGGGCGAGAAGTAAACTCGAAACAACTCATCCTCTCTCGCCGGGAAGACCGGCACGGCAAATGCTCTGAACTCGGGGATTTCTGCTCCCCGAGTCGAGCGCGTCGATGGTCAGCAGGTCCGTGGCAGCTTCGGCCCTTCGACGATGCTCACTGGCCCGAACACCTGGGCGGGCAGGGCAGGCTTGCCAGGGAACGGTTTATTTCTTTCCAAATAAGGAAGCTAAGAAATCCAGAATGAATTGGTACCAGGGCGTCGGTACGGATAATTTCGACTCAGCCGAATTTGATGGTACCGGTTGCGAAGCACCTATGAGATTCGGATCGATAGTCGGCGGCCACCACTCGGGGCGCATCGCTGAAACCCAGGCGTACTCATCCTGGCCATATTCCTTGCCGCCGGGTACCCGATGTACCGTTCCAACATCCGCTAAAAATTGTTCATACGCATTGGCAGGGACAAGGTCAGATGCCTGACGATATAGTTTTCTCAAGAAAGGTTCAGAGTCGAATTCTTTTGCCAGTAAATTTTCTGCGCGATGCCCGTAATCGTGAACCATCTCCTTCACATCGCGCTCGTAGTTGTAACCCATAATGACAAAACGGCGGCAATCATGTTCCATAGCAGGCCCGTTACACCAAAAGGCACTTCTGCCCACCATGCGACTTTCATAGAAACCAAAATAGGGTCCGCCGAACATCCAGACCTCATCGATCTGTTCGCTTTCAACCTTTTGCAGGATATCGAATTTCTGGATGATCTGGTCGTAATCAGCAAGCAGGTATTTCCTATCCGCATCGCGTAAGGCAGACTCATCGTTGGCAAGCACGCCGATATAGGTTGTTTCAGTATACTGACTGCCATCCACAAGAAGGGGATATTCCGGGACATCCAATGTTTCGACTACCTGGTAGTCCAAAATGTCTTTGCTGGCTTTTCGCATCGCCTCGATATATTTTTGAATCAAATCATCACTGAGATTCCAACGCGCCGGGATGCCTGAAGGACGAAAATCAATGACCAGCACTTTGCGTGTGAGAGTTGTGATATCCGGCATATTGGAAAGTCCCTAACGACAAAGTTTGCTCAAGCCGCCTGGTTTAATATCTCCCACGATCCAAAACTACATCAGGATTCGGCAGCTCTTCATCCCTGGCCGGGAAGACCTGAACGGCACAGGCTTTGAACTCGGGGATCTTGGCCTGCGGGTCGAGCGCATCGATGGTCAGCAGGTTGGCGGCCGCTTCGGCAAAATGCCAGGGCAGGAAGACCACGCCGACAGTGGATTTCTCTGTTACTGAGGCGCGCACCACAATCTCGCCACGCCGGGATGTGACCTTGACCGCCATATCTTCACTGATGCCATGTAACTCGGCGTCGGCGGGATGGATCTCGACCCGCGCTTCGGGGTAGAGCGTGTTCAACTGCGAGTGACGGGTCATCGTGCCGCCGTGCCAGTGCTCGAGCAGGCGTCCGGTGGTCAGGATGAAGGGATACTCGTCGTCGGGCTGCTCCACCGCCGGGACGTAATCGAGCGGGGTGAATTTGCCCCGTCCGCGCGGGAAGGAGTCAGCGAACAGGTGCGGTGTACCGGGGTGGTTCTTATCCCAGACGGGATATTGCAAGCCGACCTCCTCGATGCGTTCGTAGGTCACACCTGCGAAATCGGGGACCACCGAGGCCATCTCGGCGAAGATTTCTTCAGGGCTGGCGTAGTCCCATTTGGAGGTATCACGCTTGAGCCGGGATTCGATGCGCTGGGCCAGGTCGCAGATGATCTGCCAGTCGGGGCGGGACTGTCCACGCGGTGGATGCGCCGCACGCACCCGCTGGACGCGTCGATCCGTGTTGGTGAAAGTCCCGTCCTTTTCAGCGAAGGGAACGGCGGGCAGGAAGACATCCGCAAAAGCGCCAGATTCGTTGATGAACAAATCCTGGGCGACCAGGAATTCCAAATTCTGCATGTGCTTCTTCGTCACGTTCAGATTGGGCTCGGACATCATCGGGTTCTCACCCATGATATAAAGCGCTCGCACGCCACCCGGATGGGCGTGGCCAAGGATTTCGGTGGTGGTCAGGCCCAGCTCGCGGCTGAGACCGCCGGGCTCGATGTTCCAGGCAGCCTCCCATTTTTTGGCGTTGTCCTCCTCGCTGACCAGCATGTAACCGGGGTAGTGGAAAGGCATGGCGCCCATGTCAGATGCGCCCTGGACGTTGTTCTGACCACGCAGCGGGTTGAGGCCGGTGCCTGTGCGCCCCACGTGGCCGGTCAGAAAGGCCAGGTGAATGAGGGCCAGCGCGCTGGCCGTGCCATGCGAAAGCTGTGAGATGCCCATGCCCCAGTAGATGGCACCCTTCTCGGCCTTCGCGTACAGATGGGCGGCTGCTCGGATGTCGTCGGCAGGGACGCCGGATATCTCTTCGGCGTATTCGGGGGTGAACTTCTCGAGGCTCTCAACGAAATCTTCGAAACCCTCAGTGCGGTTCTTGACAAACTCGTCGTTGATCAAATCTTCCTTGACGATGACATGCGCCATGGCGGTTAATACGGGGACGTTGGTGCCCGGTTTGAGCGGCAGCCACAGATCGGCGAAGTCGACCAGGTCGATGCGGCGCGGGTCGATGACGATCAGCTTGGCACCATGCTCGCGGATAGCCTTTTTCATCTGCAGCGCGATGATGGGGTGGTTCTCGCTGGTGTTCGAGCCGGTCACGATCATGACATCATTGTGGATGACTTCGCTGGCCGTGTTGGACATGGCCGAGGACCCCAGCGCCTGCTGGAGTGCGACTACGCTGCCGGCATGGCACAGACGAGTGCAATGGTCCACGTTGTTGGTGCGGAACAGCGCCCGGAACATCTTCTGCAGCAGGTAGTTGTCCTCGTTGGTAGCTTTGGCGCAACAGTAGACCGACATGGCGTCTGAACCATCACGTTTGTAAATTTCGGTCAGTTTGTCAGCGACGAGGTCGAGGGCGATTTCCCAGTCGGTTTCGAGCCAGTCTGCCGGATGCGGGGAATCAGGAATTGGGGAGCGGGAATCGTAGTTCCGGCCCCGATCCACGAATTCCGAATCCCGATTAATGGTTTCCGATTTCTCCTCCAACAAATAACGCCTGACAAGCGGCTTCGTTACTCTTCTCGGATGATAGACATAGTCATACCCAAAGCGTCCCTTGACGCACAAATTACCCTGGTTGACCACTGCGTCAAAAGGTGAAGTCACCTTGAAGATGTAATCGTCTTTGACGTGTACCCGTAAATTACAGCCTACGCCACAGTAAGGGCAGGTGGTGGAAACTACTCGATCTGCTTTTATCATTCATTACTCCTTCTGTCGAAGGCTAAAATCTAATCGAACCGCGAAGCACGCAAAGCCCACTAAGAAAATCTTTTTTGTTTTTCCCTTTGCGCTCTTCGCGCTCTTTGCGGTTAATCTCTTTTTTTTCTCTTCTTACGACCCGAACTCATCACCGTGATCTCTTCCGGCGCGATGCCCTCTTGCAACAAAAACTCGCGCTTGGGCTTGAGCGCCCCAGTCGGGCAGACACCCACACACTGACCGCAGAACACGCAGGTAGATTCGGGAATACTGCGGTCGAAGAAGGTGCCAATCTCGGTCTCGTACCCGCGCCCGCTGAAGTTGATTGCATACGTGTACTGGGCATCCTCGGCGCAGACCTGCACACAGCGCCAGCACAGCACGCACTTCTCGTAATCGCGCAGGTACATCGGGTTGTCGTCCTTTAACTCAATCTTGCGTCTTTCAGCTTCCGGGAAGCGTTCGGGGGATGCACCGTACTCGTCCATCATGGTCTGGATTTCGGGCGCTTCGGATAAGTCTATGCTGGAGGCTAACATCTCCAGAATGGTCTTTCGCGCGCGGACGACTCGTTCGCTTCGCGTCTGAACCTGCATATCTGCTCCCGCCTTGACGATGCAAGCCGGCTGGAGCACACGTTGCCCCTCGACCTCCACAACGCAGGTGCGACACAACGCATTCGAGGTGGTCGCCTCGTGCCAGCAGATGGTAGGAATATCGATTCCCATTTGCTCTGCCGCTTCCATCAAAGTTGTCTCAGGTTCTACAGAAATCTGCTTACCATCAATCGTCAGTTTAATCTTTTCTGACATACCTTCTCCAAAGACGGATGACGGTAGACCGTGGACGGTCAAAAGATCTACGGTCTACTGTCCTCCGTCAAATAATTCCGGGAATTCTTTCATCGCGCTCAAGACTGCCGTTGCTGCCGTCTGTCCCAGCCCACACAAGGATGAGTCGATCATTGTCCAGCCGACATCCTCAAGACGATCCAAATCACCGTCAATGATCCTGCCATCCGCAATTCGATCCAAAATTTCCATCTGGCGTTGAGTTCCGATCTGACAGGGATAGCACTTGCCGCAGGATTCATGTGCGAAAAACTTCCCTAATCTGGACAGCACATCACGCAGATCGCGCGTCTCATTAAAAACAGTGATCACGCCTGAACCAAGCGGCAAATCAACTTCGCGCAGGTCTTCGAAGGTCAGTTTCACGTCCATGTGTTTGGGCGTCGCAAACGCACCCGCCGCACCACCGAACAATACGGCCTGGAACGTTTCGCAGCCAGCCATTTCCAGCAGTTCACGCAATGTCAGGCCAAAGGGGACTTCATACAACCCCGGCTTTTCCACATCACCGGAAACACAGAATAACTTCGGTCCCGGTGATTTTTCGGTGCCAAGTTTGCGATATTCGTCCGCGCTTTGTTCGATAATGAGTGGCACGTTGCAAAGTGTCTCCACATTATTGATGACAGTCGGCTTACCAAAAACACCGTGAGTGGTAGGGAATGGTGGCTTGACTCGTGGAAATCCGCGTTTGCCTTCGATGCTCTCGAACAGCGCGGTCTCTTCGCCACAAATGTAAGCGCCAGCCCCAACTCTGATTTCAATATCAAACGCCCCACCGAGATAACCAGCTTCGCGGGCTTCGGATAGGGCGCTTTCAAGAACAGGCAAAATATAAGGATATTCGGCACGAATGTAAATATAGCCTTTGGTCGCGCCAATCGCATGGGCGACGATACACATACCTTCGATAGTGCTGTGCGGGTCATCTAGCAACAGCACACGGTCTTTAAACGTGCCCGGCTCGGATTCGTCTGCGTTGCAAATGACATATTTCGGGTCACCATCGGCTTTGGCAGCCCCATCCCATTTGATCCCGGTCGGGAAGGCTGCGCCGCCGCGTCCCACAAGACCAGCGGCTTTGATTTCGGCGATCACATCCTCGGGCTTCATCTGGCGGGCTTTTTCAAGCGCAGCATATTTGCCATATGAGTCCAAGTTGGTGGTTTCGACGCCGCAGTTTTTGGTTAACAAACGGGTCTGTCCATAGACCATAGACCGTGGACGTTTATTGCTTTGTGAGCCATCACCTACCGTTGATAGGGCTCCATCCTCGGTCCACACCGCCGGGGCATGTTCACACAGTCCAAGACATGGACTCCGTTCAACGTTGGTAGCAGGCTCGGGCTTAGACCGAAGCGTGGAAAAAACTTCGTCCGCGCCCTTCAGGGCACAAGCCGGGTCTGTGCATACTCGGATCACCTTTTTCTCAAGCGGTTCGTTGTAGAACAGACTGTAGAATTCGATCACGCCGTGCACATCAGCCAACGGCACGGTCAGGGATTTGGCCACTTCTGCAGCGACTTCCTGCGGTAGCCAGCCGTAATGTTTCTGGGCGGCATGCAGGGCGGGCAGCAGACCGGAACGGCCGAGAGGAACGAATGGGGTCAGAATTTTGGGAAGAGGGGATAGGTCAATTTCAGACATTAACACTCCAATATCCCCCAGTATAGGATGAATTATCGTGCTTGACAAGTCAGGCCGGACTCCGGAATCCAAAATCCCCCGATTTTGGACTGTTTTGCACCATATCCTAGGTCAGGTTCCCCGACGGTGATGATTAGATGTTGGACTCTTTTCGTTTTTTGAGCTACGGGTTAAACATATCGATCAATGTATCCCAATCACCGAAATATGGCACGCCTGCGGCCTCAAAAGCGGCAGACTTGGCAGCGCTGCCCGAAGTCAGTCCGTATGCGCGCACAGTCACATCTAAACCAATTTCCCTCAAGATTTCACCCGCCGCCCAGACCGAGCGCACACCACCCAACGTATCTTCCACAACGGAAACTTCAAAAGATTTGGGCAAATCCACTAAAGCCCCAGTGAGTTGACCGGTTTCATACCAGTCGCATGAAGCCTGTAAAGATGACCATTCGTCGCCCGTGAGCGCGGCGGCGATTCCAGCCAGGGCCTGTACCGGCGAGGGCTTGAGCAGGATTTCGGGATCATACCCACGCTGTTCCCCCAGAAATTGCAGCTTCCCGAAAGAGATCAATGGGATGTCAGGCAGCCCAACCAGGTCGAGTGCGATCTCGGCTTCGGGTGAATAGCCCAGCGGCGGCGCTTTTACTTCGCGCGGCGGCGCGGATGGGCGCGCGGTGAAGGCCGCTAAATGAATGCCCGGTTGGAGTAGCTTGTCTCGAATAGCATCGTCAATATTGGACCGGTCATATTTGTACAGAAACGATTCGGACTCGATTTCGGCTGGTAAATTATAGGTTTGGGTGAAACCTTCGCTTCCAAGTGTAAAATGCTGGAAGGTGCGTAAGGTCTTTGAGAAGTGCACATCTCGCGAGCCGTGCAGCAAGTTGGTGCGCAAACCTCTTGGAATGGAAGAAAACAATCCGGACTTCAGAGCCGTATCTGCGGGACATTGACCGGCAACCAATTCGAATTCCGGGATATGCAATTCAATAGGTTCATATCTATTTAGATGCTTCCCGATTTGGATAGCTGCCGAAGAGACATCGGAAGGCAGGCTTGGGAGCGGGTGACGCGACAGAATATCCTCCCATAGCGTGGCAATCAACAGCGGAACCATATCCCACTCGCTTGTAATACCCCGGCTCTCCAACCAGGTAATTTTTTCTTCCGGAATTTCAAAATGGGGCAGGCCCATCAGATTGAAAAAGTAATTCACGCTAGCGCGTACAGCGGCACGGTAGCCTCCGGGCTTCACCAGCACGCCGTCGATATCAAGCAGCAGGACAGAAGTCATTTGTGGCGCTTCTCCAACTCGGCTTCGACGTCCGCCGGAGTTAATCCGCGCGACGCCAGCAGGACCAGGGTGTGGTAGGTCAGGTCGGCCACCTCCTCGATCAGGCGCTGGTCATCCTGCGCCAGGGCGGCCACCATCGTTTCAGAGGCTTCCTCGCCCACTTTCTGGGCGATCTTGGGGAGTCCTTCCATAAGCAGCCGCGAAGTATAAGAAGCCTCGGTGGGATTTTCCCGGCGATCCCGGATAACGTCAAACAACCACTGCACGCTCATTTTGCTTCCTCTTCAATCGTTCGGTAAAAACAGGTCCGGTTGCCGGTGTGGCAGGCAGGGCCAGCCGGCTGAACGCGCACCAGCAGGGTATCCGCATCGCAATCCACGCGCATATCGACCACCTTTTGAATATTCCCGGAGGTCGCGCCCTTGTGCCATAACTCCTGGCGGCTGCGCGACCAGAAATGGGTTTCACCCGTTTCCTGCGTTAATCGCAGGGACTCGGCATTCATATAGGCCAGCATTAGGATCTCACCTGAGTCCGAATCCTGTATGATGGCGGGAATCAGCCCGCGCGCATCGAACTTCAGACTTTCAACTGCTCCCGTTTCCAAAGCATTCACTCCGCTTCTGCCACCGGGCGGATGGGTACACCCCGGGCCGCTAAATCGTTTTTCAAATCTGGGATGCGCAGCTTGCCATCATGGAAGAGCGAGGCTGCCAGCGCAGCATCAGCCTTTCCTTCCGTCAACACATCCGCGAAATGAGATGGCCTGCCCGCCCCACCGGATGCGATCACCGGTACCGGAACGGTTTCCGAGACAATACGCGTCAACTCAAGGTCATAACCGGTCAGCGTGCCATCTGCATCCATGCTGGTCAGCAGGATTTCACCAGCCCCCAATTCTACCCCGCGTACGATCCACTCGATAGCGTCGATATCGGTTGGGATGCGTCCGCCGTTGACATACACTTCCCAGCCGGACCCATCGTCCCGCCGACGGGCATCCACAGCGAGAACAATGCACTGTGCCCCAAAGCGCGCCGCGCCCTCCGAGAGAAGCTCAGGGTTGCGCACAGCCGCCGAGTTAATGCTGACCTTGTCTGCACCGGCCAGCAGTAGGCGGCGCATATCTTCCACAGTGCGGATACCGCCGCCAACCGTCAGCGGCATGAAGACCGTATCTGCTACACGACCAACCAGTTCCAGGGTGGTCTCCCGGCCTTCGTGCGTGGCAGAAATATCGAGGAAGACCAGCTCGTCAGCACCCTGGGCATCGTACAGGCGCGCCTGTTCAACCGGGTCTCCGGCATCACGCAGGTTGGCAAAGTTGACACCTTTGACCACGCGGCCATCTTGGATGTCCAGGCAGGGAATGATACGTTTCGCTAACATAAAGACTCCCTTTACTCTAGAGCTTCTCTCAAATCAATCGTACCTTCATATAAGGCACGCCCGACGATCGTACCCGCCAGGCCGGCTTTTCGGGCCGCCTGCACATCTTCCAGCGTGTGTACGCCGCCCGAAGCGATCACGTCCAGGCCGCTGACATCCGCCAGGTTACGGGTAGCAGCGATGTTCAAGCCAAGTCCCATCCCGTCCCGACTGACATCGGTAAAGATAACGGTACGCAAGCCCAGGGTCCGCATCTGACGCGCCAGGCCAGTGGCTGGGATACCACTGTCATCCTGCCAGCCGCGCACCCGCACCAAGCCATCGCGGGCGTCGATCCCTACGGCGATACGCTCAGGGCTAAAGCGTGAGAGCGCCATCTCGAGCAAATCCTGCCGCTCGACCGCCAACGTGCCGATTATCACCCGCCGGACACCCGTGTCCAAAGCCACGCCAATCGCTTCCAGCGAGCGCAATCCACCCCCAAACTGAACCTGCGCATCAAACTCTTCTGCCACATCCAGAATAGTGCGCAAAGCACGCTGGTTGACTGTGTCGGCCTCACCGAAAGCGCCATCCAGGTTTATCACATGCAGCCAGCTAGCACCCATCGAAAGCCAGCGACGCGCCATTTCGGCCGGTTCATTGCTGTAAGCCGTCTGTCGATCCGGATCGCCTTCCTTCAGGCGCACAACCTGTCCGTTGCGCAGATCGATGGCCGGGTAAATCGTAAATTTGCTCATGAGGCAATCCTCAAAAAGTTCTCCAAGATCTTCAACCCTACCCGCTGACTTTTCTCGGGATGGAACTGCACCCCAAAAATATTTCCTCGCTCCACCGCGCAGGCGTAAGATATGCCATACTCTGTGCGAGCGCTGACATCGGATGATTCGCCGGGCAGGGAGTAATACGAATGGTTGAAATAGACATATTCGCCAGATGGAAGACCAGCAAATAATGACGCATCATCCATGGGCTCAACCTGGTTCCAGCCCGTGTGTGGAATCTTTACTTCAAGTGAATCCGGGAAACGCAGCACACGACCGGGCAACAATCCAAGGCCGGGGTACTCACCCATCTCCTCGCCAACTTCGAACAGCGCCTGCATCCCGACACAAATTCCCAACAGCGGGATGCCGCGCTCCGCAACATCTCTGACGGCTGGTTCCAACCCGCGCTCTCGCAACCCGGACATGAAATCTCCAAACGCGCCGACACCTGGCAAAACCACTTTCCTGGCGGAGAGCACATCTACCGGCTCAGACGTGCGCAGGACATCTGCTCCCAGGCTTTCGAGTGCCTTACCCACGGAGCGTAGGTTACCCGTCCCGGCATCGACCAGAACGACATCGCTCATTTCGTCAACGTTCCTTTCGTGGAGGGGATACCGCCGCCGCAACGCGGATTAATTTGAGTCGCCCGGTCCAGCGCTCGCGCCCAGGCTTTGAAAAGCGCTTCAGCCTGGTGGTGATCGTCGTGACCGTAGAGCACACGGGCATGTAAGTTACAGCGCGCTGTTACGGCAAACGATTCGAAGAAATGCGGAAATAGGGTGGTCGGGATATTCCCGACATAAGGCGTGTGCCACTCCGCCTGGATAACCGCATACGGACGTCCTGAAAGATCAATAGCAACATGCGCCAGGGTCTCGTCCATCGGCGCAAAACAGTCGCCCATGCGGAAGATACCTTTACGGTCGCCAAGCGCCTGGTCAAAAGCGGAACCAAGTAACAGGGCCACATCTTCCACCGTGTGATGCGGGTCGACTTCAAGGTCGCCGCTGGCCTGCACGGATAAGTCAAACAATCCATGCACAGCCAGGTGCGTGAGCATGTGATCCAGGAAACCAATGCCTGTGGAAATCTTGTGCGTCCCGGTTCCATCCAGATCGAGCTTGATTTCTATTTGTGTTTCGTTCGTTTTACGCGATAATTCTGCTATTCGCATATCAGTTCCTTCCGTTGTAGAAATCCGAAGTCAGGAGACTTCGGACTCCGTTTTTAATGCACCCAACACCGCCTCCATTTCCTGCAGTCTGCCAACGCTGATGCGGATATGGTCGCTCAATCCAGGCTTGTTGAAATAGCGCACCAGGATGCCGTGTTCCTGCGCCAGACGTGCTTTGAGTTTGGCGGCATCGCGCCTTACTACTTGACATAAAATGAAGTTGGCCCGTGTCGGATATGGTTTCAGGAAGGGAATCTCCTGCAAAGCTGCCAACAATCGCTCTCGCTCTACCTTCAATTGAGCGACGACTTCCTGTAATTTATAAACATTTGCAAGGGAGACCTGTGCAGCAACATTGGCGGCTACATTGACATTGTAGGGCTGCTTGGATTTCCACAGAATGGGCATCAACCAGGCAGGGAAAGCGCCGTAGCCAACCCGCAGTCCAGCCAATCCCGCCCACTTGCTGAACGTGCGCAGTACAATCAGATTGTCGCGGGCATGTACTTCGCGGATTCGGCTCAGGCTGGCACCCAAGTCGTCCCCTGCAAATTCAATGTAAGCTTCATCCAACACAACCAACAAGGGGAGTTCCAAGAGTGCATCAATCTCGGCTGCATCCGGCATGGAACCGTCCGGGTTGTTGGGCGTCGCTAGGAAGAGCAATTTCGGGCGATATTGCTCCACGGCTGAGAAAATCCCTTCCAAATCCAGAGAAAAATCCGCGTTGCGCGGAACTTCTATTACACGCGCTGCATTCAGTTCGCCGTCGAACGCATACATCCCAAAGGTCGGCGGACAGGACAGCACGCAATCGCCCGGCTCCAGGAAAACGCGCATCAGCAAGTCGATCAACTCGTCCGCGCCCGCGCCAACCATCAGGCATTCGGCCGGTACACCTGTAAACTCGGACAGCGCCGCCCGCAGCGCCCTACTTTCGGGGTCCGGGTAAATATGCGGAAATTTCAACTTACCCAGGGCCATTCTTACGGCCGGCAACGGCCCATATGGGTTTTCGTTGGCGTCCAATTTGATGATCCGCGAGGGTTCGCGTCCGAGGCGCGCGGAGAGCACATCGAAGGGTTCGATGGGCATATAGGGTGGCAGCGACTCGAGATGGGCGCGGATTTTCATGCCGACTTTCCCAGGCGGACCAAGGCAGCATTGGCATGTGCATCCATACCCTCGGTTTGGGCAATGGCAGCAGCGGCCGGACCGATAGCCTGCGCCGTGCTTTCGTCCAGTGCTATCAAGCTGACGATCTTGACGAAGTCCCACACGTTGAGCGGAGAGGCAAAACGCGCAGACCCCCCGGTCGGCATGACGTGACTCGGACCAGCCAGGTAATCGCCCAGCACTTCGAAGGAATGTTCCCCCATGAACACGCCGCCCGCGTTCTGGATCTTCTCGACCCAGCGCCAGGGTTCGAGCACCGACAGGCCGAGATGCTCGGGCGCATATTCGTTCGCCAGTTGCGTGGCCTCGTCCAGGTCACGGGTTAAGACAGCGCCGCCGCGATTCTCCAGCGAAGCGGCAATGATTTCGGCTCGCCCCCGCTGCTCGATTTGATGAGCAACTTCAACTTGCACCTTTTCGATTAGCGCTTGCGAAGGTGTTAACAAAATAGCTGAAGCCAAAAAGTCGTGCTCTGCCTGGGCCAATAGATCAGCCGCCACCCAGGCAGGGTTGGCAGATTCGTCGGCGATTACCACCGTCTCGGTCGGTCCGGCCAGCCCGTCGATACCAACCACACCATACACCTGACGTTTCGCCAGTGTCACGAACAGGTTACCGGGGCCGAAGATCTTATCCACAGCAGGGATGGTTTGCGTGCCGTAAGCAAGGGCAGCCACCGCCTGTGCCCCACCCAGCAGGTAGACTTCGTCCACACCTGCGATAGCACAGGCCGCCAGGATCATCGGCGCGACCGGGAACTGCCCTTCAGCGGCCAGCGCTTTGCTGGGCGGCGTCACCACGACGATATCCTTCACGCCTGCCACACGCGCAGGGATAGCGCTCATCAGCACACTGGATGACAAGGGAGCCGTGCCACCGGGCACATATAAACCGACGCGTTGAATAGGGCGGATGATCTGTCCCAACGTACCGCCCATATCATTGCTGAACCAGGAAGTCAGCGGCTGGCAGCGGTGGAAAGCCTCGATGCGGGCAGCAGCACCTTCGAGAGCTTTGCGTTCTTCAGGGGATATGGAATCCAATCCGGCCTGGATTTGAGCCTTCGAAACGGGAGAAGGCTCGAGGTCCAGACCATCGAGGCGTTTTGTCCAGTCTTGCAGGGCAGCGTCTCCCTTTGCCCGTACGTCCGATAAAATGCGCGTGACGGTTTCTTCCGGCGTCAGGGACTCACCGAAGAGTTGGGCAATCCCATCCAGCACACGCTGGCTGACAGGGAATTCATCCGGTGGAGTGCGTTTCAGGATCGTGCTTCTGGCAGTTGTGGGGTCATATTGTTTGAGCATGGGAACTCCTTATTTCAGGGCTGCGAGCATGGCCGAGTAACGCGGCGGCTCTTCTTCGAAAATGTAGGTAACGGGGGAGACAATGATGCCGCTGCCGCCGATGGCGCGTAACTCGCCGATGGCCTGCGGGAGCTGATCGCGTCGCACAACAATACTGACAGAGAACCAGGATTGAACTTCATCACGCACTACGATTGGGCTGATGGTCGGGCCTTGCAAGCCGCCCACGGTTGTTTGGGTGAACATCTTCTGCGCAATGGCACCCGGACTTTCGCCGCGCATATTGGCAATCACCAGCAGGTTCTCTTTGGCGCGCAAGTGGGCTTCGATATATTCCAACAGACGACGCGCCATTTCGAGCGCATCGGGCTGATTTTGCAGCGCTTTTCGATTGGCGATTAGAGCAGCCTGTGAGGGCTGGATGACACCATCTGGCAGTGGATGCAAGCGGTTATCTTTCAAGGTCTGCCCCGAAGAAACCAGGTCAGAGATAAGGTCGGCATAGCCGATGGTAGGAGCCGTTTCCAGGGTGCCTTCCGCTGCGATCAAGGTGTGGGGAATGTTCTTTTGATCCAGGAAGCGGCCGGTCAGCACGGGAAATTTGGTTGCGACCCGCAACGGACGATCAAGCGTGGCCGCATAAGACTTGAGTGCAGCGATGTCCTGCACCGCATCCCAGGCTTCAGGGACAGCCAGGGTCAAAGCGCAATGACCGTAGCCAAGCGCATCATGCAGCACCAGCACGTCCCCGTTCTCACCGCGCTTCTCTTCGATCACGTCCATTCCTGTTATCCCAAACTCCACACTGCCCTGGCGAACGCTGACCACAATGTCGCCAGGACGCTGGAAGATGACGCCCAGATCTGGCAGGACGGGGATATCAGCTTGATACTGGCGCGGGTTGGGTTTGAAAACGCGCAACCCGGCCGCGGAGAGAAAGTCGAGGCTGCCATCTCCGAGGCGACCTTTAGAAGGAAGTGAAAGTCGAATAGTCTGGTTTGTTGTCATAAAGAGTCCTTTTGAAAAGAAAGCACCCCGGCCGGTGGCCGGGGTGCTGAGGTACGACGCAAATTTGTTAATTCAGTCTAGGTATGCGCACGTAAACCTCCCGGCCGGGCAGGGGGCAAAATGATGATGATGGATGTGCATATACAGGGTATTCATGTTGACAGGCAGTATACCAACCTCGATGAATTTTCGCAAGCGGATAATGTCATTTGAAAGGTGATGTTCTTCTCAGAGGCTAAAATCCGCCGTTGGCAGGAATTGCGGCGGGACGCGTATCTGCGTAGCCTGCTCAAAGGCGTACGCTAGGCGGATCAGAGTCGGCTCCTGCCAGGCACCGGCGAAAAACGAGATGCCAACCGGCAAGCCAAAGATATATCCCGCCGGGACTGTGATATGCGGATACCCGGCTACTGCCGCATAGGAGGTGCTGTCCATATCCCAACTGCGGCCGCCATCACCGTTGACCAGGTCTATCATCCAGGCCGGGCCGCCGGAGGGGCACACAATCGCATCCAACTTGTGCTCTGCCATAACCGCGTCAATGCCCTCGTCACGGGTCAGGTGGTGGTTTTTCTCCAGCGCGTTGATGTATTTCTTCTGGGTCAGCGGTCCCTTCTTCTGCGCATCTTGCATGCGCTCGTGACCAAAATATGGCAGCACGCGCGTGAGGTTTTCTTCGTTGAATTTGATGACCTCTTCTAGCGAATGCACCTGCGCCATACGTCCGCGGTTGGCGAGATAGGCATTCAAATCCGCTTTGAATTCAAAGGTTAAGACTTCCACTTCGCTCTTGCCAAATTTATCGCTGGAGGCCAATTCGACCTCGATCAGTTCCGCTCCCTGGGACTTCATCGTCTCAAGATTGGACTCGATGATTTTTAAGACGCGACGATCCGTTCCAAATAGTCTTCGCGCTACACCGATGCGCGCACCCTTTAACCCCTGCGGGTCGAGGAATTGAGTGTAATCGTCATACACGCTTCGATCTTCGGATAACGTGGCTGCATCCGTTTCATCGACACTTGTCAGTGCCCCCAGCAGCGCCGCCACATCCACGACATTACGTGCCAGCGGCCCGGCCGTGTCCTGGCTGTGCGCGATTGGAACGATCCCGGTGCGGCTGATTAATCCCACAGTCGGCTTGAGACCTACAACGCCGTTGGTCTGCGCCGGACAGATGATCGAGCCGTCCGTTTCGGTGCCGATCGCCGCCGCGCACAGATTGGCCGCCACCGCAGCCGCCGAACCGGACGATGAGCCACAGGCCGTACGGTCGAGCGCGTAGGGGTTGCGAGTCAACCCGCCGCGACTGGACCAGCCACTGGTCGAGCGTTTACCGCGGAAATTAGCCCACTCGGAGAGGTTGGTTTTCCCCAGGATCAATACTCCGGCTTCGCGCAAGCGCTCCACCAGGAAGGCGTCTTGCAAAGCAATCGACCCTTCCAGCGCTAGCGAGCCGGCCGTGGTAGTCATGCGGTCAAACGTGTCGATGTTGTCCTTGATCAGCACAGGGATGCCGTGCAACGGACCGCGCACCTTGCCCGCTTCCCGTTCTACATCCAGTTCTTCTGCAATGACCAGCGCGTCCGGATTGAGCTCGATGATCGAATTAACTCCATCTTCACCCTCGTCAACCAACGCGATGCGACTCAGGTACATTTCAGCCAGTTGACGAGCCGTCAACTCACCAGAGTCCATCTTCCGGCCGAGTTCAGCGATGGACCATTCTTGCATTAACGTCCACCACCTGTAATGAAGCGTTCAAGCTGCGCGATGAGCGATTTCTGCACTTCGACAACTTCTCTGAGCACATCGCGGACAGAAATAAGACCAAGCAATTTCTCCCCCTCGTATACAGGCAGGTGACGGATGTTCTTTTCGAGCATGGTTTCCATGCAATCTTCAAGTTGTTCGGTTACCTCAACGGAGATAACTTCGCTGGTCATGATTTCATTGACCTTGGTCATACGCGAGGTGCGGCCCTGTAAATCCACTTTGCGGGCGCAGTCTCTTTCAGAAAGGATGCCATGTACCTGATCATCTTTCATCACTAACAATGCGCCAGCTTTTTTCTTAGCCATCAATTGCAAGGCATCGTAAGCAGTGGCCTCCGGCGCAATCGACCAGATATCACTACCTTTTTTGCGAATAATATCACGGACAGTGGTCATCGGGTTCTCCTTTACTCCAGGTGGATGTAAAAAGTATAGGCTTAAATTGTGTGGCTTGCAAGAGATACCACAGATTGTAACAAGAATCTGAGAAGTTCGTGAAAATAATCTTTCGAAACGGGTGCAAGTTTATCCCGGGTAGGGCGCGCTGGGACGTTCGAGGTTTTGAACTGTGCTTTCGAGCGGAATCTTCATTTCGACGATGACCCCTTTGCTGTCCTTTCTGTTACGCAAAGCCAGATCTCCACCTGCCTTCCAGACCAGGGTAGCGACCATAGGGAAACCCAGTCCCATGCCGGGAAGCTCGCCGGTAAAATCCTTTTCACCCTGCATATAGGGCAGCCAGGCCCAGGCGAGCTGCTCGGTTGAAAGGGTCTGGCCATCGTCCACAACACGGATCCGAACAAAGCCCGCATGTGCCTGCGCAACAGCCACTTCAACAGTGGGATTTTTCTCTGGATGAAATTTGCGTGCGTTGAGCAATAATTCATACAGAATGGTCTCCAGGGCATCGTAGGTGAGCGCAACCACCTGGGGGGCCAGTTGCTCCGGCAGGGACAGGACCACATTGCTCATCTCCAGTGGTTCACAGATGGTGCGGAGCATACCATGGATTTTATCCAGGCTGGTCGCCTCACCCAGATTCAAAGCGAGAGGAGCATCGATATAGGTTAGGATCTGCTGCACCTGAGTGGCCAGCCTGTCCACCCCTTTAACACTGCTGCGCACCAGTTCTTTGACTTCGTCCCCAGAAAGCTGATCGAGGCGCGATTTGAGCAGAGATATCGAACTGACCAGCATGGAAAGCGGCGTACGCAGCTTGTGTGCTACCACAGTGTGAAAACGGCGCATATCCTGATAAATAGACATGCGTTCGGTCACATCTTTGAGATGCACCACACGATGGCGATCGGCCCCCAGCATGGTGTCCAGCGCCTCGATCTGGACCCAGGCTGCACGCGCGGTCGGGCTCTCCGGCTGGACAAGATAGCATGCGGCGGGCTCATTGCTCCAGTTGGCCCAGGCCTCCTCAGGTTGAGGCACGAAACGATATTCCACAATATGTTTGAATGGCAAACCAAGATAATCTTCAGGCAGATTGAGCAGCACGTGGGCGTTCTCATTGGCATAATGAATCACACCGGATTCATCCAACAACACGTAGCCATCTGTTGATTGAGCGGCCATCCAGGTCAAACGCGTCAGATCGGTTACCAACAAACGTTTGGCGTTCAAACGCGTGATGGTGTGCAGGCGGGAAATCAGTTCGACGGCCTCGAAAGGCTTACTGATGAAATCATCCACCCCAGCACTGAGCGCACGCGCACGCGCATCGCGATCGTCGTAATCGCACAACATGAGGATGGGTGTGCCCTTCAATACGCGGTTGGCGCGTAAGAGCTTGCAGGTTGTCAGAGCGTTCCCCTCCAGGTCGATATCCAGCAAGATGGCATCAGGAATTAAATCTTCAGCCTGTCGAATCCCGGTTTCCGAAGTGGGCGCCATTTCCAACTCGAAGTCCGTCCCCTCCAATAGTTTCGCCAGATTACGGACCAGGGCTTGATCAGAGATGATCGCCAAAATCGAAGAATTATCTTTGCGTGGCATTTCATCATTATTGTATTACATCTTAAACACAAAAAGACTCCCACATGGGTCGCGGGAGTCCTGGAATAGTACTAAGCTGCTAACGCCAGACTGCCAGGATCGCTCCGAACAGCACCAAGTTGACCAGATGATTCCCGGCTTCGATCGCCCAGACCTTAAATCCTTGCCCGGCAAACAATTTGTTAACCAGGTTGGTGGGCGCGACAAACCCCAGCCAGAGCATAAAGCCGGTCAGCAATCCCGCGCCGATAGTATTGTTGCCCATCACATCCATCACATTGAGCATCAAAGCCACGGCAACCGCCTGTACAAAAGCAGCGATGATTGTAAAGACGTAAATCATGGGATTGGGGCCAGGAGCATCGCTCTCGTCTTTCCCGATGCCCTGCCACCAAGCCTTGAAGAAAACTGCCGGATGATACCAGACGGCCCCACTGACCATCGCAACAATGACACACACAATCACAGCCAACCAGTTAACATTGCTAAAGTCCATTTCAACCTCCAATGAAAAAGTTTAGATTGGCGCATGCCAATCCCTATGAAAGATATAACCCTGAACGCTTGTTCTAGTTTCGTGGTATTATAGATTTCACGATATTTTCATGATGTATCTGTGAAGATTACAATCCCTATTTACTGGTGCATGCAATGCAGGAAAGGAAAAATGATGAGAGATAAGCTTATTGAGTTGCTAGAAAAAGGGGACCGGTTAGAAAAGGATTTCATGGCTTCGTTGTCTGCTGAAGAACGCGATGCAAATGGGACATTTGAACATTGGTCCCCAAAAGACATAGTAGCGCACAATTATTACTGGCGAAAACATCATGCCGAAGATGCGCTGGAAGTCCTGGCAAAAAAATCTCCGACCCAGAACGATGAGGATGAAATCAATGCAGAGGTATACACTCAATACAAGGACAAATCCTGGGGTGAGATCGAAACACTGATCGAGACGGGTCTCAAGCGCATGCGAGAAGCGATAGATGGATTGAGCGAAGATGAATTACAGAGCGATAAGTTTTATCCCTGGGATCAAGGCAGGCCTCTATGGAGGGAACTGGTGACAAACATTTACACCCATCCGATCATTCATTTGTCTGAGTGGTATATCAAGAAAGGAAACCCGTCTCGCGCCGCCGAGATGTACCAGGAAATGACCGATCAACTGGCTACACTGGACAACGGCCCCGAATGGCAGGGAACGATCCGTTACAACAATGCCTGTAGTTTTTCACTGTTAGGGGATAAAGAGAAAGCCATCAACGAACTGCGCGAGGCCTTGAAGTTGAATCCAAGGCTGACCGAATGGTCGCAAGAAGATTCGGATTTCGAGCCCATCCGTGATGAACCCGAGTATAAGGCGCTTTACGAGTAATTTCACATGTCATTCTGAGGAGCGGAGCGACGAAGAATCTCCTCATTGAATCATGAACTGCCCTGTAATCTGAGATTCTTCGTCGCCCTGGCGGGCTCCTCAGAATGACACCCTAAACCTTCCCCGCCACATAATCCAACACATCAATCTTGGTCAGGATGCCAACCGGCCGGCCGCCTTCTACAACAAGTAGTGCAAATCCTTTGGTCAACGAGGGCATGCATTCGTCCAGGGTCGATTCGGGCAGGTAGACGGCGCGGGCGTTCTGCACCAGGTCGTCGATGGGTTCATCCTGGGAGTGCGCGCCTTCATGATCCAGCAGATGGTTGAGCAGATCCACCTCCTCCAGCAGACCGACCAGCGCGCCATCCGGACCGACGACCGGCATCTGCGAGATGGAGTGTTCGCGCATGACCGACATCACACTCCCAATCGAATCTCCCAGAGAAGCTTCGTATAAAATTTTGTCCGATTTCGAGAGCAGCAGATCGGCCAGGGTTACCTCGCCGAATTCCAGTTCCAGGAAGCCGTTCTCGCGCATCCACTTGTTGTCGTAGAACTTGGACAGATAACGCGCGCCCGCATCCGGGAAGACCGTCACCACCAGCCGTTCCGGACCCAGCGCCCGGCAATATTTCATCGCCCCGGCCAGCGCCGCGCCCGAGGAGCCGCCCGCGAAAATGCCCTCCTGCCGCACTAACTGGCGCGCCCATAAAAAGCCTGCGCGGTCATCCACGCGCACCATTTCATCCACCACCGAGAGATCAGTAGTGGATGGAAGGAAGTCCTCGCCGATGCCTTCCAACTTGTAGGTGCTGGCCTCCACGCCCTCGGGAATCTCCCCATCGTTCTCCCAGATTTCCTTCAGGATCGAGCCCTCGATATCCACGCCCACGATGCGGATATCGGGATTCTTTTCCTTAAGATAGCGGCCGACGCCTGTGATCGTCCCGCCGGTACCCATGCCGACGACCACATCGGTCAGGCGCCCTTCGGTCTGCTCCCACAACTCGGGACCAGTCTGTAGCTCGTGCGTTTTCGGGTTGTCGGGATTGTGGTACTGGTTGGCCAGGATAGCGTTGGGGGTCTCCCGCGCCAGCCGCTCCGCGACCTGATAATACGAACGCGGATCTTCCGGGGCCACCGCTGTAGGCGTGATCACCACTCGGGCTCCGTACGAACGCAGCAGCCGGACCTTCTCATCGCTCATCTTGTCTGGTAAGACAAAGATGGTCTTATAACCTTTGAGCGCGGAAGCAATCGCCAGTCCCACACCAGTATTGCCGCTGGTGGCCTCCACCACCGTGCCGCCGGGCTTGAGCTCGCCGCGCTTTTCGGCCTGTTCGATGATGTACAGCCCGACTCGGTCCTTGACCGAGCCGCCCGGGTTCATAGTCTCCAGCTTGGCGTACAAGGGGCAGGCCAACTCACGCGCGATGCGTCCCAGGTGCACCAACGGAGTCCAGCCAATCGCTCCCAGGATGTTATCGTAAACGCGCTTTTCCTCTGACGGGGATAAAACGGACATTTTCTCTCCTTTTTGATATGGGTGCATTTTACCCTATCAGGACCGGCAATGAATCACCTTCAAGGCAAAGCGTATAATTGCAAACGAATATCTATCTCTTACCGATTGGGAGTTGTGAGGCATCCTTATGAAACAATTGAGATCATTGACAATGCAAATTGACCGGCGCTCTGCCCTGCAAAACTTCTTTTTGCTCACCGCGGGTGGCTTGATTATGGCCATCAACTTGAATTTATTCCTGGTTCCTTCGGAGTTGGCCCCGGGTGGGGTTTCAGGGGCGGCCATCATCATCAATAAATTTACTGCCTGGCCGATCGGATTAATGATGGGGCCATGAACCTTCCGTTGTTATTTTTCGGTTTCAATTATCTGGGACGTTTCAACTTCTTGATTCGCACTTTATACGTTGTCCTGGTGTACAACCTGGGGGTGGATCTCCTGACGCCCTTATTGCCCACAGAAGGCATCACCGATAATTTGATGCTAAATGCACTTTACGGCGGCGTGTTAGGGGGAATTGGGACAGGCCTGATCTATCGCGGCCAGGGCACTTCCGGCGGGACCGGTATTCTGGCCCGGGTCGTGCAGTTCAAAACCGGATTCCCGATCAGCCAGTTGTATCTACTCACCGACGGCGGCATCGTCTTCATCGCCGGACTGGTCTTCGGGTGGGAAAAAGCGCTCTTCGCGCTGGTCACACTGTATATGTGGGGCATTGTCGCCGACCAGGTCGTAGAAGGACCCAGCGTGGTGAGAACGGCAACCATCGTCACCGACCGGCCTAAAGAAGTCGCAGATGCGGTGCTGCAACGGTTACGTTTGGGAATTACCTCCTGGCCCGCTCAGGGCATGTTCACCAAGGAAAACCATACGGTTTTATTTTTTGTAGTCAGCCGTCCGAATGTCAATGCGCTGAAATCCGTTGTGCTCGAGGTGGATGAACACGCTTTCATCGTGATCGGGCAGGGCTATCATACCGTTGGCGGCACGTATAAACACACTTTCCAGGATTCAACCAATCAATAGAATTTAAGGAGAACGAACGTGTGATGAATGTTTCTCCGCGCTGGGAGACGCGTAAGAGCACGCCGCCCAGCCCGCCTTTGATCCCTGTGATCCAGGGGAAAGGGGCAACTTTGCCATTGGTTGCCCCTTTCTTACGGGGTTGCTCAAGGGTAGCTCAACGTAGCTTAAGGATCCTGTATTGATCCTGTATTCATCTCGGTGGATTGCGTGGATTGCACATGAAATAGTTCGCATACTCTCCCCCATGCGATTTAAACATTTGTAAGTGAGCGAGATTTTCCTAATACGAACAATTTCACTTTGGACGTTCTTTCTATACCCTGTCATTAAGTGTACCCGTATCCATGAAAAATAGGCCTTACAGTTGGTTTACCGCCCCTGGTGCCAGGAGCAGGCCTGCCAACCCATCGCTCAGATAGCGAACAGGGGTTTAAAGTCTTTCACAAAAATACCTTGAAAATAAAATATGGTTTGAAAAGGCAGGCTTCCTTGCTATTTCAGATGAAATTTGTCATAATATTTTAGAGAGGTTGGTGAAATATTATGCATAATGAACAAATTACCACATTGGCTGAATTGGAGCAGGAAAGTCTGGTTGGTGCCCGGGTGGCCGGTGTGGAGTTGGTTGCCGTGGGCTGCGGGGACAACATCAGTGTTTTTGAAGGTCATTGTCTACACCAGGAGACCTTATTATCGGAAGGACATCTTGAGGATGGACATCTGGTCTGTCGCGGGCACGGCTGGCAGTATGGGTGCGCCAGCGGCGTCAAAGTGGAGGATGATGAGATACGTTTGCACCGATTTTCAGTAAAGGTTGAGGATGGAAAGGTGCTGGTCGACCAGGATGAAATCGCGGCCTGGGGGTCAGAACAAAATCAGGTAAATGAAACGGAAGCAGGCGCAGGGTCCGTGTTGAGACCCGAAGAACTGCCAGGGCCAAGGAGCCTGCCAGTCTTGGGTAACATGCACCAGATCAAAGTCGAAAAATTCCATCTGATCCTGTAAGATTGGTACCGCCAGTATGGCGATCTGTACCAGTTCAGGCTGGGACCGGAGCGGGTGGTGGTCGTCGCTGACCCGGAAATGGTGCAAAAAATCTTGAAGGCGCGCCCCGAACAGTTTGCACGCCTGAACGACCTCCGCAAAACCATCGAGGAAATGGGAATCGAAGGCCTGTTTTCAGCCGAGGGCGAACAATGGCGGCGGCACCGTCATTATGCCAAGCGCGCTTTTGATGTGCGTCACCTGCAGGAGTTTTTCCCCACCATGGCGAAAGTGACCCGGCGGCTACATCATCGCTGGGAACAGTTGGCGGAGCAGGGCGCGTCGATGGATGTGCAGAAAGAAATGATGCGCTACACGGTGGATATCACCACCAACCTGGCCTTCGGCTACGACATGAATACCCTGGAGAAAGAAGGGGACCGCCTCCAGACACATCTAAAGCGGATCTTTCCCATGATCGCTTACCGCGCCTTTATGCCCGTCCGTCATTGGAATTATTTAAAGTTACCTGCTGATCGCGCGCTGGATAAATCCCTACTCGAACTGCGTGCTTCCGTCAACCATTTTATCGAGAGCGCACGGGAGCAGTTGGCCGAAAACCCGGCCCTGCGGGAGCGTCCTGAAAACCTGCTGCAGGCTCTCTTGGCGGCGCAGGCCGAGGAAGAAGTTGAATTCAGCGATTTGGAAGTCTACGGCAATGTCTTTACCTTTTTACTGGCGGGGGAAGATACCACCGCCAATACCATCGCCTGGATGACGTATTTCATGGCAAAGTACCCGGACGTCCAGCGCAAAATGCAGGCGGAAGCGGATGCAGTCCTGGGAAAGACAGCGACAGCGACGGACTACGATATGGTGCGCGAATTGCGGTATATCGAAGCGGTGGCGCACGAGACTATGCGCTGCAAGCCGGTGGCGACGTTCCTGGCCTTGCAAGCGCTGACGGATGTGACCATCGGGGGGCTTCACATCCCGGCCGGGACGCCGGTTACTGTGCTGTTAAGACCCAAAGGCATGGAAGGGAGGGATTTTGCAGGTGCGGCTGAATTCAACCCGGAACGCTGGCTGGATTATGCGCCCGGGAAAAACCCGCACCAGTGTAAATCCTTTACCCCCTTTGGCGCCGGTCCGCGCCTGTGCCCGGGGCGCAGTCTGGCCTTGCTGGAGATCAAGATGGCGATGAGCATGATCTGCCGTCACTTTGACGTGCTCCGCACCGAACCCGATAAAAATATCGAGGAGCGCTTCGTCTTTACGATGATGCCCCAGGAGTTGATAATCTCACTACAGCCTCGAATGAACCAATGAAGACTATAATTATAAATAGTATTCAAAAGTAGCAGGAGGTGTTCAGTGCCCCAGCGGAAGCAGTGGAAAAAAACACAAAAAAAATAAAATTGCGAAACGTACAGAATTTATCGATAATGTAAAAGAGCTATCTGACCTAGCTACCAAGGCTGAGGAACAAAATAAGGAAGACAAGGCAAAGTTGTCCTTTTTTGAAAATATGCCGGAGTCTATATTGATCGAAAGTGGGGAACCACTATTTCTTATTGAAAAACATGATGAGGAAAAATTAGACACCTACTTACCCAGCCTCACACAATATACAACACAGACTAAAGAATTTGTATTCTCATCTGACTCAACTGGCACTTCTTCCGCATACATGGATATTGCCAAAACCTATCGAGTTTCTGATGCAATATTACATCCTTATACCGCCTCTTTCACTCCTGAAGATGCTCAGTCAGTCGAAGTTGTCTACAATATATTCTCTGATTTGGCTGAAGAAAAATCTAAGAAAATAAACCTTCCTCCACGATTAAATAATATTAATGAAAACCTGGGAGACGCTTTTGTCCTCACAGTAGAAAATTACGAAAAATCCCAAATCGGGCTAATATTAGTGCATCAATAAGCAATGGATTTGAGGGCTGTATTGCAACAATTATGGGGCGGATTGGTGGCCTTGGCCAGGAAGAAGAACGCCCAAACCCTTAAGAATCATACCGAGATGAGAAAAGATGCAGATAGGATTATTGTGGCTGAGTGTTTGATCGATGATGAAATTGAGAAAAAGAAATTGATTTCATCCTTAGAAATAATAGCTAGTTGTCACCCTTGACCACATCGTGGACAAGGCTAAAGATAGCACCTTGAAGACATCGAAGACAGGACTTTAACAACCGAACCTTGAGAACATCGTGGATTTTCAAGATACGATGGGCCTATATTCAAGAAAGTGTAGGTGAATATGGGCCAGAGAATTGAAAGTGAACGCAAAAGCTTGATCCACATGATCCGTAGCGGGAAGACACCCGATGAAGCGGCGCAGGAAGTTGGTCGCAGCCGTTCCTGGGGTTACAAATGGTGGCTTCGCTACTGCAAAGATGGCTGGGCAGGATTGCAAGAACGGTCGCGTGCTCCCAAGCATCAACCCACTCGACTTGCAGAAAGTGTCCAGCAGGCCATCCGGCGCATTCGAAGCGAACTGGAAATCGAGGCAAACTTGCCGGACAAGTTATCATACATTGGTGCACCAAGTATCCGTGCGCGCTTGAAAAAGGAAGGCATCCATCCGCTTCCCGGCATCAGTACGATTGAGCAGGTTCTGCGGGATGCTGGTATGACACAACCGCGAGTTGCGCAAGCGGAGCAGAAAACAGCCTATCCGCAACTGTGTCCGAACACTGCCCATCAATTGGTACAGGTGGATATTGTTCCACATTACTTGTCAGGCGGAGCACTGGTGGCTTGCTTCAACGGGATTGACGTTGTCTCGCGTTACCCGGCTGGACAGCAATATGCGAACAAGAGCACTGACTCGGCACTCAACTTTCTCGTTCACTTGTGGCAGGTGGGAGGCATTCCGCACTACACTCAAGTAGACAACGAGAGCAGTTTCTGCGGGGGCAGAACCCATCCAGGTGTAATTGGCAGGGAAGCACGCTTGGCCTTGCTGGTGGGAACAGAACTGGTCTTCTCACCGTTCTACAGCCCAGAGTGCAATGGCTTTGTGGAGCGTTTTCACCAGGATTATTCTGCCAATGTCTGGGACAAGGTAACCATGCAGGATTTGGATGAAGTGCGCCAGGTTTCAGCAGCCTTCTTTCCCAGATATCGTGCCAGTGAGCACCATTCCCAATTGCAGGGACATTCTCCCTCAGCGATCCACTTCGCCTCACCCGTGCGCCGCTTACCGGCCAATTTCAAGATACCGACTCGTTTACCTATTACTGAGGGAAAAGTGCATTTCATGCGTGCTGTGGAAAAAGATAGCAATATTCTGTTCGCTAATCTGAAATGGCACGCCGGGCTGGCGCAACCGGGTCAGGGTGTCTGGGGAACTTTGCATATTCGGCTGAATGACGCAAAGCTGTATATTTACGATGCTGCCCCAGATGCGCTCAAAAAACGCTGCCTGGCAGTCCATCCCTTCCCGCTCAAAGAGCCGGTGGTCGCCTTGAAGCCAGAATTTCAGCCAGCTTTCACCAAAATCGGTTGGTTGCAATCCTTCTTGCGCTGGCTTCGTGCTCCAGTTCAAGCAGAGTCCACGATGTCCTAAAGGTTGTTTCGGTTGTTAAGGTTCCCTGTTTGTCCACGTTGTCTTCAAGGACGACAGCTAGGCTATACTCAGACTTATCAGCCACCAACTTTGGTAAAAACATATTAGGTGTAGATAAGGAAAAGTTGGCAGACATTTATAAGCTATGGATTTTGGCAATTGA
>JASFRG010000007.1:0-53889 GCA_050115035.1 Anaerolineales bacterium | reverse complement strand
GGAATAGACCCAGCACACGCGCGCCGTGAATGTCTTCTATAGATGGCAGGTCCGAGGTTACTTCCTGGAAGAAGGGTGGGTGCTGGATATAGGTAGATGTCTCATCCCAATCATACAGGTCACCGCCGCTGACTTCGATCTCGCGCCACATGTCCGAGCCGCTGAATACGTCCGCGTATTTCTCGCGGTACATCTCGGAAGTCAGGCTCTGGGCAATGGCTTCCTGGACCTCTCCCGAGGTGGGCCAGATGTCTTTCAGATAGACAGGTTGGCCATCTTTGCCTGTGCCAAGCGGTTCGTTGACTAAATCGAAGTCTACGCTGCCGGCCAGGGCATAGGCCACCACCAACGGCGGTGAAGCCAGGTAGTTGGCTTTGACCAACGGATGCACGCGTCCTTCGAAGTTGCGGTTGCCCGAGATCACAGCGGCGGCGACCAGGTCCTCACTTGAGACGGCCTTGGCCACCTCGCCGGGCAGCGGACCGGAGTTTCCAATACAGGTTGTGCAGCCGTAGGCCACCAGGTTGAATCCCAGTTTGCTGAGCGGGTCGATCAGCCCGGCCTTGGTCAGGTATTCGGTCACCACGCGCGAGCCGGGCGCCAGCGAAGTCTTGACCTGCGGCGCAACGTTCAATCCCTTCTCGACGGCTTTTTGCGCGACCAGCCCCGCAGCGACGAGCACGGATGGGTTGCTGGTGTTCGTGCAGGATGTGATGGCGGCGATGACGACGGATCCATGTCCAATCTGATAAGAGCCGCCATTCGTGCCGACCGTGCCTTTACGCGCCAACGCCTCGGGACTCAGCTCGAAGCCGCGTTCCGTTACCGGGGCAACAAGCGCGTTCTCGAAGGTGCCCTTCATTTCATCCAGGGGCACGCGGTCCTGCGGGCGTTTGGGTCCGGCCAGGGAAGGCACCACAGACCCCAGGTCAAGTTCAAGCGTGTCGGTATATTCGGGCTCGGGCATGTTTTCATCGTGGAACAATCCCTGCGCGCGCAGGTAGGCTTCTGTCCGCGCGACGACTTCTTCCGAACGACCGGTGAATCGCATGTAGCGGATGGTCTCCTTGTCGACCGGGAAGAAACCCATGGTGGCGCCATATTCGGGGGCCATGTTGCCGATGGTGGCGCGGTCGGGCAGGGTCATGCTTTCGAGACCGGGGCCGAAGAACTCGACGAACTTTCCGACCACGCCCCTGGCGCGTAGCAACTGCGTGACGGTCAGTACCAGGTCAGTAGCGGTGACGCCTTCGGCCAGTTTGCCGTTCAGCTTGAAGCCGATCACATCCGGCAGCAGCATGTCCATTGGTTGACCGAGAACCACCGCTTCCGCCTCGATGCCGCCCACGCCCCAGCCGACCACGCCCAGCCCATTGATCATGGTGGTGTGCGAGTCGGTGCCGACTAATGTGTCTGGATATGCATAGGTTTGGCCGTCTTCATCTTTCGTTACGACGACATTCGCCAGATATTCGAGATTGACCTGGTGCACGATGCCGGTCATGGGCGGGACAACGCGGAAGTTATCGAAGGCTTTCTGCCCCCACTTCAAGAACTCGTAACGTTCGCGGTTGCGGCGGAACTCCATTTCGGTGTTGCGTTGCAGCGCTTCGGGTGTGGCAAAGAAATCGACCTGTACCGAATGGTCGATGACCAGGTCCACCGGCACGACCGGGTTGACCTTCTTGGGATCGCCGCCCAGGCGGGCCATCGCTGAACGCATGGCTGCCAGGTCCACCACCGCGGGCACACCGGTAAAGTCCTGCATGACCACACGTGCGGGTAAAAACGGAATGCCGGGGCGTTTGCCCTGCGGCGTCCAGGCAGCGATGTTCTTGACATCCTGCTGGGTGATCTCACGCTCATTACATTGACGCAGCGCCGCTTCGAGCACGATTCGGATCGAAAATGGCAGCCGCTTGAGGTCCGTCAGTCCCGCTTTTTCCAAAGCGTCGAGGCGATAATACGTGTAATTCCCGTGATCGGTCTTGAGCGTGTCACGGGCGTTGAAAAAATCCTGCATAGTTGGTCTCCTTCAGTTTTTCCATCACTGCAATTATTTTTTCCAATCTTTGTTGAACCGCAAAGCCCGCGAAGGGCGCGAAGTTTTGAATTATTCTTTTGCGATCTTAGCGTTCTTCGCGGTAAATTTTTAGGCGTGTCATGGTTCAAGCCTTCTAACAATGCGAGAGTGATGGTTTTATTCGCTCCACCACAGAGACCAAAAAGACGCAAAGGTGCGCCTTTGTCGTCCTTTCGGACTGTGTGGTGAAAACCTGTTTGGTGCGGATTTCTATTCTACCAAAATCGGGGGATGTACGGCAAGTTTGTTTTAAGTTGGATGATTTTCCACTCTGTTGTATTTTCCTTGATTTGGTTGTATAGTGAATTCAACGATTCCAGGGAGGTCGATGATTTGATTGGTGGATAAAAGGAGCTGCTCATGGAAACGCTGACCTTCGAACAAAAACTTCAGCGCTATGCAGAACTAACAGTAAAAGTTGGATTAAACCTTCAGCCCGGGCAACAGCTTATTATTATTGCTTACTCACTGGATGTAGCTCCTTTGGCCAGAGCGGTAACAGCCAGTGCCTATCAGGATGGATGTAGATTGGTCACAGTTTTATGGCAGGACGAACAACTTGACAAAGTCAGATTTCAATATGCGCCGCGCGATTCATTCGAGGAATCTGCCTCCTGGGTCACAAACGGTATGGCACAACGTTTAGGAGAAGGCGATGCAATTTTGCATGTAGCCGGCAGTGACCCCGAACTATTGAAAGATCAGGATCCCGAATTGCTCGCAATTGAAGGACGCATTGTCTGGAAAAACTTTAAACCAATTTTTGAGCATCAGGAAAAAAATTCAGTTCAGTGGTCAGTCGTTGCTTCCCCAACAGTGGGCTGGGCAACCAGGGTATATCCGGATGCACCTCCCCAGGAAGCCAAAACTCGATTATGGGAGGCTGTTTTTAAGGCCTGCCGAATCGATGAATCCGATCCTATTGCGTTCTGGCAGGGACAGGCGAAAGATTTGGGCAAACGCAAAGATTATTTGACATCAAAAGGATATACAGGGTTAAAGTATAGGGGGCCAGGTACTGATCTGACGGTTGGGCTGCCAGAAGGTCATATCTGGTGTGGCGCGGAGAGTCAAACTCCAACAGGGATCTCTTTTATCCCCAACCTGCCAACGGAGGAAATTTTCACCCTGCCGCATAAGGATAAAACGCAAGGCACCGTCACTGCTACAAAACCACGTATTTATCAGGGCAATCTGATCGAAAATTTCAGTTTGACTTTTTCGGATGGCGAAGTAACGGACTTCTCAGCGCAAAAGGGGGAAGCCATCTTGCGGGGCATGCTTGAAACGGATGAGAATGCAAAACGGTTAGGAGAAGTCGCCCTGATTCCACATCATACGCCGATCTCACAATCAGGCCTGGTTTTTCTAAGTGCATTATTTGATGAAAACGCATCCAATCACCTGGCGTTGGGTAGCGCCTACCGCTTTACGCTTAAAGATGGTGAGCAAATGACAGACGAAGAATTTGCGCAGGCTGGCGGCAATGAAAGCCTGATTCATATCGATTTCATGTTTGGTTCGGGCGAGATGGATGTAGATGGTCTCAAAGCTGACGGGACCACTGAACCTGTCATGCGCCAGGGCGAATGGGCGTTTGATGTGTAATATCCCTAATCAACTTCACAAAGACAGAGCATAAATAAGTATGGCTAAAGAGATCGAAAGAAAATTTCTGGTTAGGGGCGCCGGCTGGCGCACGGAGGACGGAACGCTCATCCGCCAGGGATATATACACAACGATATCAATGGCACCGTCCGTGTGCGGACAAAAGGCGTGCGCGCTTACCTGACAATCAAAGGCGGCCTGACCGGGATCACACGCACAGAATTCGAATATGAAGTTCCGTTGGAGGATGCCAACCAAATGCTGGATGAACTGTGCCAAGGGCCGCTGATCGAGAAGATACGGCATGAAGTCCACATGGACGAATTCATCTGGGAAGTCGACGAGTTTTTGGAATACAACGCCGGTTTGGTAGTAGCCGAAATTGAATTAGAAGATGAAAATCAGGAATTTCCCAAACCGGATTGGCTGGGGGAAGAAGTTTCGCAGGATGCTCGTTATCTGAATGCGAATCTGGTTAAAAAGCCATATAGCAAATGGGGAAATGTATGACAAGAAATTCCACATCATTCGAAAGTGGTTTTGGTTAGAAATTAACTATCTTCTCTTGGAAAAAACGATTGCATTAGACCATTTTTTATCATATAGTTGTATCAAAGGGATGCAAGGATATGATGAATTCGTTTCACTCAACACTAACACAATCATCACGAACGCTGAAATTATGGTTAATCTTTCTGCTAATACTTTCCAGCAATGCATGTCAATCCGAGGACCTGCTCTCACCTACCTCCACACTTCAGTCAACACTATCGCCCCCCACAGGAACTGAACCGGGTCCAACCGCTCTACCCACCTCTTCGCCCTTAGCTGCTATAGAATTAACTCCCACAAAGTTTATATCTCCTCTATCCCCGGATGGGCCATGGCTAATCTATACCAGGAGAGATGAACTTGTCATTATCAACCAGGATGGCACCGGGCAAATCGCCAGTGCGCGACCAACTTGCGATTTCTACTCCCCACCATCAATACAAGAAGATCTACTGAATCGCATAGCAATTCTCTCCGGGAGAATATATCTCATTCAGCCTCTCAAAAATGTGCGGGCACTTGCTTACAGCCCTTGGCCACCCTGCCATACTGCTTTTACAGGGGACACCGAAGGAGGCTTACTGGCAAAGATCAGTCACCTCTCAACGAAGGATTCTGTTCCAGAATTAATCATCTATGAATTGCCAAGTGGCAAGATTCGGGATCGATTCCTGCTGGTTAAATGTTCTGACCAAATAGAATGTGCTTACGATCACACGAGTTGGTGGGAGATTAAATGGTCCCCTAACGGACGTTATTTAGCATTTCCTGCAATCTGGGGAGGTCCTTCCACAGATTTATACGTTTACGATTCCGAAAATGGCAGCACTCGCCAACTGACCAGCGGTCCCGACGATGTGGCCCAAATTGAATGGACACCCGATGGCAAGTGGATCATTATGGGTGAGGTTGCGGAGGCTTTCCGTTCAAGTTTTCCAGGTACAACATCGCTTTGGGCTGTTTCTGTAAGCAACAATGATATACACTTGATACATTCCTTCGATTATCCCTTTCCGATAGGTATCCTGGGATGGATAGATAACGAAAGGTTTGTTATTTACAATGGTACATCTCTCTACAATGCCTTAGACCTTCCTGCCGAAAATCTTCGGTTGGTCGATCTCAGATCAAATACGCTACAAACAATATTCGACGGTTTCTTTATGACAGTTGATTTGGATGCGGCCAATCAGACTATTGTGCTGTATGGGGGAAAACGCGATGACGAAATTTATAAGCATGGAACCCATTTGATCTTTATAAACAATGGCACAGATCAGTATATGGGAGGGTATCAAGCAAAAAGAAATGAAACGCTCGGGCTTTATGTTATGGATGCCCCCTGTGAAGACGAACCGAACAAATTCCAAGCCTTTGATACAAAAGGCAAATTGCAATGTGTCAAGTTGCCATTGCAACCTGATTACTCGATGTCGCCAAATGGTGAATGGCAAATTTCGTTACAGGGTGGAGTCCAACTGGTGACCAAAGAGAATTCTGTCATTCCTGTTAGCGAGGATTTTGCAACCCAGATTACCTGGTGCCCGAATTCAAAATGTTTTTTCGTCGCGGCAGATAACACTCTTTACCACGTTACAATACCAGACGTAACTATTCAAACTGTGGACGAGCTGCTGGGAATGAATGAGATTGATTTCCAGTGGCTGTCTAAATAAGATAACAACCCTGTCTATTCATCCGTCCACAACTTGAGACCCAGCTTCTTCTCCAACTGATTATGTAATGCCTCGCGCTCTTCGTCAGGCAGGAAGGAAGCCTTGGCTGCGGCCAGGATGCTGCGCTTGAGCACGTTCATCGGCAGGCCCAGGTCTTCGTGCGCCAGCTTGAACTCGTGCGTCAGGTCGATGCGCGAAACGCTGGGATCGTCGGTATTGAGGGTCACATTCAAGTCTGCCTGTAACATGCGTGGCAGCGGATGGTTGCTCAAAGCGGGCACGACGCCTGACTGGTAATTGCTGGTCACGCACACTTCAAAGGTCGTGCCGCGTTCACGCGCCAGTGCCACGACATCTTTGTCGTCCATGACACGCACGCCGTGGCCGATGCGCTCCGCGCCAACCTGCTCAATAGCCTCGCGGACATTGTCCGCGCCTCCCCATTCCCCGGCATGGATGGTCAGGTGCAGGCCAGCCTGTTTGGCTTCACTGAAAATCCCGGCGAAAGGTTCTGCTGAAAACTCAGCTTCGTTTCCGGCTAAATCCATGCCGACAATGCCATCCTGGATATGCGCGGCGGCCAGCCAGGCTACCTGTTCAGCCAGTTCCGGGCTCTCATGCCGGTTGACCGAAGCGATCAGCCGCACCTGGATGCCAAACTCCTGCGCCGCTTCTGCGGTGCTGGTACAGACCCAGTCGATCACATCGTGCAGGGGGAAACGTTCTGCCCGGCTCAAGGCCACCGGCGTGAAGCGCAATTCCATATAGCGGACGTTGTCACGCGCAGCATCCTCCACCGCCTCGCGGGTCACACGGTGAATGACTTCCGGGGAGCGGTAGAACAGACGCAGCGTATTGAATTTTGCTAAGAAATTCTGGAAAGTGAGCGGGTCTTCATCCTGAACCTGTACCAGCCCGCTCAAACGCAATATGTTATCCGGGAGCGTGATGCCGTGCGCGGTTGCAATTTCCACCATGGTCTGCAGGCGCAATGAGCCCTCCAGATGGCGATGTAACTCCACCTTGGGTAACGCTTTAAAAACGTTCAACGGAGAGGTGGTAAGGCTCACGATTTTTTGTGACGCTTGCGCTTTCTTTTCTTCTTGGTTGGCTTGGCTGGAGTTTTGGCCTGAGCCGGCGCAGGAGTGACATTCTCGCCCGAATCGCTCAGAGTCAATTGGATGCGGCGCGGCTGATAAGAAAACGCCCGGCTGATGACCAGCGAGCGGATATCTGCCATCAATCCTTGGAACATCTGAGAGGCTTGAGTTTTGTACTGTACCAACGGATCGCGTTGGGCATAGGCTTCCAGACCAATCGAGACACGCAAGGCTTCCACACGGGTCAGATATTCGACCCACTGCTCGGTGATGGCCCGCAACAGCAATTGACGATGGACCTGGTTCAAGACCTGGCGGCCGACCTTCATCGCCTCCGCTTCGTCCTGCCCATTGGCTTGTTCCCGTTTTCCCGCCTCTTGCTGGCGGGATTTCGCCAGTTCTCCCTGTCCCCAGGCCAACACCAACGCATCCTCAGCCTCGGCCAGATGCTCCAGCACATCTTCGGTCACTTCCTCTTCCGGACGGTCCTGCAAATAACTCGCCGTCAGGAAAACGTAGCTGAAGCGTGTATACGCCTGTTTCACCTTTCGATGCGTTTTGGAATCGAAAGCGGTGCGTAACCCCTGTGACATTGCCATCAACAGGCGCAGCTTGGCATCCTCATCCTCGGCTGGTTCACGCTGCAAAGACATATCCAGGTCACGGGGGATTTGTCCATCCTCACCCACCAGGCGCCCGCGCTGATTCGCCATGATCTCTTCTGTATTATCCAGGATAATACGCGAGAGTTCGTCCCAATCCGCGGATTGGAGTTCGTTCTTGTCGATCTCGAGCGATTCGCTCAGACGGTTTTCCACCGCACCGATGACACGCATCGCGTACAACGCGGTCAACTGCGAGATAAGCATATCTTTGATATCGTCTTCGATCTCTTCCGGCTCGTTGGCCAGCAAACGTGTCTGGTTATTGGATAGTTTCAACGGCAGACGGGCGATGCTCTGCATTTCTTCCGTGACTTCCTGCGGATGGCGTTGTTCTTCGCTATCACGCAGGCCTTCGAAGAAGATGTCCAATGCATCGATACGTTCTTCGAGCTGCTGGTCGAGGTTGTCGGCAGTGCGCTCGAGCAGGGAAGTGATGGCACGCAAGGTATGGGCCTGCTCCGCTTCTATAGCCTCAGAGACCAGTTCCAGAGTGGCGGAGCGGATATCTTCAGCATCCTCCAGTTCTTCAAGCAAAAGACGCAGGCCGAAACTAGGGAAGATACCGTTCTCCCCGTAGGCGAAGGGCGGCTGGATCTGTTCGAGCCAGGCCATCAGTTTCCAGGGGCCTTCTTCATCCATCAATCCGGCGGGTACCCGCGTTTCGATCTCGGTCTGTAGCATGTCGTGGACATCTTCGCTCAAGTCTTCCTTGACGAAGATGCGGTCGCGCTGCGAGTAAATGCGCTCGCGCTGGCTGTTGAGCACGTCGTCGTATTCGAGCAGGTGTTTGCGGACGTCGAAGTTGGCGCCCTCCACGCGGCCCTGCGACTGCTCCACAATATTGCTGACGATGCGGCTTTCGAGCGGCAGCGAATCGTCAACCTTCAGGCGTTCCATCAGGCCGCTGACCTGCTGGCCCGCGAACAGGCGCATCAGATCGTCTTCGAGTGAGAGGAAAAAGCGCGATGAGCCGGGGTCGCCCTGACGGGCAGCGCGACCGCGCAACTGGTTGTCGATGCGGCGGGCTTCGTGACGCTCTGAGCCGATCACGTGCAGGCCACCCAACGCCTTGACGCGCTCCATATCATCGAAATACTTCAGGAAATGCTTGACTTCGCTGTCATAGATGCCGTAGACTTCAGGGTCGGCTTTGAGCAAAGCCTGGCGGCGTTCTTCCAGCGGCATTTCATATGGATCGTCCGCGCCCACGCGGTTCAGCACGCGGTTGATGGCCATGAACTCTTCTTCGGCCAGCTCACCGCCCAGTTTGATATCGACACCGCGACCGGCCATGTTGGTGGCAATGGTCACCGCGCCGAACGCACCCGCCCCGGCGATAATCTGACTCTCTTCGGTATGCTTGCGCGCGTTGAGCACATCGTGCGGCACGCCCGCCTTGAGCACGGAACTAAGCCGCTCGGCATCTTCCGGTCCCAGATGGAGCAGTTCCAGCGCGGTGGGCAGATTGTCAGGATCTTCGGGGTTGATGCTGTTTATCCCGAACGGCTGCACGAACTTGCGTAACTGTCCGGGATTGATCTGGTCGAGCGGCGCGTTGAAGGGCACCAGTTCCTCGATCAGACGGCCGTCCTCGACGCGGTCGTTGGCCACCAGCCAGGCATGCCGGACGAGCAAAACCTGCACCAGTCTGCGCACCGGTTCCGCGCGCAGCCGGTTGGACAGCATGTCCGATGACTCGACCGAGGTGGTGCCCACCAGCATGGGTCGCCCCATGACGTGCAACCTGACGATCTCCGTCACGATGGCGCGCAGTTTGGCTTCCACCGTGCGGTAGATGATGTCCGGGTAATCCTTACGCTTCCACAGCACCGGCTCGGCCTCCGGTGGATCTTCCGGGCGCAGATAATAAGTGTACTGGTAGCCTTCCTCATCCTTATCCTTGTGCTCGATCAACTGCGCACCTTTGCCAAAGGCCTGGAATTCCAGGTTGGTCGGGATGGGAGTGACTTCCAATTCGTAGATTTTGTTGAACTCTTCGGCTTCGGTCAGGGCGGTACCGGTCATACCGGACAGCTTTTTGTACATGCGAAAATAGTTCTGAATGGTGATGGTCGCATAGGTGACCGATTCCGGTTCGACCTTGACCCCTTCTTTGGCTTCCACGGCCTGATGTAATCCGTCGCTCCAGCGGCGTCCCGGCATCAGACGTCCCGTGAATTCGTCCACGATGACGACTTTGCCAGCCTGGACGAGGTAGTCCTTGTTGCGCTTGAAGAGATGCTGGGCGCGCAAGGCCTGTTCGAGGTAACCCATCAGACGGGCCTGTTCGGGGGTTACGTCTTCAGGCCGGTCGGGGTCCTGCAGCGGTTGACCGAGCAATTGCTCGACGTGCGCAATACCGATCTCGGTCAGGGCCACGTTGCGGTCCTTTTCGCTGACCTCGTAGTCCTCGGGTTTCAGTTGCTTGACAAGCTGTGCCATCTTGCCGTACCACTCCAGATCACCGGAAGCAGGCCCGGAGATGATAAGCGGCGTGCGCGCTTCGTCGATGAGGACGTTGTCCACCTCGTCGATGATGGCGAAGTGATGGCCACGCTGCACGCGCGAGTCCAGACTCATGGTCATATTGTCGCGCAGATAGTCGAAGCCGAACTCGGAGTTGGTGCCGTAGGTGATGTCGGCGCGGTAGGCCTCAGCGCGGTTCACCATGCGCAGTTGGTGCTGGTCCTCGTGAGAGGATTCTTTTTCAAGATCGACCAGGAAAGCTTTTTTACCGTTTTCGGTGACCGCGGCCATTTGCAGCACGCCGATCGATAGCCCCAGGAAGTCATAAATAGGCGCCATCCAGCGCGCGTCACGGCGAGCCAGGTAATCGTTGACGGTAATGAGGTGCGTGCCGCGCCCGCCGAGCGCATTGAGGTAGATCGGCAGGGTGGCGACCAGGGTTTTGCCTTCGCCGGTTTTCATCTCGGCGATGGAACTGCGGTGCATGGTGATGCCGCCGATCATCTGTACATCGTAGTGACGCAGGCCAATCGTTCGTTTGGAGGCCTCGCGCACGACCGCATAAGCCTCGGGCAAGATTTCCTCTAAAACTTCCTGCTCGATTTCGAACTTTTCCTCGTCGTCTTCGATGCCCTCGGTGGCATCTTTCAACTGCGCGCGGAACTTGTCCGTTTTGGCGCGCAGTTCCTCGTCACTTAAAGCTTCGAACTGTGGTTCGAGTTCATTGATAACCTCGGCCACTTCGGATAATTTTTCGATTTCACGTCTGTTGGGGTCGCCCCCGAAGAGTTTGACAAAGTTTTGTAGCATTTTGGACCTTTCGGGGAGGGATTATAGCACGGGAAGGTATGAGGAAGATAAGAAAAAACCGGACAGGAATTCCTGCCCGGTTCATTCATTCTACAGGTTTGATTCTATGGTTTGCCAGACATCATGAGTCTGACAACTTGTTTGTTCGATGTTATTTCACGGGTAAAAGCGGGCACTGGAAGTAATTGCCAGTTTCTACGATGGTGACATCCAAAGTTTGTAACTGGGCGTAAGAAGTAACCAGTTCTGGATCCCCGTTAAAGGTGACGGAATATTCGATCCAGCGGCCGCCGTTGTACGCTGGGTTCCCCGGTGCGGCTTCGGCTACCGCAAGTTGACCGTCAACACCGTTCGTGAATTTGTACAGTCCATCGAACGATTGCCGGTTGTGAGCATTGGGGGCGGGCAGATCGCCGTTGCCCTTTGTGCCCCAGGCGACGCCATCGGCATAAATGGCCTCTCCAAAGTTAGGGCCAGCGGCGAAGGCTGGTATGACGGTGATGATGAGTAGGGCTAGGGCAAGGGTTATTGCTAACATTTTCTTTTTCATGAGTTGTTCTCCATATCACTAAAGGCGAATTCAATATTAAGATCAATATATTTCCTTACGATAAGCACCTCCTTCTCCGTTTGATAAATTCAGTGTACGGAAAAAGGATTGCGAAACGCTTCAGGAGTTCTTAAGGAAGTCTTACAAGAGTATGAACAAAAAAACCGCGGACGGTTAGCCGCGGTTATTAATGTCATGCTCAAGGCGGCGTCTCGCCGCCTGGTACCCAAACGTTGCGCTAATTTTTAAGCAGTGCTTTCAACACTTCTTCCAATTCAGGAAACTCTTCTGCCCCCTTGAAATGTTCCAACTGGCGATAGATCTTCCCAGCCGCAACATGGAATCCCCCTGGCAGACCAGCGGACTCGAAGGTGGACGAGATCTCGTCCATCTCCCCGGCAAAGCGCCAGGCCTTGGCGGTCACGCGACTGGCGCGGCGTTCAGCCTGCTCACTGAACCCGGGCTCATCCCGCTCCCACTGCGCGGACAATTCTGTTCGCACGCCGTTGGCCTCGGCCAGGGCCTGGATGGCAGTCAGCAAGGCCGTTGTGCCTTTTGTATAGGCTGCATAGCACATCTTCAATGCGGAGGCTTTGCCGATCTCTTTGCCAATGACACTGGTTTCCAGCAGGCCCGCTGAGAAGCAATTCTCAATGCGTGCTGAATCACTTCCCGAAAGGTACAGCCAGGTTTCACCGGGGTCCCAGGCCGGACCGCCGATGATGCCGCCGTCCACGAAAGTGATGCCCGCGGACGTAAGTATCTCGCCGATGCGTTTAGCCTTTTGGGGTGAGATGGCATTGGCATCCAGATAGAGACCTTTGAATTCATGAGCAATCACTTGCGATGCCACTTCTTCGGCAGCGTGCGGCGGGCAGACACTGATGATGATCGTACAGGTTTGGCAGAGTTCGGCCAGTGTGCCCAGGTCGCGCAGATCATGCTCGGATGCACGGCCTCGAGTGGCAGCACTGCGTCCTTCGGAGGCGTAGCAGACCTGATGTCCGGATTGCAGCGTGGAGGCGGCGACGGAGATTCCCATCGCGCCGGGGTGTAGGATTCCGATGGTTTCAATTGGCATAAAAGTCCTCCATAATTTCATGTGTCATTGCGAGCGACTGAAAGGAGCGTGGCAATCTCAAGTAACTTGAAATTATGAGATTGTCGCGTCGCTCACCTGTGCTGCATCGAACGCAATACGGTACAAGTGTCGCTCCTCGCAATGACCCCAGTATAGTCCTTAAAATACCAGATATTTTAAGACACCCGCAAATCTTTAAATGAAACAGGCGTGCTATAATGCGAACAAGTCCCTATGTCCTTCGCACACCTGCACGTACACACCGAATATTCGCTGCTTGATGGCTTCTCGAACATCAAGAAGCTGGTTCAGCGCGTCAAAGAACTGGACATGCCCGCCGTGGCGATCACCGACCACGGCACGATGTTTGGGGTGATCGATTTCTATAACGCGGCTACCGCGGCGGGGGTCAAACCGATCATCGGGATGGAAGCCTATATGGCCGCGCGTAAAATGACGGACCGCGATTCGAAATTAGACCGTTCATCCTATCACCTGCTGCTGCTGGCCGAAAACGAGACTGGCTATAAGAACCTGCTCAAGATTGCTTCAGTTGCACAGTTGGACGGCTTCTATTACTACCCGCGCATCGACCACGACTTTCTGGCTGCTCACTCCGATGGACTGATTTGCACCAGCGGCTGCATGTCCGCCGAGATCCCGCGCGCTTTGTTAAAGGAAAATCCGGAAGAAGCCGTGCGGCGCATGAACTGGTACTACGATGTCTTTGGGAAAGAGCGCTTCTTTGTCGAACTCCAGCATCATAACATCAAGGAAATTACCCAACTCAACAAGGACCTGCTCAACCTGGGTGCACGTTACGAAGCCAACTACGTGGCTACCAACGACGTGCATTACATTAATCAATCCGATTCCAAGTTGCAAGACATCCTGCTCGCTATCCAGACCAACTCGCTCCTGAGTGACACCGACCGCATGACCATGACGGACGACTCGTACTACCTGCGCACCGCCCAGGAGATGGGGCAACTGTTCGCCGAAGTGCCTGGTTCCCTCAGCAATACGCTGCTCATCGCCGAGCGCTGCAACGTGGACCTGTCGTTCAAGGGTTATCACCTGCCCGACTTTGATGTGCCCGAAGGCTACACGGCCCAGACTTACCTGCGTCATCTATGCGAAGAAGGCGCGCGTCGTCGATATGGGGAGCAGGCCGGCAGTCAAGAGGTTCGCGAGCGGCTCGATTACGAGTTGGGCATCATCCACGATATGGGCTTTGATGCCTATTTCCTGATCGTGTGGGATTTGTGCAAACACGCTGCGGAGCGCAATATCTGGTACAACACGCGCGGCTCGGCGGCTGGTTCCATCGTGGCCTATACGTTAGAAATCACATTGATCGATCCGCTCGAGCACGATCTCATCTTTGAGCGTTTTCTCAATCCCGGCCGCATCAGCATGCCCGACATCGATCTGGATTTTCCCGATGACCGGCGCGCCGAAATGATGGAATACTGCGCCCATAAATACGGCAGCGATAAAGTCGCTTCCATCATCACCTTCGGCACTATGGGAGCAAAAGCCGCCATCCGTGATGTAGGGCGTGTGATGGACATCCCGCTGCCCGAAGTGGACCGTATCGCCAAGCTGGTGCCTTTCGTCTCCGGCAAAACCGTGTCCATCAAAGAGCACGCGCTGGAAGTGCCCGATTTCAAGAAAATCTACACTTCCGACCCGCGTATGAAAGAATTGGTCGACACCGCTATGGGCATGGAAGGCACGGTTCGCAACGCCGGGACGCATGCTGCCGGCGTGGTCATTGGGGATAAACCGCTGACGGAATACCTGCCCTTGCACCGTCCCACCTCCAATTCGGAAGGGATTCCCATCAAATCGGTTACGCAGTTCGAGATGGGCATCCTCGATTCGCTCGGCATGCTCAAGGTGGACTTCCTCGGGCTGGCCACGCTCAGCACCATGGCGCGCGCCTGTGCCTTGATCAAAGAACGCCACGATGTCGACTACGATCTCACCACCATCCCGCTGGATGACCCGAAAGCTTTTGAATTGCTCGGAAGAGGTCAAACCGCGGGCGTCTTCCAGGTGGAAGGCGGCGGGATGACCCGCTGGCTGATCGAGATGAAACCCGAAAACCTGGACAACGTCATTGCAATGGTGGCCCTCTATCGTCCTGGTCCGATGCAGTTCATCCCTGATTACATCGCGCGTATGCACGGCGAAGCGGAAGTCGAGTATCGCCACGAAGCGCTGCGTCCCTTCTTCGAAGATACCTTTGGCATCCCGGTCTACCAGGAACAGTTGATGAACGCGGCTGTGAACCTGGCAGGTTACACTCAATCCGAAGCGGATGACCTGCGCAAGGCCATTTCCAAGAAGATCGCCGCGAAGATCAAGAAACACCGCAGCAAGTTCGTGGAGGGTGCCAGCAAGGGTGGCATTCCGAGAGAGACGGCCGAGCAGATCTTCACCGACTGGGAAGAATTCGCGCGTTACGGTTTCAACAAGTCGCACGCGGCGGACTACGGCGTTATCGCCGTGCAGACCGCTTATTTAAAAGCACACTACTCTGCCGAATACATGACCGCGCTGCTGACGGTCACACGCAATGACACCGCCAAAGTGGCGCTCTACGTGGCGGACGCGCGGGGAATGGGCATCCCCGTCTTACAGCCGGATATCAACTGCTCCGAATGGGACTTTACCATCGAGAACGGCGGCGACAAAGAAACCTCCATCCGCTTTGGTTTCAGCGCGGTCAAGAACGTCGGTGAGGGGCCGGTCAACCTGGTCCTGGAAGCCCGCAAAGACGGAGCCTTCAAAGACCTGAACGATTTTGCCCGCCGCGTGGACCTGCGCGCCGTGGGCAAACGCGCGCTGGAATGTCTGGTCAAGGTTGGCGCATTGGATGGCTTCGGAAATCGCGCCGCGCTGCTGGCCTCACTCGACCGTGTGGTAGCCGTCAGCAACTCGCATTTCCAGGCCGTCCGGGCTGGGCAGATGTCGCTCTTCGGCGCGGAAACCGGTGTCACCGAGAGCATTGTGCTGCCCGAAGTCAACGACGTGGATAAGCGTGAGATGCTCAACTGGGAACGGGAGTTGATCGGTCTGTACATCTCCGACCATCCGCTCTCTTCCTATCAAAAACAACTTTCGCAAATCGTCAGTTACTTCTCCGGCCAGTTGAACGAAGCGCAGCATGAGGAGCGAGTGCGCGTGGCCGGGCTGGTGAACAGCATCCGTCCCTACCAGACCAAAACAGGCAAGCCGATGGGCTTTGTCACTCTCGAAGATATCCAGGGCGTTATCGATCTGGTTGTTTTCCCGCGCACCTGGAAGCAATATTCTGAAATGCTGGTCGTCGGGCAGATTTTCATCGTCGAGGGCAAGGTGGATGCCAACAGCAACCCATCCAAGATTCTGGTGGACAGCATCCGGACAGATTACGAGTTGAAAATTTCTATGGATGCGGACGAAGCTGAGTTAGACATGTCTCCGCTGCCGAGGCCGGATCCGAAGCCCCGGCGTCCATCCACAAGACCAACCATCCCGCCTCCGATGCTGACCCCTCAGCCTGCCACCGTTGTATCAACCCCGACAGGGCAACAAACAACTCCGCCACCAGCAGGGCAGAACGGTGGTTCACCCCACGCTGTGGCTAAAGCAGTTCCGGCCTACACGCCCGAACCCGAATGGGACGATGACAGTCTCCCACCTCCACCGGAAGCCTTCCCCCCTGGTTGGGATGAATCCTGGCAACCTGATTTCGAGTCCGCACAAATGGCTTCTCGCCCGGAACCCAAGTTCAAGAAGAATGAACCGGTCACATTGCCGCCGGAAGAAGTCCTTGCCCCGGCTCCAGAACCGGAGTCTGAGCCCGAAGAACCGATCAAGGATAATATTGAAGAAACAGCTTCGGAGTCCCAGCCTCAAGCGCCTTCGAGAATGGTCGTGCAGGCGGTTGAAGCCACCCCTGATTCAATCGCAAAACTCCCATCTCTGTATGCCCCGGTTGCTCAAACGGAAGACCACACGCACCCGCCGCAACAGATCACCGTCTTGCTGCGCCCCACCGGCGACCGCGAGCGTGACAAGCGCCGCATCCGCATCCTGCACAGCACGCTGACCGCTTACAAGGGACGCGATAAATTCAGCTTCCAGATTTTCGAGGGCGGCAAGGGGCACCTGATCGACTTCCCCAACGACACCACGCGCGTGGGACCTGAGATGCTGGCCCGGCTGAAAAAGCTAATGGGGGAAGAAAGCTGGCGAATTGAAGAGATTATGTACCAATGAATTTAGATTTTCGAAATAGTAGAAGGTAATTTCCACAAACTGGCGACCCATTGGGCCGCCAGTTTTTTTCACTTTCTTGCAAGGATGACTTTATTGTCCGAAGGTCACGTCCACCGGCATGCCAGACTTGAGCTTGCCATCCGGGTTTTCCACCGATAACTCGACCGCATAGACCGTCGTCTGACGTTCCTCTTTGGTTTGGACGTTGCGCGGGGTGTACTCGGCTTGGTCGGCGATGCGGGTAACGGTGGCAGTGAAGGTTTCGCCGGGGAACGAGTCTACGCTCAGGGAGGCAGTATCACCCAGGCTGACTTCGCCATAACGGTCTTCGGGTAAGTAAACTGTAACGGTTAGCTTATCCAGCTTGGCAATCGTCATGACGGTCATGCCCGCCTGGGCAACTTCACCCGGCTGCACGTTGCGTACCAAAACGACGCCATCCTGCGGGGCATATACCGCCAACTTTTCCATCTGTGTTTCAACCTGAGACAGTTGTGCCTGCACCTGTGCTACAGAAGTCTGAGCGGCCTCCAGGTTGGCCCGGGCCTGCTCGACAGCCTGGGCTGCCAGGGCAACCTCGGGGGAGTCCGCGCCGGTTTGGAAGGCTCGCAAGGCGTCCACCGCCATGTCGTAGCGTTCCTGTGCGACATAGACTCGGGCGCGCGCTTCGAGCAGATCGTCGGCATCATCGCTGGTCAGCGCGTCGTCATAATCATCCTGCGCATCCTCGAGATCGATTTCGGCATCATCCCGGGCAGTGTCGGCGGCATCTCGTAACTCTGAACTGGCGCCGTTGGTGCGGTCATAGACATCTTCGGCATTTTGGAATGCGACGCGCGCATCGGAAAGCTTGGCCTCTGCCTCCAGGAATGCCAGACTTTCAACTTGGTTTTCCACACTCTCCAGTTTCGCCAGTTCATTATCCAGATCGGCCTTGGCAGCATCCACTTCAGCCTGCGTGGCCTTGAGCCGCTCTGCGCGGTTAAAGTACCAGGTGGGCTGGTCGAATTTGCCTGGCTTGGACTCGGACCAAATGTCCACACGAGTGGCCTTCTCCGCCTCCAGCGCCGCGGACAGGGTCTGGTCGTATTGTAGTTGGGCCATGTCTAAAGTCTCTTGCGCAGCCTGGATGTTAGCGTTGGTGGAATCCAGTCCGGTTTCGAGAGTCCGTTTTTGGGCTTGAAGCAAACTGTCGTCCAGGGTAAGAAGCGCATCGCCTGCCGTGACGGAATCCCCTTCCGCGACCGACACGTCGACTACACGTCCGCTCATCTCCGGCGCGACGGCGATCTCAGTCGCCTCGATCTGCCCCGAAGCCTGTAGTTCGGTATTCTGGGCCGGTCCACAACTGACCAGTAATAGGCTGAGAAGTAATAAGGTAACGAGTTTTTTCATAACGACCTCCACGTTTTACGTTTTACAGATTGCTTATGCTTTCATAGCAGAGATAAAGACATCTTCCAGAGAGGGTTCGATGATGTCGGCCTGAGCGGTGCGGATGCCCGCTTGACGCAATTCACGCTCAATGCTGCGTTGGTGTTTCTTCATATCAGGGGCCACTACATGGACCAGTGAACCGTACAACTCAACTTCCTGGATGGGCAGGGAACCATTTTCCTGTGCGGCGCGCAGCACCTTGACCGCCTCTACCGCATCGGATGGAGCGATCTCCAGCACCTGGCCGCGCATCATCTCGGATTTGATCTCGGCGGGTGAGCCATAGGCGATGATCTTGCCACGCTGGATGAAGGCTAGGCGGTGACAATGTTCGGCCTCGTCCATGTAGTGGGTAGTGACAAAGACCGTGATGCCCTCGGCGATGAGCTTGTAGAGCAAATCCCAGAAAGCGCGTCGGGAAACAGGGTCAACGCCCGCGGTGGGTTCGTCGAGGAAAAGCACTTCAGGACGGTGCAGGATGGCCGCGCTGAGCGCCAGCCGCTGACGCCAGCCGCCGGACAAGTCCCTGGTCCTGACGTGCTCACGACCTTCCAATCCTGCCATTTCGAGTGCATTCTGGATGCGTTCCTGTAATTCAGCGTTTTTTAGGCCATAAGCCGCGCCGTAAAAATTCAAGTTTTGCAGCACGGTCAGGTCGTTGTACAAGCTGAAGCGCTGGGACATATACCCGACGCGCGGACGGATTGCCCCGGTGTCGCCATCCACTTTCATACCCAGCACATCCACTTCGCCTGAGGTGGGTTTCATCAGCCCCAACATCATGCGGATGCTGGTGGTCTTGCCGGAACCATTCGGGCCGAGGAAGCCGAAGATCTCGCCATGGTGGACCTCGAAGTTGACATCGTCCACGGCGGTGAAATCACCGAAGCGTTTGGTGAGGGAGTTTGCAACAATTGCGGTTTGAGTTTCCATAATTTTTACCGGGGATAAACGGAGATGAACGTAAAAGTTTTTGATAAACGTTTATCTCTGTTCATCTCTGGTGAATTCCTAATCGAGAGCACGACGCACGAATCTTAGTGAGAAGGTGCCGATCACCAATCCCAGCCCTGCCAACCACAGCAGGTTGGGCCACAGCACATCCAGACCGGCACCTTTGAGCAGGATTCCGCGCAGAATGGTCAACCAGTGATGGGCTGGGATGAAGTTGGCGAACCACTGCAAAACCTGTGGCATGCCTTCTACAGGAGCAGCATACCCGGTGAACATGAAGTCCACCATGCCAACCAGCAACACCAATAAAAATGCCTGGTGCTGGGTGCGTGAGATGACCGAGACTACCAGCCCCTTGCCAAGCTCGACCATCAGGTAGCCGAAAGCCAGGATCAGCAACAGCGGCAGAGATCCACGCACGGGGACTCCGAAAGCAAAGTGCACCATAGTCAACATTAAAAGAAAGTCAGCAAAGCCGACGATAATGACAGGAATAGATTTTCCAACGATGATCTCCATCGAGGAGAAGGGCATGACCAGCAACTGTTCCAACGTGCCAAGTTCGCGTTCGCGAGAAAAGGCCAGCGCCGCAAAGAGCAAGACGGTGAATTCGAGCATCAGCCCCAACTCTGCCGGGGTCGTGTAGAGCGCTTCGCTCAGCGCCTCGTTGAACCACACCCGCAGACTGGGGTCGAACCCGGCAAATTCGCTGGGAGGCAGGCCCAATCGTTGGATGGTGATGCGCTGACCCAGGTCTTGTGCCAGCCCTTCCACCGCTCGCTTGGCCGCGATTGCGGGTGTGCTCTCCGCACCGTTCAGAATCACGACCAGAGTCGGCTTGCCGGTTGGAGAGGCCATCTGCTCATCGAAATCCGGCGGAATGATCACCGCCGCATTGATCTGTCCGCGGTTGAGCGCATCCTCGATGGTCGGCATATCGCTGACATACTCCGGCTGGCTGAAGGTGCCTGTGTTCTCGAGCGCGACAACAATTTCCTGGCTGGCCGCACTGTGGTCATGATCCAGTACCATGATGGGTAAATTGTTTATGGGACGGGAGGTTGCCCAGCCGACCAGCAGCAATTCCATCGCGCCGCCTATCAGCATAAAGGCTGGCAGCCACCAATCATTGCGCAGGTGGATGAATTCTTTGATTGCGAGTGACCAGATTCTTCTCAGCATAAAATATCCGTGTAGGGGCGGCGTCCCGCCGCCCGGACGGGGAACCCCGTCCCTACCCCAATTTCTTTTTGAAAAACAGTGCTGCCACCAATGTGAAAGCCACGCCCAACACCACCAGCATGACCAGGTTTGGCCAGAGCACTTCCAGCCCTACGCCCTGCAAGAACATACCGCGGGTGATAATCGCGTAGTGCGTACCCGGCAGGAAGAGCGACTCCAGACGGGCTTCTTCAGGCATAGAGGCCAGCGGGAAGAAAATGCCAGTCAGGAAGAAACCGGGGAAGAAGATCACCAGGAATGACAGCGCCAGCGCTGCCGCCTGTGTGCGCATGAAAACTCCCACGATGATGCCCATACTCAAGACCGCAAACATAAAAATCGCCGAGAGCCCGAAGAACAATGCAAAGTTGCCGTTGAAGGAAATCCCGAACCAGGCGATGGCCAACAATGGCATGAGCAGCACATTGAACAGCCCAACTACTACATATGGAAGGATCTTCCCAATCAACAATTCACCGCGTCCGATGGGTGTGGCCAGCAGTTGCTCCAGGGTACCGTGTTCACGCTCGTGCGCCAGCGTCAGCGCAACGGACAGGGCTGGGAAGCCCAGTACCATCGAAATCAGACCAGGGATGATGTCGTTGCGCGGTTTCAGGCTGGGGTTGAACCAGGTACGGATGCGTAAATCGACCGGCTGCAGCGTGTCCACCGAAAAACCCTGCGCCGCTAGCTGACTCGCCAGCGACGTGCTGACGAACTCTTCCGCGCGGTTGGCGATGTGCTCCACCGCGAACCCGCCGCTCTCCGGTTCCGTGCCGTCGATGATGACCTGCATTGGCATGCCCTTCAAAGACTGCACGTCGGCTGCGAAACCCGGCGAAATTACCAATGCGGCCTTGATCTCGCCACGCATCAGCATACCCTCGATCTCGTCCATACTCTCGGCATTGGCGTACAGGTCCAGGTCCTGCCCGGCCGTGATCTGCTGGACAAAGGCTCGCGAAGTCTGGCTCTTGTCCAGATCGAGAACCGCCAGCGGCACATGCTTCAAATCGACTGTCAGCGCGTATGCCATTAGCAGCAACAACAATGTCGGTGTGAAGAACACCAAAACGAGCGTGCTGCGATCGCGCAGGATGTGCTGGGATTCTTTGCGGGTCACAGCCCAGATATGACGAAATGACACTATTCCTCCATCCTACGGATCAACGAGATGAACGCCTCTTCCATGCGGACCGGCGCGAGACGTATGCTGTTGTATTCGATCTTTGATTTCTTCAAGGCGCGCTTGACCTCTCGCAGACGTTTTTTTCCATCATCGACCAGCAGGTTGACCGTCTCGCCGTAGGTCTGCGCTTCGCGGACCCCCTTCAGGCCTGCCACCGTGTCCAGGGCCGCCTGCCAGTCCTCAGCCTGGACCTGGACCACATCTTCTTCCAGCCGGGCACGGATATTCTGGGGCGTATCGCACTCAACCAGTTTTCCGGCATACATCAAACCGACCATCGAACAGCGGTCAGCTTCGTCCATGTAAGGCGTGCTGACGATGATAGTCGTGCCCTGTACATGCAACTCGGTCAGGATATTCCAGAATTCGCGTCGGGAGACCGGGTCCACACCAGTCGTGGGTTCGTCCAGCAGCAGGATTTCAGGTTGGTGGATGAGTGTACAGGCCAGGGCCAGTTTCTTCTGCATCCCACCGGAGAGATTAGCCGCCCGGCGTTGGGTGAACTCCATCAGTCCGGCAAACTCCAGCAAGCGTTCGGTGCGCTCGGCTTGTTCCTGTTTCGTAACATCGAACAATTCGGCGAAAAATTGCAAATTCTCCAGCACAGACAACTCACCGTACAGGCTGAATTGTTGCGCCATATAACCTACATGCGGCTTGACAGCCTCCGCCTGTGACTTGAGATCGAAATCCAGAATGGTAGCTTCTCCATCAGTCACACTCAGCAAACCTGCCAGCAGACGCAGCGTGGTGGTCTTGCCAGCGCCATCGGGACCCACCAACCCAAACAGCTCGCCGGGCGCAATCGACAAGGTCAATTCTTCCACAGCGGTGATAGACTTGAAGTCCCGTGTGAGGCGCTCTGTCTCGATAATCGGAGAATTTGTCATAAATACCTGTCAAACCTTAATGGGAGTTGCGACGACCACTTCCGATGCAATGCCCCAGGCGACGACAACGCTCTCGTAACGGATTCGCCATCGGTCGACGGACAGCAGTTCTGTCAGTTTTATAGGTCGGCAGCCGCCTACAATGGAGGGCTTCTGTGAAAAAATCCACTGCCAAGAACTCATCACAACGTTGGAGATGAAGGTGTCCCCTGGTGCGATACTGACCAGACAGAGCAAGCCTTCCGCTTGAAGGGCGCGATGCGCCTCGTCAAGTACCTTTTTACTTGTGTTTACCGGAAGCAAATCGAACACATAGGTAGAAACAAATCGATCGATGGAATTGTCGCCAATTGGAATATCGACATTTGTAAATGACTGTGTGAGCATTGCACGCGGTCCGAAAGATTCCAGACGCTCCTTTGCCAGTTGTATCATCGTAGAACTGACGTCAGTTCCTTGATAAATGGCGTCTTGGGGGAGGTGCTCACGGAGGAGTTCCTGCGCAAAACGGCCTGTGCCACAGCCAAACTCGAAGACTGAGGAGGCTTGATCAAAGTGACTGTTCGCAATCAGCTCTTTGATCGCTGGACCTTCATAGAAAGTCTGGCTATCCTGCTTTGCACCAAAGCTGTCATAATACGCTTTGGCCTCTTCGAGTGTTAGCGTTCGCATTTTGGCAACTTTATTTATTTCTTGGCCGCTCGGATGATCCACAACACAATTAGTGCGCCGATGGCCGGTTCCAGCGCCACACCAAGGTTGCGCAGGCTGTCACTAAATCCCATGGCTGGGATGACGAACCAATCGATCAACCCAACAACTATCGCAGTAATAACAGAGGCGATGTAGTCGCCCTTTACGCCAATCGGACGATTATCTTTCCAGATAAAGCCTGCAATCCAGCCCATCAACAGGCCGACGACGATCATGGCCACGATCAAGATCACGATTTGCATTTTGTTCTCCTTTTTATGATCCGTTCTCAGGGCGAAATGCCACCATTGGCATCTTTTCCGCGATACGTTGCGGAGCGTCGCTGCCGGGCTTCATGCGCTCGCCTAAAAACAAACCGCTCAACTCATTGAATGCCGTCGGGTGCTCACGCGCGTATGTTTGTAAAATCCCGATGGCTTTTTCCACAGGGATGAATTCTGCTGTTGACTTGAATTGACGCCCTCCCGTTTGTATGGTGACAGATGGTTTTTTACGAATGTTCTGGTACCAGTCTGACTTTTCCCCCCAACCTGAAACAACATAATAGGTATCCGCATCTTTATTGTGCTGCACGACTTCGATCACTGTATGTCGTTCCAGTCCGCTCTTGCGGCCGGTGTGGGTCAGCATCAGGAAGCGGTCACCCAGCAACCAGCCGAGATGGGCACGATACAGCCAGATGGGCAAACGCAACCCAAACCGTAGTGCCTTTCCAGGCGGTTTGTCCACAATCGATTTGCTCATTTTATTTCTCCTTACGCCCGCACGCCCTCGAGTAGCAGCTTCATCCCCGAGCGGATGTGATTTTCGGGCTCGACCAGCGAACTATCATAGACCCACAACAAGAGCGTACCTTCCATGATAGCGCCCATCGCGATGGCGATTTCCTTCGGATCCAAGGGACGGAACTCGCCGGTGTCGATACCATGTTGAATAATGGGGATGAGTATGTCCATATAACGATTGAAATAAGCTTTGAATGTTTTTTGGACAAATTTGTTACGAAAGGCCAACCCCATGAACTCATATGTGATCGGCAGCAAACGCATCATCATCCTGATGTCCTTTGTGGTTGTGTCAACGAAATTCCAGATGGTACCCGTAGCGCTCATGCTGGCAATGTCAAAATTCTCAAAGGCCCGGAATTCGCGCTGGAAGATACGGTCCAGAATGGCGATGATAAGATCGTCTTTGCTCTTGTAATATAAATAAAGCGTGCCTTTACTCAGGCCAGTCTTATCGGCAATATCGTCCATGCGCGCATCGCTGAAGCCTTTCTGTGAAAAGACTTCTTCAGCTGCGTTCATAATTTGGTCTTTACGTTCTTCGCTAACGTCAGGTTTAGGGGACATAGAATAGATACCTGCATTTTATAAATAACTGACTGGTCAGTCATTTATAGTATAGCAAAATAAATATGTTTGTCAAGAGGCATTTGCGCCAATTGCAAAGAACAGTCAGAATGTTCCTTTTGCACAAATAAAAATATCCCCCATCGATTGACAATTTTGTCGGAGTTCATCCGTATTTTTGTGAAAAGTTCAGGTACTTTAGGTAAGCTGCTTCTTGTAAAATCGATAGCGTTTATAAATCTGCGCGCCCATGTGATGCGCCAGCGGCCAGGTATTGGGATTCTCATCGCCGGTCAGGGAGAGATCGGCCCATTTGTATCCCTTCTCAATGGCACGCTGAACCATCTTGTCGAAGAGCAACACAGCCACGCCAATATCCCAGTATTCGGGCGGAACCACCACACTTTTAATCGCCAGACATTCAGGCTTCAGGTTACGACAGAGCAAATAACGCAAATAATCCCAAGGGTAGCGCAGGCCGTTGAGTTTGATGAGCAGTTCATTGAAGTTGGGTACGCCGGGGAAGAATCCGGCTGGCTGGCCCTCCACCTCCGCGAAGAGCACCAGGTCAATGTCGATCACATCCAATAGGGGCATGATCATGGATTCAATGGCATTGCGCGTGTAAGGAATGTAACCGGGAAAGTGCCTCAGCGCGCGGTTTTGCAGGTCAACGATGCGCTCGATCTCGTTATCCATGTCGGCAAGATTGGCGCTGCGTACGATGAATTCCGGATGCCGTTGGCGAACGCGCTCTGATAACTGGTAAAGGCGCTGGATCCTGGGTGAGGATGGGTCAAGGTCAACAGCATAGGCTAGGCCATCCTCGCCATTCTTCTCGAAGCCGTAACGTTCGAAGAAAGACTGGTAATAAGGTGGCTGATGCCCGCACAAGATCGGGGGCGGTCGGTCACGGCCCTCGATCAGGAGTCCGCGGCTATCCTCGCGGTCGAGATTAAAGGGGCCATATATAGATTCCATCCCCCGCTCCCCAGCCCAATCCGTCGCAAAGTCAAACATGGCCTCGAACACCGCGTAATCCTCCACACACTCCACAAAGCCATACATGCACTCTTTGTACCCCTTGGCGCGCGTGTTATTGAACTCTTCTGCCAGGCACAGGGTTCCTGCCGGTTTTCCATGCACCAAAGCGATGAAACATTCAGCGACGCCATCTTTGAAGAAGATGCCTCGTTCCGGGTCGATCACTTTTTCGTGCCCGGAAAGAAGAGGCGGTACCCAGAGTGGATCGTTCCTGTAGATTTGCCAGGGGAAAGTCAGGAATGTATGTCTTTCTCTTTTATTGATGACTTGCCGCATCTCTACGGACATCAATCTGCTTCCGCGCCTCGACGGGATTCAAGTCCCTGAGCGATCTCGTTATAGTTCTCGCGCCCCAGCGGATACACCAGTGCGAAGATGATGCCGCCCAACATCAGCACAGCTGGGATCGGACCCGCCACAATGCGAATGCCATTGACCGCACTCTGCGGCAGGGAGTCGCTGTTAGCCACGTAGCCGGTAGCATCCAATACCAGCAGCGCTGTCGGGATAGCGATCGAAGTGGCGATCTTTTGCGCCAGGGTGATCAGGCTGTAGAACATACCCTCGTGCCGTTCCCCGGTCTGCCACTCGCCGTATTCGATGGCATCCGGCAGGATGGCCCAGGTCAGTACATGCGCGGCAGCCACGCCGATACCCGCCAACGCGCACAAGGCCAGCAAGATTCCCAATGGCACCTGTGGATTGAGCGAGGCCATTGCCAACAACACCACAGCCAGGAACGCAATCCCAACGATGTAAGCCAAACGCTTGTTGTAGCGGCGAGAAGCCCACTGCCAGATGGGCAGGGTGAAAATGGCAACCACAAAGATAGTCGCCATGATCAAATCGCTTTGCGGCTCGCGCTCCACCACGTATTTGATGTAGAACAGCAAAATGGTCTCGATGATGCTGACTGCCACCCAGGTGAACAGATAGATGCCAAGCCCAAACATGAACGGACGGTTGGTCCACGCAGCTTTGACGGATCTCCAGATGCTGGGCTGCGAGATTTCCATAAACTCTTCGCGCTCGCGCGTGCCAAGGAACACTCCAAACAACGGCAGCGCAGCGGCCAGACCAAAGATGCCTCCCATCAGCAGCACACGACCGGCGTTCTCCGGGCGAAAGCCATCCACGATCATGAGCGGTATCGTGAACGCGACCAGACTGCCGAGGATGGAGAAGAACATGCGCGTGGTGGTCAGGTCGGTGCGCTCGTCGTAATCGCTGGTCAGTTCGGGGGTCAACGCGAAGTAAGGCATGGTCACAAAGGTGAAAGCGGTATCGAAAACTGCATACAGTATCCCGTAGTAGACTGCCAAGGAAATAGGGTTCTCGATTGGCGGAATCCACCACATGAGGGAGAAAACCAGTCCAAACGGAAGCGCGCCGAAAAGGAGAAAGGGGCGTCTGCGCCCCCAACGGGTGCGGGTACGGTCGGAGATGTAGCCCACCAGCGGGTCGTTGATGTAGTCCCAGGTACGTCCAATAAAAATCGCCCCAGCAGCGACAGCGGGGACGATGCCGACGACGTCAGTCAGGAATATGGCGAAGTAGGCAGCGATGATTGTGGATGTCAGGCTGAAGCCAATGTCACCTGAACCATAGATCCAGCGTGTACGCCTCGAGAGTTTTTGCATATTTTTCTCCGGCTAGAGAGTCAACAGGATGATCGCGCCCAATGCCAGCAAAATTCCGATGGTCTGAATGCGTGAAATGTTCTCTTTTAAAAACACCCAGGCCAGGAGTACGGTTGCGCCGGGATAGAGCGCGCCAAGCACAGCGGCCACGTCCAAACGGCCAGTGCGGGCGGAGAGCGCGTAGAAGGCGTTGCCGAATGTATCCAGCACACTGCTGAGGAGCAAAGGGACCATACTCTCCCGTTTGGGAACCCAATCCTGGCGGGTGAGCAGGGCATAACCGAGCATGGTGCTGACCGAGACGATGCGCACAGCAATCAGCGGCCATAGCAGCGCGGTACGGCTGGCTCGTTCGATGAAGATGAAAAAAGCACCGAAGGCGATACCCGCGATGACCGGCATGCGCAGATCGTCAAAGCGGATGGTCAGTCCCTCGCCGCCGGAGACAAGCCAGACAGCTATCAACGCCAGCATAAAACCAATCAGTATCCATAGACCGGGCACGCCATCTTGTAACAATCCCACCAACACAGGCAGAACAGCAGCCACTACCGCCGAAACTGGCGCGGCAACGCTCATGCGACCTTCTGCCAGAGCGCGATAGAGCAGCATCAGACCAACTCCACCAGCCAATCCCGAGGCGCCACCCCATAACCAGTCGTGCAATGAAGGGATGGGTTCGCCAACGATAAAAACTGTAATGAGCAGCAATATCAAACTGATGCTATGTGCGACAGCGATCACGCCATAGGGATTACTACGTTTGACCGCTAACCCACCATTGAAATCACCTGCCCCCCAGGTGAGCGCGGATAAAAGTCCGAAGAGAATAGCAATAGAAGGCATAGGTTAGGTAGTGAGGAAAATATTGGCAATCAAAGCCAGGTTAATATCAATCACTTTCTCGATCTCGATACGCCAATGCGCTCTACCTACTAAGCCAGAAAGAGCTTGCCACACATCCATGCCATGGGTTTCAAGCCAGCAGTAAGTCGCTTATCCAATGCAAAATTCTTGAGGGGCTCTTGCCAGGCAAAATGGGAGATAATAAAGTGGAGTTATCGTTTCTCTTCGGTTGTTTGGTACTCCACTACCTTGGGGTAGCAAAAAACATAAGGCAATATCATTTCGTATCTTCAAATATAGCCCTAAGGGAAAGATCATTCGTCAGGGTAATAGTGATTGTTTCCGCGGTGGGGTCGAATTGCGGGATGCCTTCCCAACGCACAAAGCGGTACCCAGGTTCGGGGACGGCTGTGATCGTAATGGGTACATCCTGGAAATAGATACCCGTCCATGAGGTCGGATTTTCAATCCCAGGCGTATCGCTGGTGATCGCGATCGAGTTGATGAGGATGTGGCCCATGGTCTCATCCGTGTTCAGGGTCACATTTGCAACGCCGCTCAGACCGAAGTAATCGATGATATGTTGCCGGACGAAACCCGGACGGTTCTCCCCAAAATATCGCAAAAGGTCAACAGAATTGTGCCATTGTTCCACAGTGGCATCGCTACCTCGCCAGCGCCGAATCATTTCTGCAATCTCTGGTTCCCGGGCTGCTTGCATCTGATCGATTCGATCGATCACTTGCGATGGTGTAAAGGAAGTATTGAGTTGATCGGCGAAACGGTTGATGAACGCTGTCCGAAACTCCGGGTTCTCCAACAAGGACGAAAACAACTCTCCGGCCCACTCGTGCAATTCAGGATGTGTCGCATTCAACAGATTATTGTGCTCAACAGCCAATTCTCTCCCGTCAAATCCGAAACCAAAATCAGTATCGTATATGATCCAACGCCAACGCCCGTCATGGCCGTAGGGCGCATCAGGGTCATATCCATCTATTTTTTTTCGCCAGAATTTGACATTTGCGTGGGGCCAATTCGTATTGTTTAGATAGATCTCAGCTATCTGATAGTCGATATAATTCTTGACGTCCATTTGGGTTTGTATATGGGCATAGTTCTCTGTGTCGGTAATATCATATTCTCTAATAAAATCCAGCATGTCAAAGTAAGGCTGCCCGTCCCCCAACGAACCTGCGTTCAGCGCACCATTGCCCTCCATCACAACGATTTCGCTGGGGTCCAGATTGTAATAGGATGCCAGGTAATATTCATCCGCCCGCTCTCGTAGATTGTAAATTCCCCAATATTCACCATCCAAGAAGACAACGACCGGGCGTTGCGCCTGTGTATTGATCAGCATATGACTGACCAGAGACTGCATGAATGCATCCCTGAAAAGGGTGAATCCCCAATCAGAGCCGCCGTTTCGCAGCACGACGGTTTTGAAGCTGTTTACAGGCTCCCCGGTAATCGGATTCATCAACCCGGGGAATAATTCATAATTTATCGTATCATTTTGTCTATCATAATCACTTGCATAAATCCGCAAGCTTTTTTGCGGGCGTTCCCGGGTTGCGGTGCCCTGGATGCGAACTCCGGCATCTTGCGAGAACCCAAGTTCACCATTGGGCTCAAAGAACTCAATATGGATTGGACGCTGCCACTCCTCTCCATACAATTTGTAATTGGCTGTCCTTTCCCAGGGATTCAAGTCGGGATTCGGATCGTATAACTCGTCGTAAGCCCGGCCCATGACATAGATGCCATACTCATAGTCGAAAAAGTAATCCGGGTTTGTCGTCAGCGAGACGACCGGAAGCGTGTAGCGTTTTGTCTCATCGACAATAAATGTGTGTGTGACTGTCGGGCTGCTGTTCTTTCCATTTTTGTCAAATACCCTGGCTCGGACAACGGTTGCCTGGAAAACGTCCCCGACGGGTGGTACCCATCTGGGGGACATTTCCTGTTGATAAGCCAAGACTGCTGGTTCGCCTCTTCGACTATGGATAGAGATAGGGGCATCATAGACCAAATCATCCGTGGTCGGCTCAGATCCGTCAAGGGTATAGTAAATTTTTGTGTAGGCTCCTTCAGCTTCAAGCTTCAATTCAAAAGGACCCTCATAGTACCCACCGGTACGAGAGAACCTTGGCGGAGCCATCGTATAGTAGTTTGGCAACTTGAACGGAATTCTCTGGTCAATGTTCTGCCAATACGGTCTGATAGACGCATAAAGGTCAGTGGTTTCCAAAGAAATAGGGTTTTCCCTGAGATCTACATGAGCCCTGATGTTTCTATCTTCTTCATCTTGCAGGGCCCCAGCGCTCATTAAATCTCCCAAAACGGCGGGGTTGGCAACACCACAATTACGGATATTCAGATACTTCAACTCGGTCATATCACTTAGAATGTGAATATCCTGCCCGATTGGCACATTCGCCATGATCAGCGTTTCCAGTTCGGTCAAATTTTCAAGCGGCAGAACCGATTGAATCCTTGAATTCGAGTAAAGGTTCAGATAGGTCAAATTCCTGAGCCCGGATAGCGGTGAAAGATCCGTGATATCGTTATCGCGTAAGTTTAAAATGGTTAATTTCTTCAACTGGCGCAGGGGCGTGATATCAGAAATACTACTGTTGGAGAGATTCAAGCGTCTCAGGTGTTCCATATTCGACAAGATATTAACATTTTCCCCGAGCGTAACGTTTTCCATGATCAGCGTTTCCAGCTTGGTCAATGTTTCCAGAGGCAAGGCAGATAAAGCATCGCTATTTGAATGGATATTAAGATATTCCAATTCGTGAAGTACGGAGAGCGGTTCGAGATTCGTTACATCGTTATTTCTCAAGTTCAATTCAACCAAAGCAGTCAGGCTTTCCAGCGGGGAGACGTCTATGATAAGGTTATTACTCAAGTCCAAAACCTGTAAACTCACCAGGTTTTGTAGTGGGGTGATATCTTCAATCTGGTTTGATCTCAAATCCAACTCTTTTAGTAAGGGGTTGGCCAATGAATCAAACCCCAAGGCATTCAAATCTGTGATGCCATTCCAATTCAAATTAAGTTCTGACAAATCGTGAAGCGTTCTCAAAGGTGTCACATCTTTAATCAGATTGTTACTCAAATCAAGAAAAACCAAATTGTCAAGACGTTCAATGCCATCCAGGTATTCAACCCCCCTTCCAGATGCATCCAAAGAGGTGATCTTATTCAAATCGCTTTGAAAAAGGGACTTGACCGGTTTATCCAGCGCGTCTCTAACCGCAGCTTCAAGCTGCGCATCTCTAAAAGAAACTTGACTGTCCGCCCAAACAGTAGAGACCAGTAAACCCACTAGAACAAAGATGCCCAGCAAAAACCAGAGGATTTTTTGGAAGGAAATGTCCCAATCCAGGCGATTCATCCGTTGCTCCAGGAGGGCGTCACCAGGTCCGGACGGGCAACTTCAATTCCCTGTGCATATTTGCTGTTGGCAATGATCTTCAGGCTATGTTGTTCGACAAGCCTCCTGAGCCAGTCAGGCTGTTCTTGGGAATGTTTGATTTCCAGGATAATCATATGCGGATGGTGACGACGAAAGAAAACCCTACCCGGGAAAAGAGAGTCCGAGAAAGCGCTGCGGACCTGATGGTCGAATGTGATGCGTATGTTTTCCCTGCTTCGAGATTGGAATCCCTCGCGCAGATACTCGACCAACAATTTGGGACGCAAGTGCTTCAAGCGTAGATTTCGCTCGAACTCATCCAAAACAGGATTGTTCTCTAAAGTCCAATGCCACCCTTGCATAAATTCTTTATATTCGGCCGCCGTAACAAAGTAACCGAATTTCTCCATCATGACACCCTTTCGAACTTTGAGTTCGACTCGTATGGTGGGGTTGTCTTCGACGGATTCAACGTAGGTCCTGATGCGGAACTTTACCCGGTTACAGTCCCCGCTGATTTTTTCAAAATATGCCTGATAATCGAGTGTGTCAAAGTAAAGGCTGCGGACAAGGTATCTGTTTTTCGGGCCTGCTTTGGTGAAATTGTCCAACTGCATATATGGCACCAGGGCATTTTTGAACTGGTGATATTGATAGCTGGATATCTTGTACTTTGATTCAAAGCGCCGGGAGAAAATGATATCTTGCGGAATGACGGATGACAAGCTGTCCTCCAGGTGTTTATTAAACTGGAAGCGCTAATTGTGGTGCTAACAAAGATACCTTGCTTACCCCGGATAATGCTTGTAATTCTTGCACCAACTGTTTCGATTCTTCCCCCACCGCCTCTGTAAACCGAACCTCGAAGATAATCTCCCATAAATCATTCTCAGACTCTCGGGAACGTACCCGTACATCGAAGGTATACCGCTTGAGTATTGACTCAACTTCGCTGTCAGGATAAGAAGAGTCTCCAGAAAGGACGAGCACATAATCTTTGTTGCGGGATTGACCATACCTGGTCAGGTATAAAATAATTATGGTAATAAAAATCAACAGGGAGAATACAACCACAAGGGTCCAGTTGTAAATTCCACATCCGAGACCGATAGCGATCACCCAAAATAAAAACACCATATCTCGAGTATCTTTGATTGGGGTGCGGAAACGGATGATCGATAAAGACCCTACCAGACCCAACGAAAGCGCAAGACTACCCTGGATGAACATCATCACTGCCGCCACAATGGGCGCGAGAAGAATTAGCGTGGTCAAAAAACTGATTTCGTAATTCAAGCCCAGATGCGTATGCTTGTAGACCTGAGAGATCACAAAGCCCAATACAATCGCTAAGACCAAAGAAAAAACGATGTTGAACAAATCCTGCGTTGACAGTGCTGTTTGGGCGAAAGCATTAACGAAAATGTTGTAAATTTTATCCCACATACTCGTTAGATATCCTTTATGGTTCTTATCATTTTTGCACCTAATTCTACCGTAACACTGGTCATTCGAAAAATAAATGCCAGGAAACGGCCTTCAACTATATCATAAAAGTGATGTGTGGTTAAATTGATGTTATCAAAATTTCATCCATACTCATTTATATAGAAGGAGTCTTTATGTCCACAGCCCCTAAAGCCGAAATACTCACCTTGGCTGAGATGGTCAACTACCAGGATGGTTCCGTTGTCAGCCGCCAGATCACCAAAGCGGAGGCAGGGAACGTCACCCTGTTTGCCTTTGACAAAAGCCAGGAACTGAGCGAACACACTGCGCCGTTTGATGCTCTCGTCCATGTGGTGGAAGGCAAAGCCGAGATTATTGTCTCTGGCAAATCTTTTAACCTAAAAACAGGCGATGCGATCATCATGCCTGCCGATGAGCCACACGCAGTCAAGGCACCCGGTCAATTCAAAATGCTGCTGACGATGATCAGGGCCTAAAAAAATCTCCCCGCCAACATTTCAACGGGGAGATTTTCTGAATGGATAGTGATAACCGAATCACGCTCTCACAGCCACACGTTCCCTGCGCATCCAGGCGAGAACCATCACCAGTGGAATCAATGACAGTGCGCCAGCCATCAGCGAAATGACCGTATAACTGGTGGCATCGTAAATCAATCCGCTGCTAAAGACACTTGTGGCCGAGGCCAGCCCAACCAGAAGATCGTTCCGGCCTTGTGTACGGGCGCGCTCCGCCGGGGAGAGTTGATCGGCCAATAGGGTCGAGCCGCCGACAAAGCAGAAGTTCCAGCCCAGGCCCAGCAAAAAGAGCGAAACTGCCAGGGGCAGCACATTCGGTGAGAGCGGCGCGGTCAGGCAGGCCAGTAAAAGAGTGGCCGCTCCGGTCAAAATGACAGGACCGCGCCCCCATTTGTCTGCCAGTCGACCGGAAAGCACGGAAAATGCGTACATTCCCAGCGTATGCGCCGATATAACGGCTGATACAGCACTGAGCTGGTGATCGTGATCTCCCATATGCAGAGCCGTAATTCCCATAATGGCAACCATTACAACCTGCCCGAGTACCATCGCGGTGACCGCTGTCAACGCAGCCGGTTGGCGCAGGATGACACCGATCGGACGGGCCTCCCCTTCGGGCGTGACATCGGGGTACAGCGCCGCCACCTGTTTCCCCAGGTCGCGAGGATCGGGTCTCAGGCCGATGGATATGATAACGGAAGCGATCCCAAACAAGATAAGGCCGGCTATGTAAGCACCAGCCAGTTCGTTCATTCCGATGCGCAGGGCGAACTTCCCCATTGGGCCGACCAGCAGCGGGCCAACAATGGCACCAACGGCCCCCCCTAGCACCACATTTGAAATGGCTGATCCTCGTCTTAGCGGTGGGTTGACCTCCGCTGCGGCGAAACGTCCTAGCAGCATGGCTGCTTGCGCGAACCCTAACAACGTCATCCCGATCAGCATGAGAATCAGCAAGCTCTGATTGACCGCCAGGACCACCATTCCCGCACCTGCGACCCCGAGTAGGAGTCCGAATGCAATCCCATTGCGGCGACCAATGGTGTCCATCAGCACGCCCCATATCGAAGCAGCCAGCGCACTTCCCAGTAGAAAAACAGCCGATGGAACCCCTGCCCAGGGCTTTCCACCCAGCTCGGCTCCCATGATCGAGTTTACCGTAGCCACGGCAATAGACCCGGCGGAAAAAAGACTCTGAGCAAGAAAAAGGGTGAGTGTGATCTTACGTGCTGATTTTGACAATTCAGTCATAAATTATCCTTTTTGGTGAGGGGCTCATTATAAACCGGATGTAGAGTACAAGAGTAAGCAGATTTGTTATCAAATTTGAATATTCCAATAAAAAATCGAGGCTATAATCTAATTGGCCATGATGATTCCCAAGAAATCTGCATCAGAACGTAAAACAGTCGGGGTGCTCCTCGCACAGATCAGCCATGTGTGGGGGACAGAGTTCATGGCGGGAATCGAACAGGCCGCTGAAGAACACAATGTCAATCTGGTTTGTTTCGTGGGGGGCAAGCCTTCCTCCCTGATGACACCCGGCCAACTGCAAAATTCATATGGACTTTATGATCTCGTCAAGCCAGACCAATTCGACGGGTTGATTCTGGCCGCTGACATCGCCCATGGTCTGAGCCCCAAAGAGATCATAGCCTTCTGCCGGACGTTCGCGCCCACGCCCATGGTTGCCCACGCTATAGAAACAGATGGCGTACCCCATTTTCTGGCTGACAATCTTAAAGGCTTGAAGTTCATCATGCGCCATCTGATCGAGGTGCACGGCTATAAACGTATCGCCTTCATCCGCGGCGTAGAAGGGCAAATCGAGTCAGAAGCGCGATTCGAGGCTTATAAAAGCGAGTTGGAAGCGCACGGCATTCCCTTCAATGAAAAACTGGTCGTAGAAGGAGACTTCACCCCCGAAAGCGGACGCGCAGCCATCCGCACGTTGATCGATAAGCGCGGCGTTCGTTTTCAAGCGATTGTCGCTGCCAGTGACCGCATGGCTTTCGGCGCCTTGGAAGACCTGCAACAACGCGGAATTCCGGTCCCTGATTCGATTGCCTTAACCGGTTTCGATGATGTGCGTGAAGCCCGATCATTGGGTGTGCCGCTTACAACAGTACAACAATCCTTTTCAAATATCGGCAAACAAGCCTTCGAAACCCTGATGAAGCGCATCGAGGGGAAAACAGTACCGCATTCCAATGTGGTGGATACCGATATGGTCATCCGCTGGTCCTGTGGCTGTTTACCCGAAACGGTGCGCTACGCTGTGGTGCATCCGCGCGATGTAGCACAAACCGGGGAGCTCGAAAATAAACGCGATGCAGCTATTTTCGCGTTGCTGTCTGCCGCAAATATCGATTCGTCGGACCCTGCCATTCAACAATTCAGGGATACCTTCGGACGCATGTGGGATGTTTTCCTGACCAGCATGAAGGACAGCACCAAAGATAGTGATTTCCTGCGCACCATCAATGCGGCCATAGACATGCTGCGGGGTCATGGATTGGATGCTTCCGCCTGGCACAATATGATCTCTACGCTTCGACGCTATACGTTAGCCGGAATTTCTGGCCCTACGGATATGCTGCATGCGGAGAATCTGTTCCAACAGGCACGGCTGATGGCTGGCGAGCTTTCGCAGCGTGCGCAGGCCTTCAGCCGCTTGCAATTTGAACAGCAGGAAAATATTTACCAGGATTTTGGTTTCTCGATGGCGCCGGCTATGAGCCTGGAAGGAATCGGCGATGCCATCTCCAAGAACTTTCCCAAAATGGGTATCGAGCGTTGGTACGTTATGTTTTATAGTGACGTGTCCTCCCCTGCGCCCACCACTGCGCCGCCACCAGAAAATTACAAATTATTGTTCCAATATGATGACAAAGAATTCAGGATCCCGACCACTACCACAAATCTGGGAACTGGCAGTCTGGTCCCGCGCGGGAAGGAACCGGAGGACCACCGCTACACGGCTGTGGTAATGCCGCTCTCGCTGGCAAAAAATCGCTTCGGGTTCATGTGGATCGAGAAAGGCCCCAAACTTTGGGATATTTATACGCGCATTCGTAACCTGGTCAGCAGCGCACTTCTGCGCACGATGCTGGTCCAGCAACGTGAACAGGCTCAGATGGAGGTTGAACGCCTGTTAGATGAGGCCCGTGAACGGGCAACGGAACTGGCCGTCGCCAAGGACATGGCCGAGAAAGCTGCCATCGAGAAGGAGAAGCTATACGATTCGGAGCAATCCCGACGTCAGGCTGCCGAGGCGCTGGCTAAAGCTTCCCGTCAGCTTTCATCCTTGGAAACGGTCGAAAAAGTCCCGGAGCAAATCCTGGAACAGTTGCGACAAATCCTGCACTTTGACCGCGGCGTACTCTATCTGGAGGATGTCAATGAAATCCCCAACGTTGCCGCTCACTATGGAATGCCTAAATCCGCGCCTGTGGATGAACTACGCTTCGTGGTGCATAAAAACAAAAAAGAAAACGACATGTACGATTCCGTTACCCGCATGCAAGAGGCCTTGCAAGTCGGCGATGTCTCAAAAATCGAAGGATGGAATCAGCCGGACTGGTTTCCAAAAGATCTGTCCTGGATGGGTGTACCGCTTTTCTTTCAGGATAAAGTCTTGGGCATGCTGGTGTTGACGCGCAAAACCTCCTGGGCTTTCAGCAAGGATGAGGCGCTATCTGTAAATACCTTCGCCGTGCAGGCTGCCATCGCCATCGAAAACGCGCGCCTGTACGATGAAATCAACCGCTTCAGCCAGATGATGGAACGCATGGTGGCGCAAAGAGTCGATGAGCTTTCTAATGCGTACAACACTTTGGAAAAACTTGACAGGAACAAATCCACCTTCATCCAGGTGGCGGCGCACGAGTTACGTACACCCTTGACCGTGATGAAGGGATATCTCGGGATGCTGCGCGGGCATCAGGCTATTAAAGACAACGAATCGTTGATCATGGCTGTGGACGGCGTGATGCAGGGGACCAACCGCTTACACCAGATCGTCAACAGCATGCTGGATGTAACCCGGCTTGAAAACCAGGTGCTCACCCCTCACCTGGAACAGCTCTCGATTGCGCCTATACTGCGTCTGTTGCAAAAAGAATTCCAGGAAGATCTGGAGGCTCGCAACATCGCGCTCAAACTGGATGAGAACCTTTCAGATCTCCCGGTCATGAACGTAGACCCCGGGCTGTTGCAAAAAGCGCTCAACAATGTGGTGATCAATGCCATCAAGTTCACCCCCGATGGCGGTACAGTTTCAATCCATGCGGAACCCATCAAGAATGAACAAGTTGAGCCGTGTTTGGAAATCCAGGTGAAGGATACCGGTATCGGCATCGATCCGGAAAACCTGGATATTATCTTCGAAAAACTGTACCAGTTGGGCAAGGTGGAATTACACTCATCCGGGCGCACCACCTTCAAGGGCGGCGGCCCGGGGTTGGGGTTGGCTATTGCAGCGGGGATTGTCAAATCGCACGGCGGCAAGATCTGGGCTGAAAGCCCCGGCTATGACGAGGAAAAATTGCCCGGCAGTACATTCTTTATCAGACTTCCATTGCCAAAAGAAAACGCTGAAGCATAAAGACGGAGAATTTTGAGCCTCCGTCTTTTTTGTTTCTCTTTTCTAGCCGATCTTTGTTTGCTATTGTATTTGACCCTACTTTCTAACTCCGTACCAGTCACCGCTATTGAAATCACCGAGAAAGATTTCCCGGTCTTCTCCGTCCTTTATGGCTGCTCCCGCTTTATCTGCCATCTCAACGTATTTTTGCGCTTCCGCTTGATTCCCGGCTAAAGCCTGGGCGCGCGCTATACATTCATAGGCATAGGCGAAATCAAAATCGGAGAGATGGTCTTTGTATTTCTCGGTCAGCGCCTGGCAATGTTGCGCGTGCTGCAAGGCCAGGGTAGCATTTCCCAGAACCGAGTAGACATGCGCCAGCATCCATGCACCGCGCTGCAAATGGACTTCGGTTCCTGCGACACGCCAGTGAGCCAGGGATGCGTGGGTGTAATCGATCAGCAATTCATCCTCTTTCGGTGTGCGCTCTGGTTTCTCCAGCAGTTCCCAGAGTTTGCCGTTGTATTGCTTGGCAAAATGAAGATGGGCTTCGGCTTCAGTAAAAGTTTTTTCTTCTGACATAATCACCTCCAAGGTTACCGCTAAATGGTGGGATGTGTTCCTGTTGCAGTTTAACTGCAACAGGAACACAGCGATATCAACTCTAAATAGTTAGCTCACCTCGAAAAACAGTCACCGCGCTACCACCAACTTTGACGGTCTGAATATCCTCGCGCGCGCCGACCACTTCGACGTAAGCCTGACCGGGACGCTGCATCCAATGCCCCTGCTCGGCGATGAAGGTGGGGCTTTCGATCAAACCGTGATGCCAGAGATAGGCTGCCATGCCGCCGGTGGCCGAGCCGGTGAAGGGATCTTCCATTGTGTCGGGCGGGACACCGAAATGACGGGCAAAAGTATCTCCTTTCTCCACGCCCTGCAGGCAGAAAAGATGCGGGCTGAAGAAATCGCCGCTTTCGCGCAGGGCGGTGTATTTTTCGACATTGAGAATGGCCTTGCGCAGCGCATCATGCCCTTTGACCGGAATCATGATCTGCGGCGTGCCCGTGCTCACCGTTTGGATAACGACGCCTGGGAGCAGGTCCGACTCGTCTAGACCGAAGGCAGGCATCACGTCCGCGGGTTGATGCATGGACAGGAATTGTGGCACCCGCTGCGACATGACAATGCGTTCCACCGTCCCGTTTTGGGCGAAGATTTCCACATCGATAGGCCCATCGCGCAGTTCAAGCGGAATCTTGAGATAGTCGCCGGGCAGAGTCAGTCGCCCCGAGTCGACCAGCGCGTAAACCGTGGCGATAGTGGGATGCCCGGCCAGCGGGATCTCCTCGGCGGGGGTGAAAAAACGAGCGCGGAAATGGCCGTCGGGTTTCTGCCATACGAAGGATGTTTCGGACAGATTCATTTCCTTGGCGATGGCCAGCATGGTCGCATCGCTGTGATCGGCACAGTCGAAGAGCACGGCGCAGGGATTGCCGCCCAGCGGGGAGGTGGTAAAAGCATCGACTTGATAGAGGGTAAATGTAGGCATAGGATTCCTTTTCATCAAAAAATGTCGGCTTTTGTTTACTTTGTATCATACAACTCATTGATTTTTTTTTCGGCGTTTAGGAGTCGCCCATTTTCTGTGGATATTTCATCGGTTGAACCCATCTCTTTAGAAGAATACAATGTTTTTAGTGGATAAAATATGCCGTTCGGGAGGGTGAATGTCAAATATCTATCGGATCACTATACTGATCATGCTAACAGGATTGTTTATATCGTGTGGGGGACCGGCACCCACAATGGCTCCAACCGAAACACCCTTCAAGACATCAATACCAACAATAGTGCCAACTGAAACGCCTGTTAGGTTAGCGATGCCTTCGACGAGTATTGCCAGATATCCAGAACCTGCTGATTTTAGTGGATTCAACGTAGATACCGAGATTCCAATCTACGACCCAAATTTAACAGACCCTTTTCAAGTCGATCTGCGCTCTAGAGATTTGAAAAATTTGAATCTGTCAAAATCCAGGGAAGATTTACTTTATGCTGATTTTGATAGCAAAACAAAATGGCCTATACCAGATAGGATGCCTGCTGATTTCGATTGGCAAAAAATTATGGAACTCGGTAAAGATCCAGGATTAGGTGTTCGATCTTTACATGAGCTGGGTATCACTGGAAGGGGTATCGGAATCGCTATCATCGATCAACCTTTGCTGGTCGACCATCAGGAATATAAAGATCAACTGCGACTGTATGAGGAAATCAACATACGCTCAGAGACCGTGGCTGAGATGCATGGCGCTGCAGTCGCTTCCATCGCCTTGGGAAAAACGGTGGGTGTTGCGCCTGAAGCCGACCTGTATTACATTGGCGCATGGACAGGAGATTGGAACCTGAACACAAATGTTTTATCGAGGAATTTTAACTATCATGCTCAGGCGGTACATCGCATTTTAGAGATCAATCGAGTCTTGCCTGAAGATCGAAAAATCCGTGTGATTACCATGCAAACAGATTGGAATTCCAACGACAAGGGCTACAAGGAACTCAATGACGCAGTAAACGAGGCCAAGAAGACTGGCTTATTTGTAATCAGTTCCAGCCTTGGACGTACCCATGGTTTGTACTTTCAAGGACTCGGGCGTTTCCCCTTAAACGATCCGAATGAATTCGAATCTTATGGACCTGGAGCGTGGTGGAAAAAAGCCTTCTTTTCCGGTCAGCCATTGAGTAACTACCCTTGGTCGGCCCCGGCTCCTATGTTGCTCGTCCCTATGGACTCGCGTACGATAGCCAGCCCCACCGGAACGGAGGATTATGTCTTCTATCGTGAAGGTGGTTGGAGTTGGGCAATTCCGTATTTGGCCGGGATGTATGCATTGTCAGCGCAGGTCAAGCCAGAGATTACTCCTGATGAGTTTTGGGAAATAGCATTGAGGACTGGAAAAACAATCAAGATTCGACACAACGGACAGGATTACGAGTTAGGCATAATCCTGAACCCTCATGCGCTCATCGATGCACTCAAGGAGTAGATAAAAATTCTAAGCGGGAATAGATTGACGTTGTTTTACGTTTCTCAACAGAATTACAGCCATAACCAGATTAAGCAACGTGATGACCATAAATGGAATCAAGATGCCCAGGCTATCAGGAACTCCCTGCAAGGCCATGTTGATGCCCATCGTGCTAACAGCGATGCCCATAGTCACGCCCTTCATCAAAGCCACGGAGGCCAGCAGATAACCCCACGCGCTGCGGCGTAATAACAGGATGCCGCCTAAAACTGCCAGTGGCAGAACCAGCCCCAAATCCATGGCTTGGATGACCATCGTGGTCGCATTCTCTAGCAGTGGTGTTTGATTCTCCATAATGGGTGGCAGGATGCGTCCCAACCAGGCTAGGGTAAGAAACCCACCCACGAAGAAAAGCAGTCCGGCAATCCATTTTCTTGGCAGCTTTTCGGAAAATCTCTCTGGTAATGTTTCCAGATCGAAGGACATCATACTTAAGATGAAGGCAAACAAGCTCAGCGAATAGAGCGCTGTGTAGACCAGGAAGAGCGGGTTGAAGGCCGCCAGGAACGCCATTGAGATATAGGTATACAGGAAGAAACCCAGCGTTCCGGTCAGGAGCAGGCGTCCGCGCAGGGATCCACGGAAGGCCAACCAGGTGGAAATTGCCAGCAGGGGTAAGCCGATCACGAGAGTCACCAGGTCGTTGGCTTTAGCCTGGGCAACGGAACTGACTGTATCATAGGCATAGATACCTTGCCCGTAGATCATGACTTCTTCGCCACGATGACTGGTGAACGGGTATGGCTGTCCGTCTGTCTGATAGAAGAGACCGGTCCCGGCAGCGATGAGCGCCAGTATGCCAATGATGGGGATGAGCCAGCGGAGGGTTGATTGGTATTTCATGATGATCTCCTAATTTTTGATATTGCGAAAATATTGAACGGTGAACCAGAGTGCGATCAGGCTCAGGATTACGAACGATCCGACGAAGCCGATGTATTGTCCCGCACTGAGTGTGATTCCAGCCAGCGCCTGGGCGATTGTTTGGCTGATCACAATCACACCGATGCTGGCGTTCAAGATCAATAAAACGGGAGCAAGCAAAAAGCCGAGTGGGGCGCGGCGGAATAAAAGCACACAGGTCAGCCAGGCTAACGGGGTGATGAGGCCCACGTCAATCACTGCGGTCACATCCGTTGTATAGCTCGCCAGGCTTTCGGGCGCATGGCCGCTTATCAGGCTTCCGACAATCTCGATCAACCACACGAATACGGAAGTTCCGGCAAGTGCGATAAACACAGCCATGCCACGCCGCGGCAAGTGCGGCGAGATACGTGCAGCAAGAGCATCAATATCAATCGATGTGAAGACCAGGATAAGCGCAAACAAACTGGCTGAAAACCCGACCAGATAAGCCAAGAACATATTGTTGTAGGCCGCACCGAAAGCCAGGGAGACAAAGTTGTACAAAAAGACTGCCAGCATGCCTGTCAGGAAAATACCACCCCGTAGCGAGCCCCGGCGGTACAGAATGAAGGCCAGGCCCAGCAGGGGCAGGCACAGGAAGAGATAAACCGCGTCCGCGCCGCGCAGGATTGGTGCTTTGAAAGAGGTGTCGTATTGATACAATCCCTGACCGTATATTTCAACGGTTTGTCCGTGCAGTGTGGTGAAGGGAAATGGCTGGCCTGCCGTGTGCGAGAACAGGCCTGTGCCGAATGCGATCACAGAAATGATGCCCAGCAGGGGAATTAGCCAGTTAAGTGCATTTTGTTGTTTCATCGTTTAGATCCTATGTTCAGTGTTGTCTAAAAAGTGAACAGTGTTCACTGTCGAGTAAAAAAATTACTGTGGCGATAGCAGCCTGGAGAGGGCCGCATACAAATCATCCATCAGACCATCGAAGTCTTCGCCAAACTCGCGCATCAAATTGCCTCGCAGCACAGAGGCGCCGTGGATCAAAAACCACAGGGTGAATGCCAGCAGATCGGGAGTAAACCCTTCCGGTAGACGTAGTTGGCCGGAGTCCGAGGTTTGGGCCAGCAGCATGCGCAAGCCTTTGAAGTTAGGGTGTTCCATGAACTCTTCCAGGCTCTTGGGCGAAGTGCGCGTAGAGGACATCATCAACTGGTACTGCGCCGGATATTCCTTGGCAAACTCGTAGATATTTATCCCGGATTGCATCAGCATCTCAATTGGATCTTCGCTGGAGGGCATATGACGCTGGTTGTACTCAGCGGACAATTGCCAGGCTTCGTTCGACAGTTCGTCCAGGATTTCATCTTTGTCTGTGAAGTACTTGTACAGCGCGGCTGGGGAGTAATCCACCAGGTCGGCCAGTGTTCGCATGGAAAGCCCGTCCACGCCGTGTTCCATGATGATGGACCGGGCGGCATCCAGAATGGCCTGGCGGTTCTTTTCGAACCTGCGTTCGCTGGGGGTGAGGGTGGTTGTCATCAGGTTTCCTTTGCTGGAAGTAAACAATGTTCATTATATATACATCGTTTTTATTGTTTTGTCAAGATATTTTTCCCTCCCTTTTCAAATATTTTCCAATCACGCGGATCCTGTTTTTTACTCGATGATGTGACTCAATAGACCTCTTGCATAAGTGCTCTCGTCTTTGTTCCCGGCGGCGTCTCGCCGCCGGGAACAAAGTAAACTGATTGACTTTTTGAAGAAATCTAATAAGAATCTTGAAAATACGCCCCTATCAAATCGTCGATATTTGCGTTCGTATGCTCACGCACTACAGCAAAAAAATCAGCTCCGGTAACGCGCTTGTGGCTATAGCGTGAAGCGTAGTCCTTCAAGAACCTGTAGAAATCCTGGTCGCCCATGCGTACGCGCAGGTCTTCGAGAAAATATGCACCGTCCAGATAAGCGGCGTTGGTGTAGCCCCTGAAGGTACCGCCTTCATAGATTGAGGTGTCTACCCAGCCGCTGGGATTGAAATAGTTCACGCGGAAGTTCCACCACCAATCAACATAACCGGGGTTAGTGAACTCATAAAAGATGCGCTCGCTATAAACCGACATGGCCTCGTCCAACCAAGGTTCCAGTGCCTGGTCGTTGCCCACCAGACCAAACCACCAGTTGTGCGCAATCTCGTGCACGCCGATGGCGACCATGTTGCTGCGATTTGAGCCGCCGTATTGATCGTAAAAATCCGAACTCAGGAAGACCAGCCCGTCATATTCCTGACCGTCGGGGCTTTCCGTTTCAACCACGCTGAGGCTGTCGTATGGATAGGGTGCAAACTTGACGTCGAACAGACCGACGGCCTGTACCGCTGCGTTCAGCATGCCTCTGCCCGCGCCTTCACTAGCCGGAAAATAATACGAGCGGATAACGACCGACCCCACGGCTGATTCCGATACCATAAAACGGTCGCTGGCCGAAAAGACGAACGTGCGCGCCCCATATAGGCGGTAGCGGGTCCATTCGCCGTTTTCTTCCGCGGGCGCGGAAGCGGCTACAGTGATGCCGTCCTCCAGCACCTGCAGGTTGACATCGAAATCCGCCGAGTCATAGACCAGATGCTCGCCAAAGGCCCAGGGATCGTGCAGCACCCAGCCGCCATCATAAGGCGCAACGAACGGATACCACTCGGTCAGGTTGATCTGGTAGCCAAGATAGCCATACGGATGGTTGAAATGCTTGGGCGGGATTGCCAGCCGATAGCGCATGGACAGGTTGACTGATTCCCCCGGCGATAGCGCTTGTAGCAGTGTAACAGTCAGGCGGTGGCCCTCCAGCGTGTAGCTGGGCATGACGCCATCCAGAAAGAGCGTTTCCAGAGAAAAACTGTTCGGGGTGAGATTGGGTTCTATTACCAGCACGAGATCGAACATGGTGATACCAGTCTGGTTGGTGTAGCGGATGGTTTCGTCCACGGCCAGTTGGCGCCCGGAATAGTCGAACAGCACATAGAAGGTGTATTGCGGGCGCGACGAAGCGGGAAGCGGGTCGGATGTCCCCGGGGTTTCAGGCTCGGGCGACGGCGCAGTCGTGGCAGTCAGTGTTGGGGTGGGGCTGGGGGTTGCCGAAGATGTCAATGTGGGTTGGGGGGTCTGGCTGGGGAGGAAGGTCAGTGTGGGCAGCGGCGTGAAACTCTCGACCACAGGCTGGAAGGGAGTCGGGGTGGCGCTGGCGTTTGGGTCAACGGTCACCAGGTTGAGGGGCGGAGAGGAAGCGGGCGGCTCTCCAGAAGGGAGCGTGCAGGAGGCCAGCAATATCAGGCAGAGAGAAACGCCCAGAGTCCGCAGATTCGTTTTAGTAGGCATTTGAGAAGTAGGTGGCGATCAGATCAGAAAAGTCCGTGCTGGTGTGTTGGCGTAGAATAGCGAAGAAGTCTTGCGGCGTGGCAATCTCCCCGTCCATCTGTGTGGCGTAATCCTTCAGAAAGGCAAAGAAAGCCTCGTCGCCGATGCGCGTGCGCAAATCCTCGAGGAAATGCGCGCCTACGAAATAGGTGGCGTTGGTGTAGGGCTGGAAGCCAGTGCCCTCATAAACGGGGATGTCCATTTTAGCGGCGGGATCGAAATAGTACATACGATAAGGCCACCAGGTGGAAACCAGATCTGGATAGTAGGCTTCGTAGTACAGACGCTCGCTGTAGGTACACAGACTTTCGTCCAGCCAGGGATATTCAGCCTGGTCGTTGGCAACGCGCTCGAACCACCACTGGTGGGAGGTTTCGTGTGCGGCCACGAAGACCAGGTAATTCATCAGGTTGCCATCGTATAGGTTATAAAAATCGCGCGGCAGGAAATAGAAGGCCGAATACTCCATGCCATCGTTGAAATCACCCATGACAGCCGCCAGCGACTTATGCGGATACGGCCCGAAACGCTGACTATACAACTCCACGGCTTGCGCGCTGACATCCAGGACGGCCTGGCCGGGCACTTCGTAGAAAGGGAAATAATAACTGGTGATGGTCACATCACCGACCTGCTTGCTGACGGTCTGGAACTCGGGGCTGGCTGAGATGGCGAACGTGCGTCCGGCGGTGAGCGTGAAACGAGTGGACTCTCCCCCCCGGTCCGCGAGGCCGCTGGCAGCCACGATCACGTTCGAATCATAGATCAGGTTGACTTCGAAATCAACCGCATCATAGACCAGATGCTCGCCGTAATACCAGGGATCGTGCAGCACCCAGCCCACCCCCGCTTCATACGGAACGATGAACGGATACCAATTCGCCAGATTGACCTGTCGATCGGTATATCCAAAGATGCGCGGGCGCTCCACGCTGGGGTCCTGTTGTTCGGCGAAAGGCAGCACGAGCGAATATTGCATGGAAACGGTGGCAGTCTCCTCCGGTGCGAGTGGCGCGGGGAGGGTGAAGTCCAGTTGCTGACCACCCAGGTTGTAATTAGTAATTGGGGATTCATCTACGCTCAGGGCGGTCAGGTTGAAACTGCCCGGCCACATGTTGGGGGCAACTGCCAGTACAAGATTGGTAAGTTCCTCGCCGCTGTGATTCGGGTAATCGATAGTTTGGTTTACACTGACGGTTTTGGCGGGATAATCGAGCGTGGCGTTGAGCGTGTATTTCGCCCGCTCCGGCGCAGGGGCAGGCGGAACAGTCGGTGTTTCTGCCGGGGAGGTGGGAAGGTCAACTATCTCAGTTGGCGCAGCGCTTGTCGGCACCACAAGAGTAGGGATCGTTTGTGTAGAAACTGGTGTGGAAGTCTTGCAGGAGACCAGAATGAGGGCAAGGAAGAATAACAGGAAGGTGAGTATGACTTTTCGCATTGCGGTATTTTAACCCGCAAACCGGGATTGTGTATGAAAAGATGACAATTTCCCCCAGAGATATTAACAAAGGATTACGCCCGCTCCCGGGTGTAAGAATCAACTTTGCGATTCCTTCTGTTATACATAAGAGCAATACCAGGAGAGAGTTATGAAAACCTATACTAAACCCTCAGATAAAGAATTACGCGAACACCTCACACCCCAGCAATATGAAGTCACCCAACATGAAGCCACCGAGCGCCCATTCCAGAACGAATACTGGGATCATAAAGAGCCAGGTTTGTATGTCGACGTTGTATCGGGGGAACCGCTGTTCAGTTCACTGGATAAGTTTGATGCACATTGCGGTTGGCCCAGCTTTACCCAACCTTTGGAAGGGATCGAAATAACAGAAAAGAAGGACTTCAAACTGCTCATGCCTCGCACCGAAGTGCGCTCCAAGCATGCAGACTCACATTTAGGCCACGTTTTCAACGACGGCCCGGCCCCAACCGGTCTGCGTTACTGCATTAACTCAGCCTCGCTGCGATTTATTCCGGTGGATAAATTGAAAGAAGAAGGTTATGGAGAGTATCTGAAGTTGTTTGAGAGAGAATAAGTAGGTGTTTGGCTTGACAATGTAGATGAACGGCTTCAGTCTCAAAAAACGACCCATAAAATAAGACACGGAAAGAAAGCCTCTCTGGATAAAGTAACACAGGAGAGGCTCTTTTATATTTCGCAAGCAAGGGGCGAAAAACTATCTGGTCGCAACGGAACTGGAAGCTAACATGCCTTACCCGTTAAATCCTTGCAACCTGCATCTTACGTACGCCGCTGAAGAACCTGGTTTAGAAAGTCGGCTATTCATTGTGGTTAAAAATTTTGTCGAACATATCAAAAACCAAATTCTTACTTTCCCAGGCTTTCCAGATCAATTACCCTGCAGCAATGATCAGGATTATTCCAAGAACTGTGCCGGCAATCAGAATGGCAATATAAAGGCCATGCAAACTTTTTGTCACTGCCAGATCAGTCCAAAACGAAGGAAGTATGAGCAGCGTTAGTGTCAGGGATGCAGCTGCCAGGCCAATCGACATAAGCGTCGCCTTGTCATTGCTCTTTTCGGACAGGTCGGCGATATACAGTTCATCAACATGATCGACCACGCTATTGATGCTATCGATGTTGCGTTCGATATTTTCCAGGGTTACATCCACGCCCAATTGTTTGAAGAGATACTCAGCTTTGCGGATGGCGTATTCAGCCCGGCTCCAAAGCTGAGGGTGGCTGACACCCTGGGCCAGTGCGGCCAGACGCCGAAGGTGAGCAGCGCGAGTGACCAGTCTTGGCAGATCCTGCTCCATTTCGATGTCGCCAAGGAATAGCTTTGAAAGGGTGGCGTGAACCTGGGGAATAATATCCCCAAGTACATCGTATGAATTGCTTTCAATCAATTGTGCCAGTACGCGCACCTCAAGGATAAATTCGATCATGCGTTCAATTGCTTCTCAATACTGAATATAGTGGACCTGGAGTGTAGCGCTTGGCACAGTTGAGATTGCCATCTCGTGCTCACGCCAACGCAGTGAAGGCATAATCAAGGCCGTCCGCCCCGATAATAAACAGAGTTCATCATTCCACGAAGATTTATTTTGCTCGTCAATCGAATCGGAAATACTCCAACGAGGTTCTGGAAAAAAATTGTCATTTTCAGGCTGGGTAGCATCCTCATCCCGGTTTGCATCAGGAGTGCGCAGTAATGTGCCTTCCATCAGGTTCATGATGTTCCTGCGTAAACGCGGTGATTGGCGAATATCGTTCATTGATATTTGGATTTGGGCGTTGCTTGCTTTGGACTTTTGTGCGCGTTTAACACTGGAAGGGTCTGAACATATCTCATCAAAATGATAGATCACGTAGGAATCGTGCAACGGAACGGACAGATTGGGCGCAGGTTTTATGACTTCAATGGGTTCGGCATTTGAGAGTTCGATGGTTTGAGCAATCTCACTCATGAAGCGTTCCGCCACTTCCATAGCAAGCTTCCACTGAACAGGATAGTAAACGAGTTCGCCGCTCTCCTCTTCGGTGGTCCCTATCCAATCCAATAAGTCCTTGACGGATCTCTCTTTTACAGCCAGCGTTTCTGGCTCGTTTTTGTACTTTTCACGATTGCGCTGCAGCCAGCGTTGAGCACTGGGAACATCAAGGGATTCTTGCAGTCTTAATACGTCTTTGGCCAAAATCTGGAATGAGCGCGGACGGAGTGTGTATTCCTGGGACAGCCGGATGACGAAAAAACCGGTATGCGAAGGCCGGAAATAGATGTTCCAGCGCTCCCAGGCCCTTTGGAACAAAGTCTTGAATTGGAAGTTTGTTGTCAGGCCCTGTTCAAAACTCACTTTTGTTTTGTCCAACGCATATGTCGGGAAGGTGAACTTCTCCAACATGAGTGAGCGGAAAATACCGGTAGCAAATCCGACTTGCTCAGTGGACATCCAACCATCAAGCGCCCCTCCATTCTCAACATGGGATTTCTCATACTCTTCCACCGGGACGAATACATCCTGCTCAGCTGCACGACCAGGCCAGATCGTGCGCAGGATTTCAGCGAATTCGGCTGTACCACGGATCGTCTCAAAACGAGCCTGATCATCAAGCCGAATAAAGCGTTTCATGTTCAGAACGAGGATCACATTAGTGTATCCTTTTGCGGACATATTTGTTGGCATATTTCCTCCCAACTTGGTGAGTATTTTGAATACGGATAGAACTGAACTTTGGACTTCGAGAATTATTCAGTGCTGACATTTTACCAAGGTGCGATCCGTATCCGGCCCTATATTGTTGGGGGACCGTGATGAACATCTGATAACCCCGAAATTCTTTTCCTGCCTCTATACTGTTCTCTTCTTCGTTGAACAACTGGTTGCTAACTGTGGTTGTGACTTAAGCCCTCGCCACATGCATCCCCCTGAGCATCTCATCCCACGTGCGCCCTTCGAGCACACGATCGGCTTTCTTATTGTTTGTCCCGCCCCATGGCAAAAAGAACGGAAATCTGGCCATCAGACACTGATCGCGGATATCTGTCACCCAGACCCTGCCAGCAGGCGGACTCTGGGACCCTATGAGCCACTAAATTGACAATCAGGCTACAAGCTCTTTTCCTAAAGCGTGCCGTTTAGTTTCTCAAACTCTTTTACCATCTCTGGGACAGTCAACGTTCCCGGGTTGAAACCAAGTTCCTGAACGCTTTGTGCTAGCTGTGTGATTTCGGGCGGTTCCAGGAAAGCCTTGGCCAGGATGTCGGGCTGCGAGAAAACACGTGCGGTTTCATCATCAGCCAGGATTTTCCCCTCGCTCATCAAGATCACACGACGGGCATACTGCGCAACGATAGGCATATCATGAGTGATAATAATGATTGTGTGACCGTGATTTTCATTCAGGTCCTTCAGGAAGTCCATGATTTCAAAGGATTGACGTGCATCCTGCCCGGTGGTGGGTTCATCCACGATGATGACCTGGGGACGCAGCGCTAAAATCGAAGCGATCGCTACCCGTTGCCGCAACCCTTTTGAAAGAAAAAATGGATGTTCTTCGAAATATATCTTTGGTAGGCCGACTACCTGAGTGGCTTCCTCCACCCGGATCTTTACTTCATCTTCGGGAAGTTCGATATTTCGCGGACCATAGGCGATTTCATCCCAACAATTGTTGTTGAAAAGCTGGTGATCCGGGTTCTGGAAAACATATCCCACGCGGCGCACCATTTGTACAATGGGTGTCGTTTTAGAGTTCAGTCCGTCGACGATGACATCCCCTGATGTTGGTTTATAGAGTCCATTCAAGAGTTTGGACAGGGTGGTCTTCCCCGATCCGTTCTGCCCAATCAAAGCGATGAATTCGCCAATCTTGATCGAGACGTTGATATCCTCCAAAGCTTTTGTACCATCAGGATATGTAAAGACAAGGTTGTTTACCTGGATGAAGGGGTTGTTGTCAGTCATTATTTTCTCTGTAGATGCTCTTACTATTTGAACAATTGCTTGAGCTGTTCACTGGACTCCGAAAGGGAAATAGGTAATTTGCCGCTAACTATCCCGGCCTTCTTCAGTTCGTAAAAGAATTGCAGCGCTCCGGGTGGATGAATACCTTCCTTGGATATAAGTTCCATATTTTGGAAAAACTCTTTGGTCTCGCCTTCCAGGAGCAAATGGCTATCGGACAGCAAAATCATGTGGTCAGCCAGTCGAATTAAATTTTCCAGACTGTGTTCGATAACGATGATCGTATTGTTTTGTTCCTGCTTTAGTTTTGCCAGCACCTCGAATACACGTCTGCGGCTGACCGGATCTAGCATCGTTGTCGGTTCGTCCAGGATGAGCAGTTTGGGTGTCATCGCCAGGACCGCCGCCAGAGCAACGCGCTGTTTTTGGCCACCGGAGAGCTCGTACGGAGGCTTGAGCAGCATCGTTTCAAGCCCGGTCAGGTGTGTAACCCATTCCAGCCGCTCACGAATCTCGGGAATGGTCATCCCCAGGTTTTCCAGTCCAAATACCAGTTCATCTTCGACGGTCATGGCTGTGAACTGAGCTTCGGGGTCAGAAAAGACCATACCTGTAAAACGCTGCAATTCGCCGTGACCGTACTCTTCTACTTCCTTCCCGTATACCAATACCTCGCCATGCTTGATGCCGTTATATTGACCGGGAATCAGACCGTTCATTGAAAATGCCAGGCTCGTCTTTCCTGCGCCGTTGGCCCCGATAATTCCTACAAACATGCCATCCTCGATTTGCAAACTGATTTCCTGCAGGGCGGGTTGTTTGGTATTCAGGTATTGCCAGGAGTAATCTTTTATCTCTATGATGACAGACATGCTTTTCTCCAGTCAGAGTTTACAGCAGGACGTTCTTCAGCCAGTTCATCAACGCGGACTGAGCGATCCCGAAAGAGCCAAACCCGAAGCGCATGACCAGTAAGGCGATGAACGTGATGCTAATCAACGCTGTGAATATAGCATCAAAATACTTGAACGAGTAATGCGTCAGAACGTAATCAGCGCGTTTAACACGACTGGCTTCACCTGTAAAGGCATATCCGCGTGCGACCAGCGCATTGGTGAATTCTTCCGAGCGCCGCAAGGAAAGGGCAAACAACGGGATCATGTAATTGACATATTTGCGGATTTTGTAAGCCAGAGATTTGCCGGCTGTGTCGAAGCCGCGTGCCTGTTCTGCCTGGCGCACGATCTGAAAGTCTTCGAGAACCATGCCCGCCGAACGCAGGGCCATGGCGAACACATACGTCACCACAAAGGGTAGTCGGATCGTTCGCATGGCGACGATCACATCCCTTTCGCGTGAAGTGCTTAAGAAAAATACCATCGTGAATATCATTGGCAGTATGCGGAAATAGACCACAATAGCATCACGCACGCGTTCCCAATACACCTTGATCCCTGCAAACTGGGCGATCAGCTCATACTCCGGGTGCGTTCCGCCTAGCAGGACGTAGGAAATGATGATGATCGAGCCCATAGAAATGGCAACCGGGACGTAAATTTTCAGCGTGCGCATGTCTACGCGGCTGATCCACATCAAGAGAATAAGGACGAGCATCAGAAGCATGTTCCATTCTGGAGCGGCCACGAACATCGGGAACAGGCTTACGATTAGCAGGAAGTACAGCTTTACAAAAGGATGGATGGCGTAAATGGGGGATTGGGTAGGGACATAGCCCAGCAAGGTCTTGTTCATAGGTGGCTATTTTACTTTACTGACAGGATGTGGCGAAACACGAAAGAAGCAGTTAGCGTTCAGTGTCGAGCGCTAACTGCCTGGTTACATCAGGGAGCCTGGTTTATGACCACCAGCGTTTGACAAAGGCAGGGGTGCGGATGACAACGGCTGAAAGAGCCTTCAACAACACAAAGTTGAAAACCAGGCCAGCGACCACGTTTCCACCAAACCAGCCCCAGATGAAGAGCGGCAGGGAATCGGTGGTGAGCAGGCCGAAGCCCTGGAGCACGACCAATGGTGACCACAGGGCGCCAAAAGCGCTGGAGAGAACCATGGCCAGGAGCAGGATGCCATAATCGCGGCCTGACTTCAGGCGCGGATCGAGTTTGAAGCGGCGGAAGACCCAGGCGGGCAAAAAGGCCTGAACCAGGTTTGCCGGGATGTAAGCTGCTGACACATAGAAAGGGGTGCCAGCAATGGCGTTGGAAAAGAACGGGAAAATCGTCCCGGCCAATACGCCCCATCCGCCGAACCAGATGGCTCCTACCTGTTGGACGGCAATGCCGGTCCAGAAGAAGTTCACGCCAAAACCGAGCGGGAAGCTGATGCTGCCAAAAGCGCCGACAACAAAGCCGATACCGATCAGCAGGGCAGTGATGACAATATGGATTACACCAACAGACCGCCGTTCTCCGGGTTGTACTTCCCAGATTTCTTCGGCGGTCATTTGAGATGCAGTGGTTTGCTCAGACATAACGTTCTCCTTTGCATAAATGAATTGGGGAATCAAATTGTGGGGAAAAGCCCGTTTGTAAGTGTGAGAAAACACCTCCTTTGTGTGTAATAAAAAAATTACAATATTAACAAAAATATCATATTAAATTTACGACAAATGGTGAATATTGTCAACTTATATAAATTAACACAAAGCTGTCTGACATGTTACGCTTTTTTCGCTTATTCGTCCCACCCCCATTGCCTGAAAAAGAAATAGACACCGGCCCTTAAACACTGATCGCGGATATCTGTCACCCAGAACTGATTCGCCATCTACGATTCCCAAACATGGATTTGAAATTCGTAACGTATCATGCTACTGGACTTTGCTCATTTCAGGTTGAATAACAGGCTGCATCCATAAGGGAACAGAGAGCAGCCTGTGGAATTAGGAACAAGTCGGGGTTTTGGGACGACCTTTCATAATTTAAGTG
>JASFRG010000006.1:0-54033 GCA_050115035.1 Anaerolineales bacterium | reverse complement strand
ATTGGCGAGTCATTCGATACGATCAAGTTGGGCGAAGGCTTGACAAGTCAAATTATTCAATCGGGTGACCCGCTGCTGATCAACAAGGATATTCAGAAACGACGCGCGCAGCTTGGTACCGAACTTGTTGGCAAGGAATCACTTTCGTATCTGGGTGTGCCGATAAAATTTGGGAAAGAGACGATTGGGGTATTAAGTGTCCAAAGCACAACTGAAGAAGGTGTTTTTGATGGAGATGATCTGCGGTTGCTGACAACCATCGCTGCCAACGCGGGTTCTGCCATCCACACAGCCCAATTGCATGCAGAAACCCAGCGTCGGGCGCGAGAGATGGCAACCCTGGCTGAGATTGGCAACGAAATCGCAGCTTCCCGCGACCTCGAACCTGTCCTGGAAAAAATCGCGGCTCATGCGAAAGAAATTTTGCGTGTGCGCGATATCGCCATCTACCTGCGTGATGGAGATTCGTTATCTGCATCTGTTGCTTTAGGCACCTATACTGAGGAAATAAAAGCATCCATCACAAAATTGGGGCAGGGGATTACCGGCACTATCGCACAAACTGGCATAGCTGAAATGATCAACTATCCTGCTCACGATCCACGCGTGATCCATGTGCCTGGCACACCGGAAGAAGATGATGAGCATGAAGCCATGATGGTCGCTCCCCTTACATCCCGTGATCAAGTGATCGGGGTGGTCAGCGTCTGGCGACCACATTCCGACAAACTCTTTGTGCAATCGGATCTAGATTTTCTCGTCAGCGTGGCGAGGCAAACATCCATTGCCATTGAAAGTGCGCGCCTGTATCTTGAAACACAGCGACGGGCGCGTGAAATGTCTGCCTTGGTGGAAGTGGGTCGTGATATTTCTGCCAGCCTCGAAGCAAAAACAGTCTTGGGAAGTATCGTTACGCATGCAAAAGACTTGCTTAATGCAGATACCAGTGCTCTATTTCTGCCGGAAGGAGATGGTAGGACTTTCCGCGCCATTGCGGTTGTGGGCGATGTTGCGAAAGAATTGAGAAATGAAACTATTAATTTAAGGGAAGGTATTTTAGGCAGCATCGCTTTGCAGAAAAACGGCGAAATCGTCAATGATACAAACGCTGACCCGCGCAGTGTGACGATTGCGGGAACCGAAGATATTCCAGATGAGCATCTGATGGCAGTGCCGTTGTTGGCCAATGAAGACCTCAAAGGTTTGATGGCAGTATGGCGGACAGGAAAAGGGAAAGATTTCTTAGAGGCTGAACTGGAATTCCTGATCAGTCTCTCCCGCCAAGCGGTTATTGCAGTACAGAACGCGCAGTTGTTTTCGGATGCTCAAGAGGCGCAAGTGCTTGCCGAACAAGCCAACGAAGCCAAGAGTGCCTTCCTGGCTACCATGAGTCACGAGATCCGCACGCCGATGAATGCTGTCATTGGGATGAGTGGCTTGCTCCTGGATACAAAATTGGACAAGGAACAGCTCGATTACGCTGAAACCATCCGTAATTCCGGAGATGCGCTGCTGGCGATCATCAACGACATCCTGGACTTCAGCAAGATCGAGGCTGGGAAGATGGAACTGGAAGAGCAGCCTTTCGATTTGCGGGAATGCGTCGAATCGGCTCTGGACCTGGTGGCTGGCAAGGCGGTTGAAAAAGGACTCGACCTGGCTTATTTGATCGAAGACAAAGTGCCCGTCGGCATTTATGGCGATGTCACCCGTTTGCGGCAGATATTGCTCAATCTGCTCAGCAATGCTGTCAAATTTACTGAGAAAGGTGAGGTTGTTTTAACGGTGACAGGTTCAAAGACAGGAACGAACGAGTTGCTCTTCAAGGTTCGCGATACGGGCATCGGCATCCCGAAGGATCGAATTGGACGGTTGTTCGAGTCATTCAGTCAGATTGATTCTTCCACTACTCGCAAATTTGGCGGCACTGGTCTGGGACTGGCGATCAGTAAACGTCTGGCTGAGCTGATGGGCGGAACGATGTCGGTCGAATCGGATGGGAGGGGGAAGGGTGCGACTTTTTCATTCAATATCCAGGCGAAACCTGCTAAGGTAGTAGAGCGCAAGCAGCAGCAGGATATGATGGGTGTTCAGCCTTCTTTGGAAGGTAAGCGTGTGCTGGTTGTGGATGATAACAAAACTAACCGGCGTATTTTGAAACTGCAAACGAGAAAATGGGGCATGCTGCCGCGCGAAACCAAATCTCCCCAGCAGGCATTGCGCTGGCTTAAGGGTGGAGACGAATTTGATTTGGCCATCCTGGACTTGCAAATGCCCAGGATGGACGGGGTTATGCTGACGCGCGAGCTGCGCAAATTGAAGGGGCTGGATGACCTGCCAATCATTCTGCTGACATCTCTGGGTCGCAGAGAGGTGGATGCTGACGATCTCGATTTCGCAGCCTATCTGACCAAGCCGCTAAAACCATCGGCTCTTTTCGACGCTCTGGTTGGTATCTTCGCACGACAGAAAGTTAAGGCGCCCAAAGCGGAAACCGCCAAACCCAGACTCGATCCGGAGATGGCCAAGAAGCATCCGCTGCGTGTATTACTGGCTGAAGATAACCAGGTCAATCAAAAACTGGCTTTGCGGTTATTGGAACAAATGGGATACCGTGCAGACGTTGCTTCTAATGGGCTGGAGGCGGTTGACTCTGTAAAACGGCAACTTTATGATGTCATTTTGATGGATGTGCAAATGCCTGAAATGGACGGTTTAGACGCGACGCGTAATATCCGTAAGTTAGACATAAGACAACCGTATATCGTCGCGATGACGGCCAATGCCATGCAGGGGGACCGCGAGATGTGCCTGGCCGCGGGGATGGAATTTTATATCACCAAACCGATCCGCGTGCCGGAGTTGGTGGCTGCACTAAAGCTTGCAAAGAAAAAGGGAGATAAATACGATGGAAACAATTGATCTTTCAGTGCTGGATGGCTTGACTGAGACCGTAGGTGAAGATTTTATGGGAGAATTGATCGATACCTTCCTGGAGGAAGCGCCAGGGATGATCGCTGAGATGGAACAGGCTTTATCAGCAGATGATGCCGACAAATTCAGGCGAGCTGCTCATTCGTTGAAGTCCAATGCCAGTACGTTTGGCGCAATGGAATTGGCTGAAAGAGCGAGGGAGCTGGAATACATGGCGCGCGAAAATGATCTGGATATCGGAAATGAGCTGCAAATTCTGAATGAAACTTATGAGAATGCAGCCAAAGAGTTGAAGTCTCTTCGTTAATCGTTAAAAGGAAATTGGTTATGGTTAATTCGAACAAGCCCGGGCATCTTCTTGTGGTAGACGATAATAAAGTAAACCGGATCCTGCTTGCACGCAGCCTGGAACAACAGGGACATGTGGTTGAAACGGCTGAAAATGGCAAGACCGGGTTGGAGAAGCTCCGTAACCAGGCCTACGATCTGGTATTGTTGGATATCGAAATGCCTGAAATGGATGGGTACCAGGTGTTGGAAGCCTGCCTGAATGATATGGATCTGCGCAATATCCCTATTATCATGACTTCCTCGATGGATGAACTGGACAGTGTTGTCAAATGTATCGAATTAGGTGCGGAAGATTACTTGAACAAGCCTGTCAACCCTGTGTTGTTACGCGCCCGCATCAACGCCAGTCTGGAAAAGAAACAGTTGCGAGATGAGCAGCGCAAATTGTTCCGCACCTTTGCGACGGAAGAAGTGGCAGATGAGTTGTTGCGTGAGGGGTTTTCTCTGGGTGGCAAATATGTAGTTGCCTCCGTGTTATTTGCGGATATACGATCGTACACAACCTACTCCGAGAAAGAGGACCCTGCTGAAATCATCGAGCTTTTGAACGACTATTTTGCTCTGATGTTTGATGCAATTATCGGTCATCATGGGATCGTGAATCAAATGGAGGGGGATGGGTTGATGGCGATCTTTGGTGCGCCTGTTTATCATGAGAACCATCGCGAGCATAGCGTGCGCGCTGCACTGGAGATGGTTGAATTACTCGCTGGATTTAATGAACAGCAAGCAGCTCAGAATAAAACCCAGCTCGATATTGGCATAGGGATCGCCACAGGAAAAATGATCGCCGGATATACCGGCACACATCACCGTGCTACCTATACTTGTATCGGTGACACAGTCAATCTGGCCGCACGCATCGAAGATTACACCAAACAAGCCGGCGAGCCGATTGTGATCGATAAATTCACGCGAGAAGGATTGTCCGCTGATATCCGTGTCGAGGATTTAGGAGAAGTGACCTTCAAGGGGAAACAGCAGGCTGTAAAAGTTTTTGCAGTCAAAAGGGATTGAAGACTTAATGAACTACCCCGCCGCAAGCGGACGGGGTATCGGTCCGCTAAAATAACTTGAGTTGCTGTACATATAATTGCTTATATTCTTCTTGACCTTGTTGCTTAACATACTCCTTGATCACTTCTTCAGTAGCATGTGGTCCTACAGTGCCAACATAGTAGTCGTCTGTCCAAAATTCACCACCCCACAACTGCTTTTTCACCGATGGTACTCGGACAAATACTTCTCGCGCTGTAAGACTTTTGATCGTTGTAATGATCTTCGTAGGGCTATATGTCGGCACTGACTGCACAAGAAAATGCACGTGATCCTCATCTGTGCCTATTTCAAGGAACTCTATTTGATAACGGTCTGCTATGTCTAAACAAACTTCTTTCAATACTTGGTCTACCTTCTTATCGATCACCGCCCTTCTATATTTTGCTGGACAAACAAAGTGATAGAGCAATATAGACACATTTTGACTTTTTCGAATCACTCGACTCATGTGGTAATCGTATCACGCCGCAAAGCGGCGGGGTATTCAACCCGCTAAGGAATAAAGCGATTATTCCGAATATCATGTGGATCCAGCCGAGTGTGCTCATGAAAATTCTCCTTTTGAGAAACTTGCGAAGGCTTTCAAAAAACAACCTTCGCAAGTTTCATTTATATGTTTACGGTAAAGCCGATTTAGGAACGTTCTACAATTAGATTGGCCTGCTCGCGAGTCGCGCGGCTGCTGAGCAGCAATCCGATGCCAACCCCGGCCAGTGTACCGAACAATGTCCACAGGAACAGCCCATCAAGTGCATAGCCAACTCCAAAGCCGGTTCCGACGCCAGCGGCGGCCATGCCCGCGATCATTTCCAGGCGCATGCGCCAGTGGTTAGAGGCAGGTGCCTCTACGTCCGTATCAGCGTTGCGAGATGCCAGCCAGGTCAGGCCTATCAGCAGTACGGGGTCAAGCAAATTGCCCAGGTTGATGATGGTGTTACCGGGGGATAGATTGCCGGTGGTAGCAATGTCCATGATGTGAACGCTGGTAGCACCTACACCAAGGATGGTGGTAGCGATGATGGCAGCCGTACGGAACCCGTCACGGCGGTTGATGGCCATGATGCCTAATACACCGATCAGCAGGTTGGCAAAGCCCATCTCCAATTGGAAGGGACTGCCCGTGGGCCAGCCCACACCCTCTGCAATCAGATCGGAAAGGAAGAGATGCCCGAAGGCGCCACCCAGTCCATTTGCGCCAACGCTGATCGCCAGCAGGTAGACGATAAATAACTCGATACGTTGCGCGGTGGTGCGCGTTTGGCGGTCCAGCAGCATGTGGGCGGTCGCCAGCAATAGAGGGGTTATTGAGTAAGCGAAAACTCGTACAAAGAATAGCTCATTCATTTTTATTCTCCTTATATGTTAAATTTATTTGGAGGTCACCACAAAGTCACGAAGGCGCTAAGTCACAAAGTTCTATTTTTCGTCCCTTCGAGTCTTCGCGACTTCGTGGTAAGAAATCCTTAGGTTTCAATGATCTCCTATAAGATTGATCAGTCCAATGCCATGCGGATGAAGATGGGCACGCTGATCGCGTAGGATATGACGTGCATCAAACCCAGGGTGATAGCGATGGTTGGGTCAGCCGGGGGTACGCCGGGCAGGCCGGGGCCAAATCCGAGCGAGATGGGCGGTCCCATCGAGAAGAGCAGGCTGAGGGTCGCCACGATCAGGAAGTGGCGCGCCGGGCGAGATGAAAACCTTCTGACAACTGCGAACACCAGTGTCGCCAGGGTCAGGTAAACGATGGTAGCCACGATTACGTGCGTAGCGCTGGTTCCAGGCCAGGCGGCCATGTGCGGGAAAAAGTAGCCAGCTACAGCGTATAAGCCAAGATTGGCTGCTGTTGCTGTGGCCATGGATAGCAAGCTGGCCAAGATCAGTCCGGGTACGGTTCCTGAAGTTTGTGCATTTCGTGTGGTTTCGGTTCTAGCGGTCATTTTTTCTCCTTTTTGATTACGAGTAAGTGCCTATAGGATAACGAAGATGATCCTGTTTGCAATCAATCAGCAAGTGGAATTACGATAGAGATCGGTTGATTAGGGAATCAACCGGATGGTTGATCATGATTATGAGCATACTTGGGCTATCGTAAGCGTCTTATACAAGTTTGTCTCACCATGATAATTAAAAATTGCCTCTTGACATTTACATACATACATGATAGTATGTAAACAGATTAAACCATGAGACGCACAAAAGAAGAAGCGGAAATCACCCGTCAACACCTACTCAAGAAAGCGCTGGCAGTCTTCAGCAAGAAGGGTTACGCGGCGGCCACCCTGGAAGACATTGCTCGCGAAGCCGATGTCACCCGCGGCGCTATCTACTGGCACTTCGAGAGCAAAGCCGAACTGTATAACACCCTGGTACGCGAATATTCCGACCGTGGGAATGCCATCGTCCAGCAGGCTGCCTCTGAAGGCGGGACTCTGATCGAGATTTTACGCAGAATATTCGTTCGGCAGCTTGAGGCCATCAAAGATGACCGCGACCTGAGAGCACTGATGGAGCTGTATTTGTTCAAAACGGGATTGGTCCCGGAATTGGAAGAAGGCCGCCAACAGCAGATCGAGTCTGGCGCGGGATTGATAGAGATGATCGCTGGCATTATGGGGCAGGGCATTGAGTTGGGGCTGCTGCGTTCGGATGTGGACCCAAAAGAAATGGCTCGCGCATATCTGGCTTTCCAGAACGGATTGACGCAATTGTGGTTGACCGCTCCCGATCAATTCTCGCTGAAAGCTAGCGCCGAATCTTTTGCTGATATCCTGATGGCAGGACTTCAAGCCTAGGAATAAAAAGCTATATTTTTTTGCCAAATTTACATACATTCTAGTATGTATAATAAAACCAAAGGAGAAAAACATGAACACCAAACAATTCGTCATCCGCACCACCGCCCTTTTTGCAGGCTTAGCCCTGGCAGGGATTATCGTAGCAGTCAGCGCGCAGATCGTCCCCAGCGCATTTGCACAAACACTGATGGTCGCCATCGGCAGCGCCATCTTTGGCTCAGGATTGACATTTTTCCTGATCCGCATATCCAACCTTGAAAACAATTAATCGGAGGCTTATCATGACTACTTTTGCAGTATCACAATCCGTTCCACACGAAGTTGAACTGAACGAACAACATTCCATCGGCAAGACAATCGCCCTGCACCTAATCCCCGGTGCGGCAGGTACACTCTCTTACATCATTCTTGCGCCCATCTTCATACAAAATGGATACCCGGCTATCTTGGCGCTGCTCGTAGCTGTTGCGGCCGTTATACTGCCGATTGAGTTAGGTATCCTGCTTTATCAGGCAAGAAAAGCAAGCGGAACTTTTTCCTTGAGAGAAATCCTTCCCTATCGCAATCCATTGCCAAAATGGCAATATGTGGTTATCCCACTGGGCCTGATCCTATGGGGATTTCTGGCAACATTCTTTACTTCCATACTAGATAATGCCATCGCGGAAGCCTGGTTCTCCTGGTTACCAGAGTGGTTTTTCTTCTCTGACTTGAGCCAATATGAAGGGGTTGCGCGCCCTGCTTTGATGCTTACCTTCTATGTCTATTTGATCGTAAATGGCGTCGTCATGCCTTTTGTGGAAGAACTGTATTTTCGCGGTTATTTACTGCCTCGTCTTGAACGCTTTGGGAAATGGGCTCCATTGATCAATTTGAGTCTTTTCTCCCTATATCACTTCTGGACGCCCTGGGGAATCATTTCACGTATCATCTGGATGACACCCTGGGTATATATCGTTTGGCGCAAGCGGAATATTTACCTGATCATGATCACTCACATAACAATCAACGCAATTGGTTCCTTGCTGACATGGGGGTTGATACTCAGCCAATAGAAAAATGACAGGCCCCGCACTAACCAGATGGTTGGTTTTTACCCCAGCCATCTGGTTGTTTATTAATCATCTTGAACTGTTTCCTTTTTATCTGAACAGCCGATTACAAACTCTGGCCTGCTTGCTATCATAAGTACATCGTTCAGAAAAATTCACTCTAAGGAGACCATCATGACAAACCAAGCTCTTTCCCAACCCATCGCTTCCGCCAAAACAAACGCTGCCATCCGCATTGCTGCAGGTGTGGCCTTATCCCTATTTAGCGGGATCATGCTCACTGCCGCGTTCGCACCGTACAACCTCTGGCCGCTGGTGTTCGTCGCTTTCCTCCCGCTCATCATCGCCCAGTACAGAGTAATGCCCGCCAAATTCTCCAGCCTGGCTCCGGCCGTCATGATCGGCACCTGGCTCTATCTCTACTTTGGCCCGACGTTTTTCCCGGGTGGAATCATGCTGGCCCTGCCCGCCATCGGATTCATCATCAATCTACTGGCGGAAAAACGACTGCGCGCTTTCCACGAACAGACCCATTATCGCTGGTTCATTTTGAACGGCGTTTTCAGCTGGGTCGGCTTCGAGATCATCCGCACCTTCATTCCCGGCTTGGCCACCTGGGGCTTCGTCAACTACACTTTGTGGAGCCAGGCCTGGCTCATCCAGCCCGTTTCGATCTTCAGCATCTACGGATTGAGCTTGCTGATTATGTTCATCAACTTTGGCCTGGGACAAGCCGCTCTGCTCGGTTTTGATCAGCGCTGGGATTTAGACGCTGCTCCCGCCGTCTCCCAAACCGCGACCCGCCGCTGGTTGATCGGGATCGGAGCCGCCGCACTGGTCTGGATCGGGATCAGCCTGGTTCAGTACACGTCCGCCCCCGCAACCCCCGAGACGGTCCGTGTTGCCGCCATTCAGATGGGTGAAGTTGAAGTTTCATTTTCCAGCCCCGATATGGATGCTCGAGCTCGCCTGGACCTGCTCACTGATCTGACCCGTCAAGCCGCCGCACAGGGCGCTGAGATCATCTCCTGGAGCGAGTTGGCCCTGCCTTTTGTGCCCCAACAGGAATTCACCGCCGAACTACAGGCGCTGGCTGCCGAAACAAACGCTTATTTGGTGCTGCCTTACGGTGTGTTCGAAGAAGAAGGCGTCCGCAACGAAGTGGTGATCTTATCCCCGGATGGTGAATTCTCCGAACTCTACGCGAAATCCCACCCTGTTCTGTTTGCGGGCGAACCTTACGGCCTGAATGTGGGCACCTACCCCGTGTTCGAAACCCCGCTGGGAACACTGGGCTCCATCATCTGCTACGACCTCAACTACACCGATGTCACCCGCAAGATGGCCAACCAGGGTGCGCAGATCATCGTCGCCCCCTCCAGTGACTGGGAAGGCATCGCCGAAAAACAGAACGTGCATCTCGTCTTCCGCGCGATTGAAACTCGCACGGGCATCGTCAACGCCGAAAAAGCCTTCGACTCCGCCATTGTGGACCCATACGGGCGCATCCTGGAACTGACAGCTTCGGTGGAACCCACGCAGGCCATTCTAGTCGCCAACCTACCGCTCGGTACAGCCGACAGCCTGTATCTGAAACTGGGCGACTTGCTGGGATGGGTAGCCCTTGGTGGCATGGCATTCTTCACAATTTTCTCCAAAAAACTGGTGAAGTTGGCAGAGAAACAGAACTGATATTGCACAATCGCATCTGCAAATTCTTGTATACTTGACATATGGAAATGCAAACAACTCTCACCCAAATCAAGAATAGCCTGAAAGAGGTACAGTGGAGGTGGATCTTCGGAGCCACCTTCGCTGTCATGGTTTCCATTCAAATTATCATGTTCATGATCATCTCGATCTATGTTGCCCGCAACTCGGCGACAGGGAATTCTCTCAGCTTCGAAGAGATAACCCAATTCTCTGGCACCCTTGGCGCACAGGTTGGCCCGATAATTTTTGGGTTGCTGACACTCATAGCGTCCATTTGGCTGGCGATCAAAGTCCGCGTTGCACCGCGCACGCACGGATTCGTATTTGGAGTGGTATTGCTAACAACCACTGTGATATTGGATGCTATATTTTCTCCATCGCTTCAAATATACGAGCACATCAGTAATACAATCGTAATCCCCATCGCATGGTTTGGGGCCTATCGCGGCGAGGTCATTCTCAAGAATCGCGAGGCAGTCTATCGCACCAGCCAGGCGCTAAAAGGCGCCGATCGTGCGGGGATCCTCAAAGCGATTGGGGAACAACTCGCACGCCCTTTGGTCGTGTTGGTCGCTCTGGTGGATCGGGATGGGAATGTGGATTCAGCTTCAGCCTGGACTTCTTCTCCAAACCGGGCCATCCCGACATCCATCCCCGTGCTTCCATCGACATTTGAACCGGCCACCGTTTTGAAAGGGACTCAGTTGCCCCTGGCTGATACCGGCATCCACTCCCTGTTGGTGCTGCCGCTTTCTCATGTGAATGAAACCTTGATCGTTGGTTCTCGCAGCCGGGATGGCTTCTCGCGCAACGCCATCCAAAACTACCTGACGATTGCCGAGCAGGTGGCGCTCTCACTGGAGAACCTGAAGCTGCTCGAGCAGGCGCATCAGATGGGCATTACGCAGGAACGTCAACGGTTGGCAGCCGAAATCCATGACTCGCTGACACAGGGCTTCATCAGTATCGTGACCCACCTCGAAATAGCTGAAGCCAAACTGGAGCAACACCCCGAAGCGCCGCAGGCAGATTTACAGGGATTGCTCAACCAGGCTCGCCAGACTGCACGTGACAACCTGACCGCCGCCCGACAGATGACCTGGGCCCTGCGCCCCGATTTGCAACAGGTGGCGCCACTGGCAGAATCGCTTGAAAAAGTGACTGACAATTGGGCCGCAACAAACAATATATCTGTAGAATTCTCATCATCCGGTGATGCCCGCCAACTGCACCCCGATGTTGAGACCACCCTGGTACGTACCACCCGTGAAGCGTTGACCAACATCCAGAAGCATGCCCAGGCCACGCAAGTGACCGTCACCCTGACCTACATGGATACATTGGTTGCGTTGGACGTGCAAGACAATGGCCGGGGCTGTGACACAGAATCTCTCGCTCGGCGAAGTTCTGGCAGCGGCTTTGGGCTGGAATCCATCCGCGAGCAGGTCGAGCAGCTTGGCGGAGAGTTGACGATTGAAGGTAGACCGGGAAAAGGATGCACGGTTGCTATCGCTTTACCCGTTAATGAACAGGAGTAATTATGGAAACCATCAAAATCCTTATGGCTGATGACCACCCCGTGGTACGTGCAGGCATCCGCGGCATGTTGGAAACCCAACCGGACTTTGAAGTGATCGCCGAAGCCGAAAACGGACGGGAAGCACTCGATCAGACATCAAAACATACACCGGATGTGGTACTGCTAGACTTGCGCATGCCCGAAATGGACGGCGTGGAAGCGATTGGCAAGATCAAAGATAGCCATCCCGACATTCACATTCTGATCCTGACCACCTACGACACGGACGCCGACATCGTCCGCGCAGTGGAGGCTGGCGCCACCGGCTACCTGCTCAAGGATGCGCCGCGGGAGGAGTTGTTCCGAGCCGTGCGGGCTACTGCCAAAGGCGAGACTGTGCTGGCTCCACCGGTAGCAGCCCGTCTCATGAGCAAGGTGCGGGATAAAGGCGATACTGCGCTCACTGCCCGTGAAATCGATGTGCTTATGTTGGTGGCGCGCGGTGCCAGTAACCAGGATGTGGGCGAGAAGTTACACGTCAGTACAGCGACAGTCAAGTCGCATTTGCTCCAGATTTACCAGAAACTGGGCGTCTCTGATCGAACAGCCGCCGTGACCACCGCCATCGAGCGTGGCATTATCCGTCTGTCCTGATCCAGATTCCCATCTTGTGATGGGAACACAACCGGGGGATGAAATGCGCTGCCCATAAAAATTCGCAATTGGGTTGCTGACTGTACTCTGCGAAGTTATAAGTTACAAGAAATAAGGAATAATCATGAAGTCGATTAACAAAAAAACGATCGCTATCGGAATTGTTCTGATTATCATAATTTCAATTGGCATCCTGGGCTATAGAGCTGACCAACCTTACCCGACGCAGCCCAAACAAGCCTGGATCGACTCAGTCAGCGGACCAGATGTCATTCGCGAAAGCACATTTATCAAGAACGACGGCCTGATGCTCGAAGCCGACTTGATCCTGCCTGTGGGCGGCGCAGACAAGAAACCGGCGGTTGTATTCGTCGGCGGTTCCGGGGACGGCCTATATCAAGGGTATTCAAATGGGTTTCTCGAAACATTTATTCAGGGCATCTTCTTACCCCGTAATTTTGCGGTCTTCTATTTCAATAAACGTGGCATGGGGCAATCCGAAGGTAGTTGGCTCAACAACAGCATCCAGGGGCGCGCAGAGGATGCCTACGCCGCCGTGGAATTTCTAAAATCTCATCCTGCAATCGATTCGCAAAATATCGGTGTGATCGGCCATTCCCAGGGCGGCTGGGTCGTCAACCTGGTCGCCTCGCAGCATGAAGATATCGCTTTCTTCATCAGCCTAGCCGGGCCAACTACTACAGTCATTGGAAATATGGAAGATAACTATCGAGGCGCGTATATATGTGAAGGTTTCAAAGGGGAAGAGTTGGAAAAGAAAATCGCGAACAACTTTCATCTCACGCGTTTTGGGGGCGCACTTGGGAAGTTCATCCCTTTTGGCGAGATCGGTTTTGTCGCCAACATTATTGATTACGATCCGTATGAGGCCTTGCATAATGTCACCGTTCCGGGTCTGTTTGTTTATGGGGAAAATGACAATATTGTTTTTGCTGAACACAATATGATGGCCTTGAACGAAAGTTTTAACGGCTCTGTCCCTGAACACTTAAAAGTTTCGGTTATTTCTAAAGCTACACACGGATTTACAATTTCAGATACTCCCTGTGTTACTTATGAAGAACGACAGAAGTTGCCTCAATCAGATGAGTTAGTTGCCACGCTTGAAAACTGGCTTGCTGACCAAGGGTACTAACGTATCCTTATTTTAAAAAATGATTTGCAAAATCGTGTACTGTTATAGAGACCCCCGTATCATTACGGGAGTCTTAATTTAATGATACGACTTCCAATAATAAACGATATTCATGGTCGACATCTAAAAATCAAAGATTATAGATATAATCATACAAAGTTGGTCATGATATTCTACTAATCACAAGAAATCACAAGAATACTCCTTGAGCTAAAATGCCCCGTTCATCTTCCGTGAAAAACCCGAAACATCTCCGCATGTATCTGTTTGGGCGTTTTCGGATCGAACGGGAATCCAAATCCATCCAGCTCTCTACCCGTAAAACCGAAGCGTTGCTTGCATATTTAGTTCTTAACTCCGGCAAGCACGCCCGCGAAAAAATAGCCGCTCTTTTTTGGGGTGATTCTTCGGACACCGAAGCGCGCAATTCTTTGCGTAATGCCCTGGCCGTAATCAACAAAAAATTAGACCGTGATCTCCTCCTGGCTGACCGGCAGCATGTTGAACGAAACCCTGATTACCCTCTTTGGGTAGATGTACTCGAATTTGAGAAACAAGTTTCCGGTTATCTCGAAGATTCGGCTTTCGATATTGAACAAGTTAGTCTTGAACTTTACCAGGACGATCTTCTTACAGACTTCTACGAGGATTGGATTTTTCCACTGCGCGAGCATTATCACTCCCTTTTCCTCGATACCCTTTTGCAAATGACACAACAAATGCGCTCGCGCAGCGAATATGATCGCGCGGTCGATTTTGCCAGCAAAGCGCTTGCCTTCGATCCGGCCAACGAACGCGCGCACCAACATTTGATGTTTTGCTATATGTCCCAGGGAGACCGCAGCGCGGCGCTCAGGCAGTTTGAAGCCTGTCAGCAGGCATTGTGGGAGGAACTGGCTGTAAAACCGGCAACCGCAACAGAGGCGCTCTACGAATGGATCAAGAAAGCGCCTGCCGAAGCCAAACCGTTCGAAGCCCAGATCACAAATTTGCCCATCCCCCTCACCAGTTTCATTGGCCGGGTACGCGAGACTGCCGAAGTCAAAGAACTGCTTGTCTCCACGCGCCTGCTCACCCTGACCGGCTCCGGCGGCAGCGGTAAAACACGCCTGGCAATCCAGGTTGCAACCGACTTGTTGGATGCTTTCAGGGATGGCGTGTGGTGGGTCGAATTCGGAGCACTCACGGACGAAGCACTCATTCCACAAGCTATTGCCAAAACCCTGGGTGCGCAGGAATCAGCCAATCAGCCCATACACGAAACACTGGCCCAATTCCTGCGCTCGAAAGAACTTTTATTGGTCATGGATAACTGCGAGCACCTCATCGATGCCTGTGCACAAACCTCCGAGTCCATGCTGGGGGACTGCCCGCATCTGAAGATTCTCACTACCAGTCGTGAAGCCCTCAATATCCACGGCGAAACCGTATGGCAGGTATCCACTTTATCATCCCCAGACCCGGAACATTTATTATTCGTTGATCGATTGATGGACTATGAAAGTATTCATCTGTTCGTCGAGCGTGCGATGGCGGCCAGGCCAGATTTCGCTTTAACCGAGGACAACGCCTCTTTCGTAGTCCAGATCTGCCACCGTCTCGACGGCATTCCGCTGGCAATCGAGTTGGCTGCGGCCCGGGTCAAAATCATGATGCCGGAACAGATCGCCGCACGCCTGAATGATCGTTTCCGCCTGCTCACGGGTGGCAGCCGCACAACCCTGCCCCGCCATCAGACTCTGCGGGCAGCCATCGATTGGAGCTATGATCTCCTGACTGAGCAAGAACAAACACTCTTCCGCAGGCTGGGAGTCTTCTCAGGTGGCTGGACGCTGGAAGCAGCGGAGGCAGTTTGTTCGGATGGCATCGGAGCGCACGCAGTCCTTGATCTGTTGACAAGTCTGGTAGATAAGTCCATGGCAATCGGAGAAAGTGGTCATGACGGAGAGTCACGCTTCCGTATGTTGGAAACAATCCGGGAATATTCCCGGAAAAAACTGATCGAATCCGGCAAAGAGAGCGAGATCCGAACGCGGCATCTTGATTACTATCTTGGATTGATCGAGATAGCAAACCCGCATTTGGGCTTCTTTCTGCCGGATAAGGAAATGGGCGCGTGGCTGGAAATCCTGGGGTCCGAACTGGATAATCTGCGTACGGCTCTAAAATTCAGCCAGACAGAACTCACCTATTTAGAAGCAGGTTTGAGACTGGCAGGGAACCTGCACTGGTTCTGGCTTGCGCGAGGCCAACTATCGGAGGGACGGGATTGGTTGGATCGTATTCTGGCGAGGAGTTCATCTGCATCAACGTCAGTATTGGCACTGGCCTGGTTGAGCGCAGGCTTCTTGGGCTGCTGGCAAGGCGATTTTGCAGCGGCGCGCACCAGCCTGGAAAAAAGCCTGGTGTTGTACGAAGAGGTGAATGAAAAGCCAGGCATAGCCTTCTCACTCCATGGGTTGGGATTTGCCGCGAACGGCCTGGGAGAGCATGCTTTGGCAAGTCCCTTATTCGCGCGCGGTCTGGAAATCGCCAGAGAAATCGACGACAAGTGGCTGATTTCTTTCACTTTGCACTTTATTGCCATTGGAACTTCATTTCAGGGAAAGCATGAGTTAGCCCGCGCTCAATTTAAAGAATGTATCCAGTTGGTAAAGGATGGAAATGGAAACGCTCAAGGCATCGCTTTTTCTCTTTTCCATCTTGGGCGTATTGCCAGATTGCAAGGCGATTACGCTTTAGCCAATACCAATCATGCAGAAAGCGTACAGATGTTCTGGCAGATGGGAGATCGCCGCGGCATCGGCTATTCACTGGCTGGATTCGCCTGTCTTGCCTTTGCAGAGGAAGATATCGAGCGGGCCGCCAGGCTGTTCGGCGCGGTTGACTCGCTCCGCGAAGAACTGGGGGCATTGTTAGAAGTCATCCTCGAAAATGAATATGAACGGGCAAAGACTGCGACAAAGGAAATTTTAGGGGAAGATGAATTCAATACGATTTGGTCAAGCGGCTACGGGTGGTCTGTGGAACATGCAATTCAATACGCATTAGGTGAGATAAACAGCAAAGGCAATTAATTTAACGATAATTTTGCGGTCGCCTCGTACAGTATGGACAGAGAATGAAAAATCAAGACATTCTCGACTGTCAAATCATACTTATTGGAGGTGTACTGTGAAACGTAATTTCTTGATTATCGGTATTGTGTTGGCGCTCAGCCTGGTTGGCGCGTTTGCCTGGTCACAGGTCTCGGCGGCCGACAGCGGTCTGGTGCGCACAGACTGGCCCTCTGCCGAAGACCCCGGTCCGCCCTTCTACGCGCGGATCGATGACGTGACGCACTCCGTCTTCCATGACGGTGAGTGGGCTGCGATCCTTTTCTACCGTGATCCCAGCTGTGTCCCCGCAAACTTCAATCTGCTGCAATTTTTCGACCCGCCTGCAGCGTTCGGTTGCGCGCCCCTTACCCAGGGATATTCTCTCTGGCAGGAAGCTATGAGCGGCGCTCCGAAAATCGCAAAAACGAGCGGTGAAGCAGTGCCAGTCTGGTTCGTTCCTGTGGAAGCTGTCAATCGGGCTGCGCAGGATGGAGACCTGACCATCGGCGAACTGGAAGGGATGGATGGCTTATTGGTCGGTTATGCAGAACAATATGATGAGACGCTGCACCCGCACGCTCTCCCGCCCGAATTAGGCGGCGGTGGGCATCCCAATCCCAAGCTGATCTTGAATGCGAAGGGCCGGTTGGAAGATGGTCGTCAGTTCAACCTGCACATCACACAAGAGAATGATGTGGTAAAAGCCATCCAGATTCAGTTCAGGTAGATTATTGGTTTGAGCATCTGAAGCTCATTGATCCAACGTCAACATCATCCACAAGAACTCCCGTGGCAACATGGGAGTTCTTCTTTCCAAATCTTGTGCAATTTTTTGTCTTGATTCTTGTGTGTGTATTACACACCAAACACCGACTCCTTTCCTGTATAAAGCCAGTATGAAAAATCTTATTGTAAGAACGTGGAAGGAGTCCAAAATGTTTAGAACACCGATTTTAATTTGTTTGACGCTACTGATATTACTCGTTGCAGCCTGCGCCCCTCTCGCTTCGCCGCCGACACCATCCCTGCCTACCCCGGCCCCAACAGATGCGCCGCCCATACAGGGATTAGCCATTGTACAAAGTGTGGACGTGCAAATTCTGGAGAACTCGCCGTTGCAGGCCAACGCCATCATCCGTGGCCAGTTGCCAGATGCCGGCTGCACGACCATCACCGCGGTAGATCAGGTGCGTGATGGGAACACGCTCCGCTTAACCCTGACGACCAGCACGGATCCGCTGGCGTTGTGCGCCCAGGCGTTCACGCCTTTTGAAAAGGTAGTCGCGCTGGATGTGACCAAAATGCCTCCAGCAAGGTATATGGTGAATGCCAATGGTATCGAGCGCTCGTTCGAACTGATCACGAGGAGTATCGTGACATTCAACCAGCAACTCGTCGACGCATTGAATGCACGCAATTACGACCTGTTGCGCGTGATGATGGATGATGCTTTTCTGATCGCTACATGGCGTTCCGAGGGCACCACCTATCAGGTAGAACCAGCCATCCAGCAGTTACAGGCAAACTATCTCAACACAAGTTCGACATTAACTGCCAACCCGGCCAAGAATCTGACCGAACTGCTGGGCGGCGTAGAACCGGTCTTGATCCTGGGACCAGATCTGGGCCTGGTCAACTCGTTGTTCGTCTCCGGTCTGGGAGCAGATGGCAAAGATGAAGCGATTCTATTCGTAGCCTACCTCTCTGATGGCAGTCTGTACTGGCACGGTCTATTGTTCGCGAAAGGCGGGTTTGTACAAGGCATCCCTGTCACCGGACCACAGCCCGTGGATACGAATACCTACCCCACTACTGTAGGTTTCGTCATGGCACAACAGAATGTATCGATCTATAGTGGTCCCGGAAATAGCTTTGCGGTGCTCGGGAATCTGTACGGCGGGCAAATCGCCAGTGTAACGGGAACAAATGTAAATGGAAGTTGGTGGCGGGTTATCTGTCCGAACAATACTACCGGCAGTTGTTGGGTTTCCGCGGACAGCGCTTTTACCAGACCTACAACACTTTCCCCGAATAATCCGTCCCAGCCGGAAGTGGTCCCTACCATCGCCATCCTGTCGGTTATCGAGGATGAGAACATCACCATCCGGGCAAACAACTTCCCTGCCGACACGAAGTTCGACGTGCTGATGGGCAAGATGGGCACCAAAGGCATCGATGGTATCCGGGTGGATACGATCGATTCCAAAAAAGGCGGCACCTTCACCGCTACCTTTGAAATTCCCCGAAAACTCCACGGAGAAGATAAGATCGCCATCCGCCTGGAAAGCAAAAATGGTTATTACAGCTATAACTGGTTCGATAACATCACGTATGATACATCGCCTCGCCCAAGAGACGCTCAACCGACGAACGTCAAATTCATCGTGGCGCTGGATACGATCGTGGTGCGTGACGGACCCGGCGGGCAACATGATGCGCTCGGGACGGTCCACAGGGGAGAGATTCTAAAGGTGTTGGGGATCAGTCAGGACGGGAAGTGGTGGTCTGTGCGTTGTCCCCAGGGTATCGTTGATAGTTGCTGGATCTCTGCGAACCCCCATAACACCAAACCTTCTGAAGGACCGTTCCCAGGTTCTGTCGAGTCTACGAACGTCAAGTACGTAAAGGCTTTACAAGATGTCTCCATTCACAACGGACCGGGTAAGGATTACTTTATCATCGGACTTGTTGCAAGCGGACAGACTGCCAGGGTGACCGGCATCAACTCCAAAGGCAACTGGTGGCGGGTGATGTGCCCAAATGACACGATTGGCAATTGTTGGGTTTCAGCGAATCCTAATTCCACAGACCCGACCGATCTCAGCGCGAATGCGGATGTACAAAGCGTGGAGATCCAAATCCTGGAATCGGATCCAATCCAGGTCAACGTCATCGCACGTGGTCAATTGCCTGATACCGGTTGTACAACGATTGCCAACGTCAGCCAGAATCGCTCTGGCAACACCTTCAAAGTGAAGTTGACGACCAAAGTCGATCCGCTGGCGCTCTGCGCCCCAACACTGACATCCTTCGAATATGTCATCTCGCTAGATGTCAGCAGCCTGCTGCCTGCCCATTATATCGTCAATGTCAACGGCGTCGAAGCATCATTTGAACTGCCCGAGAGTGTTCCCCCGGCAGCGTAAATCAGATTCATAATAACCATACGTAGTAATTACATGGCACCAGGTGACAGTCACATTTTAGAGCTTTCTTGAAAGTGACTGTCACCCCAATCTTGTACAGACCCTGGATTACTCTATGAAACAAATTAATCTATCTCACAAAAACACTTCAGATACTGGATGGCAGCTTCTGGGAGAGCTTGACTTGTCTGTCAGGCCTGAAGACGAATTTACAATCAACACCTGGTTAACAGACTTGTTAAAACCACTCGACCTATCAACAGATTTTATGAATAGAGTTGTGACATCTGTGCAAGATTCTGTCTCGCGTATCATGCAACCGAGTGGCACTATCTCACTTGGGCACATCCATCTATCTTTTTATGCACCAAATGAGCGCATCCGAGAACGGAATACCTGGGGGTTCTTTCACATTGAAAGAATCGAAAATCGTGCCGATTCTGTCAATACTAATGACCATGCAATTAATTTTTATCTTTATGTAGAAGGGCAATAGCGCGAGTCTGGTTACCTACTCATTTCAAAATTTCTTGCGCCCAATCCTCGAGGCTCTTTTCCCTGGCAAGCTTCTCTGCCATCTCGGTCTGCCCTGGTGTGAGAGTCGATATCATCTCGTCACGCATTTTTTCACTGCGTGATCGCATGTACGGTGTAACGGCGGGATGCGAGAGAACAGACAACGCCACCCCCAGTTTTGATTCCGCGGAAAGTCCATTCCGAATATCCGTGAAAGAGACCAGGGCATTCATGGTGATGAGCGTCCATTTGGCTTGTTGCGCGTGGAAATACGCTTCCAGAAACAGGCGTTTTGCCTCCTCATCGTGTCCGAGCGCGGCATAAGCCTGTCCCAAGTGAATAGTGGTCTGCGAGCCGTTTAATGGGTCGCCGATTTCCTTCGAGAGCGCGAGGCTTTGCTTGAAGTGTGCCAGCGCTTCTTCATTTTGACCCTGAGAAAGGGAGACCATCCCCAGCATATCCAGGCCAAAAGCATGCGCCCAGCGATCCATATTGGCTTCTGCAATCTCGTTGCTTTCCTGCAGAATGGACCCGGTAGTTGAATTATCGTTCAGGCCGAAAGCTGCCATTCCCAGGTAAAGCATACAGAAAACCAGCCCACGTGGGTCGCCCACAGAGCGCCAGATTTCCAAGCTCTCTGATAACTGTTGATAGGCTTCGGCCAACTTGCCCTGTTGATAAGCAACGATGCCTAGCACGCTGATGGGAATGGCGGTGTGCCAGGGCGTGAGAGACCTGCTGTAGTTGAGGCTTTCGGTTGTCAGTCTTTCCGCCTCCGCAATGTCACCTTTCATCAGGGCAAGATAACCCCAGTTCCCATAGATGTAGTAAAGGATTTCCGGATCGTTAAATTCACGGGCAATTTCCAGGCTTTCCGCCAGCAGAGTGGATCCCTGCTCCACGTTTCCTTTACGGAACTCGAACCAACCCACCTGGTCAACCAGACTGGCAAAAGCAGATTTTTCTTCAGCGCTCTTGAGATTACCGGGGGCGCCATCGGCACGGAATCTCTTCAGGGCAGCTTTGAAAGCGGAGAGAGCCTCACCATAATAGCCATGCACTTCAAAATACCAATTCAAGCACGGGGACATTTTACGAAGAACATCCAGCCGTTGATGTTCGACGGCCCAGTGCCAACCGGCGAGCCAATTGGAGGTTTCCGAACGAATCAATTGCGAAGTTTGGGCCTGCTGCGCGCTTTTGAATGGATCCTCCAGTGCGGCAATCCAATTTGCGTAATACAGGGCGTGTTGCTCAGTCGAACGTGCTTCTTCGTCTGGGTAGGACTGGAATTGAGCAAACGTATATTGACGAATCAACTGATGCAAATCGTAGCGGTCAGAATTCTTACCATGACGCAGCAGCGACTTAGCCATCAGAGACGAGAGCACGGGTAAGGATGCACCCGCTACTGAGAGTGCAGCTTCACGGGTGAAACCGCCACGAAAAACGGATAAGCGCATCAGAGCGAGGCGCTCTTCATCATTCAGTAATTTCCATGAGTGATCGAAGACGGATTTGAGGGAACGGTGACGTTGGGGAACGTCAAGTTTTTTGGTCTCCAGAAAGTCAAGGGTGCGTTCCAATTCATCTGCAATTTCACGACAGGAGAGCAACCGTACCCAGGAGGCTGCCAATTCGATGGCGAGCGGCAATCCCCCAACCAGTTTGCAAATACGGACAAGCGCAGTCTTATCTTCTTCATTGGACGAATAATCCTGCGAATTTTGACGGGCGCGCTGGTTGAAGAGCATGACAGCACTGTTATTTTCGAGGTTCGCATCCACTTCTTCGGGAATGGGTAACCCCTGGACTTCGAAGAGCCATTCCCATTGCAGGTGCAACTGCTCGCGAGATGTAATGATCATTTTGACATTTTGGGTTTGCTGGAGGAGCTCGCCGAGCAAATTTCCGCCTTCAGGCAGATGTTCCATGTTATCGATCACAAGCAGTATCTCTTTATTGCTTAGAAAAGCTGACAACTGCACCAGCGGCTCGGCAGGGCCTGAGAAGGCCAATCCCAGTGCATTTGCAATCGATGAGACGATCGCTTCGGTTATTCCAATACCAGCTAAAGCGACGAAATAAACGCCGTCAGCGAAACGAGGTTCAAGCTGGCGTCCCGCCGCAATGGCCAGACGTGTTTTGCCGACCCCACCCGGGCCTGTCAGTGTGAGCATACGGCAGGCAGGATCAAGCAGTTGCATGCTGATAACGCGAATCTCGTTTTCGCGCCCGACGAGCGGAGTGGGAGAAAGGGGCAAGTTGCTGGGATTCTGTTTGGGAGCAGAAACAGGCTCGAACGTGGAGAGAGGCGGAACCCTCTCCAGATTGATGGTACTTTTCTCCTGTCGGGCTACTTTCAAGAACAGGTCGCGCTGGTCAGCGGGAATTTCCAAATGTTCGACCAACAAGTCAGCGATCTGGCGTGAGGGTCGTCTCTCGTCCGATTCGATCTTGAAGATCAATGAAAGGGAGCATCCCACGCGTTGGGCCAGTTCCTGCTGGGTCAGGTCGAGCACCTTGCGGCGGCGTTTAATCCAGTTTCCAAATGAGTAGTCCATCATAGCAATTTACCCTTTCAGGTCAGACAATAAAGATCGGTGTACTATTTTTTGTCCACCGGTTTGTGAGGGTGATTGACACCAAAATTTTTCTAAAAAAATTAAAGTATAGATGTAACCAATCGTGGAAATTTTATTCGTGAGGACGAGTTTTTTATGCGTATTGAAGATCGATTTGACCAAGTTTCTGAAGAGACTCTGATCGCCAGGGCATCCAAAGGCGACCTGGAAGCGTCCAATCATCTGATTTTGACCTATCAGGATAGGGCCTACAATCATGCCTGGAGTATGCTCAACGATCGTGATCTGGCCGAAGATGTGACACAGGAAAGTTTCATCAAAGCGTTTCAAGCGATTGGAAGTTTCCGAGGCGGTTCTTTTCGCGCCTGGCTTCTCAGGATCGTGACTAACACATCCTACGACCTGCTGCGGCGATCCCAACGTTATCCTATGCAACCTTTAGTGCCTGAGAACGATGATGGGGATGAAATCGAATCTCCGGCGTGGTTGGTTGATCCTTCTGCATCAGTCCAGAATACTGTAGAGCAGAATGAAGAGACAAGGCACATATATCGAATATTAAATGAACTACCGGAGGCATATCGCATGGTGCTCACGCTCATAGATCTGCATGAATTCGATTACACTGAAGCTGCTCAGGCATTGAATATTCCGCTCGGGACTGTAAAGAGCCGCCTGGTGCGGGCGCGCCTTCAAATGAGGGAGAAATTGAGAGATTATGCATTCTTTCAAGTACCGTCTCAATCTTTTCAGAGTTTGTCATCCGGTTCAGGGTGTGAAATTTAAGTTCTTTGTCACACAGGTACCACTCTGACCGGTACCCGAGCACAAAATGATTTTGGCGTGGAGTTTGTGCCCGGTCGGATCGTAATTGAAGACTGGTCCGCTGACAACAGGGCTTCTACCCACATCCAGTGTATCTCTGGTGGTTGCAGAATTGCAGCCATTCTTATTGATAAAATCGTCCGCAAAGCTGGCAACCACCACATCCGTGATCGTATCCCTGACGGTAATGCCTATCGACCTGAAAGTGATGGTGCCGGTATTCTCTATCTCGAATTCCGCCCACCATCCTGTACAAGAATCCATACCTGTATATGCAGCTTCGAAATCAGGGGAAGGTGTTGGCGTAAATGTGGGGGTAGGGGTAGGAGGGGGCGTATAAACTGGTAGAAAAGTGACATTTCCGTTAACAGTAGCGTATTCACCCCAGACCCAACAGTAACCGCTGCTCGCGTCCAGATTGCGTATGTACCAGTACCTGCCGGTGGGATCACGGCCATAGACCTGGGCAATTTCACCCACCAACAAGGCTCCTACCATCCGATAAACTTTCCCCGGGCCAACACGACAGTTCGTAGGCACAGAGACGCTTATTTGCGGAACAACCGGTGTGGAGGTAAACAAGGGCGTTGGAGTCAGCGTCTGGGTCGGCGTTTCTGTGAAAGTAGCTGTCAACGTTGGTGTTTCAGGTGTAAATGTAAATGTGAGCGTTGGTTCCTGTAAGGTAAGGAACGCTTCAACGGAAGCAGCTACCTGGGTAAACCCGGCGACCACAGTTTGCGCAGCCGCAGTGCTGATCGCCCCCGAATCCTGTAGGGTGATGGCAGGCATTGCGCAGGCCAGAACAACGAGCGACAAAGTGATCATTGTCAGAGAAAGTCGATTAGAGTACGACATGGTTCCTCCAATATGTTTTCCGCTAAGCCAAATCAATATAGCCGGCGGCGTCAGAAAACAGGTACATTTCTTGCTCCATCAAATCCACATTTAAGATAGTCAATTTCATCATTTTGTTCCATTTTCATGGTGAGTTTTTTCCAAAATTATACGAACCGAACCAACCAGCCCAATAACGAGAACGAAAGCTCCGGCTTGCAAGGTCACTGACGCAGACTCAAGGCTATAGATCACATAGAGCAGTCCAGATAATGCGGATTGATTCAATACCGATATGTCAAACGGTCTAGAAATGGCCAGAATACTGTTGCCAGCAAGCAAACAGAAAATGATCGTCACCCAGGATGGTCTGGAATAGACGAGTAACAACCATGCTAGAAAAATGACCAGTACGGAAAACAAAATAAGAAGCGCAATCATAAAGTAGAAAAAAGGCTCTGTGTCGAATGTCTGGAATGCTTGTCTGCGCCAGGAGATATGGACAGTGTCCAACCAGTACAACAGCCCAAGTACGAGAATCACAACTACAGGGCCAGTTAGGTTTGATTTTCGAATGTCAATCGTTCTCATCATGAAACTCGTAAAAAGTAAATTTATATGGGCTGCTCGTTTTCTTTGGATGACAACCTGTCATTGATCACCAGATAAACCAACAATAAAAGAAGCAGCGCCAATAACCAACTGATTGTTATTCCGACCGCTCCCTGACTAATCTGACCAGTCACGAACGGTATATCTAACCAGACAAACCTTGATACTGTTGTGCTAATCAGTTGGTTCGCCAATCCGGCTATCCCAAGATTGAGGAATACTCTTTCAATCTTAGTCATCCGAATCTCCCCTAAGTAAGGTAGAACAATTCCCTGGTCGAATTTGCGAAGGCGAAACAGGAGGAAACCGTACACCAGCGAAGTAAATAGGAATTGTGTGCCAGCATACAGGGGCCATGACACGCTTCCCCACATTGTTGTCATCCCGGTCACTTCACTATTGTATACGTTCGGTAAAAACGTTCCAAGGAGAAGATAAACCAAGCCCAGCAGATCCGTCAGTGGCAGTATAAATAAGCCTGCAAGGACAATCCAGTACAAAATCAAAACATCATGTCTTATCAGCGATATTGATTCGCCTCGAGAGTTTTGAATCACTGGTATTTGTGACAGATGATTTTTCCAGCAACCCAAAGTGCTGGCAAAAGGATCAAAAAGAGGGCCATACTATAGACGGAATCGAGAATATTGATCGTAGTAGACATTTGAACTCCTTTCTGAAATGACTACACCAGGTGTCTGACCTTCAACGTTACCTGGTACTCAGGCAATCAGGTTTGATCATTTTCACCCGGTTTTACAATAAAAAATGCTAAGGCGCCCAACACTGGAACAGCAACTACAAGTAAGGCCCAAAGAGCCTGATTCGTTCCAGTGAGAGACCTTCTACGCAAACCAAGCAGTGCAATGATGCTGCAGAGAGGCCAACTGCCGACAAGGAGCAAATTTATGATGAGAATGTTCAAGTTTATTCCTATCATTTCCATATGATTTCTCCTATCAAAAAGAGCATGGCATTTTTTTATGGGAAAGTGCTGAAACAACCAACTTGATTCTTGGTACGGCACTGCTTCTGGGATCATTATTGCTGTTTTTTCCTCAAGGAAATAGACTGTCTACTATTATGAAAAGTATCAGTTACCGTCTGGAGTATCTGTTGGTGTTCCGGTAGCAGTGGGAGTTGCTGTCGCAGTCGCCTGTGTTACAACGCCAGTAGATGTTGAAGCGCTGCCGCTGACAACGATGATCACATAGACTTCGTCGCCGAAGTTCGCTCCGGCCGCGGTGGTCATCCTCCAGTTGCCTCGATGGCTGCCGGATGCATTGGGTGCTGTCATAGCTACAGATAACTCTGTCTCTGTTCCGGGATTGACTGCCTTGTCAAGTGTCAGGGTCCCGCCGCCCATGGCTTCACCACCAATAAAGTTGAACTTAGATCCCGATTCCCAGGCGCAAGATCCATTGTTCCTGACGCGCCATGTTTTCGTAAAAGTTTGACCGGGTTTCATCGTTGTGTTATCAGGAACGGTGACGTCCGAGACAAAAGCCATGCTGTAACAGGAAGAGGTAGGCTGTACTCCTCCGCTCACCACGAGCGGCGTGCCAGGCGTGTTCGTCACAGCCAAGGTACTCGTACCCGTTGGCGAGGCTGTGGCAGTAGGCGTAGGTGTGCTGCTGGGCATAGCCATCGCTGTCTGCGTTTGCCCTACAGAGAATGTAATCACTGCCAGTGTTTGAATTAACTCCACACTGAGCGTGGGAGTTGCCTCGGCATCTTTCGATCCACATGCACTCATCAGTAGACTGAGCAGCAAGCTCAACCCCAAAAAAGTATGGTATATGTTTTTCTTTTTCAATCTATATACTCCTTACAGTATCAAGTCACATTTGCCAGGATTTCATCTAGGGGGCAGGTGATTCTTCCGTTGGAGTCCTTGTAGACGTAGAGGTCGATGTGGGGACTGAAGTCGCAGTTGGTATTTGTTCTTTCCTTACTTTTATGGAAACGGACAAGGTAGCACCGAACATATTCCCTTCTTCATCTGAAAGACGCCAGTAGCCGGTATAGGTTCCTTCTGGCTTGGGAGCACGCAGTTTAAGAGATATTTCCGTCCATTTGCCCGGGATGATCGTCTTCCCAAGGCGTATACTCTCTCCGCTAATCTGGTCTCCGCTTACGAAAACAAGCCTGAATGGATACTCCCAGTTACAGGTACCGTTGTTCTCCACTTTCCAAGTTTTGGTGAACGCTTCTCCCGGCTTGAAAATTGTCCCATTTGGAATGGTTACGTCATAAACCAGGGCCAGATTCTTACATTCATATGCCAATGACTTCGCATTTGGAGTTGCCGTAAAAACCGTGCCAGTTACACTCGGCGTTAGGCTTGTACCCCAGGTAGCCGTGTAATAAATCGTCTGCTGGGTAGAAGTAGGAGATGAGGGTACGGAGTCCAGTGTGGGAAACGCCAGAGGCGTATCCGAAGGGACCGGCGTACTGGTGTCAACCGGCGGTGTATAGAGCGCCGTCTGGGTTTGAAAATACGAGGCGATCAAAGTCTCCACGCCAGCAGTCAGGATGAAGTCGACGTCCGAAGTTGGTTCCGCTACGGTATTCCCTCCACATGCAGCCAAAAGGACGACAAAAAGCAATAGAAATAAACACAAAGACAATACATTGCGCGTCATTTTTCCTCGATTATGTTATTAAGCGGATAGATTTTTCATTGGTTTCAACATAGCACAATGAACAAAAGACAATTTGCATAACGAACGCCAGAGTATTTTTGTTCCCTGGTCAATGTGACAACGGGCGATCTTCATATTTACAAACTTACAATCTATCATCCCTTACGAGAAATCAATTGGATAAGATCATAAACCGGGACCTCACGTTGATCGTTGCGCCGAAGGGGAAGGTCTGTATTCACTGTATAGCGATTCTTTCTGCCTTCCTTTTGTTTAGTGATATATCCATCTGCTTCAAGATCTTTGATGATCCGAATAACCGATCTTTCGGTGATACCCAAAGCTAATGCAATTTCGCGAGATGTTAGATGTTCCTGTCGGTTCAATAAAGTAAGTACAGCAGCGTGATTCGTAATAAAAGTCCATTTATTTTTTGACATAAATCCTACCCAATTAAGTACGCTATTTTTGTTATGATATTTATTTCATGAAATTTTACGCATGTTTATTTCGAATGTCAAGATTTTTATTAGAAATGAAATTACTCGCAAATCTATTCCCCCAACATAGAAAGAAACCGCTCCAAATTGGTGAGCGGTTTCTTTTTGTAGATTCGTTCGTCTAATTTATGCAGCTCGTGGAAGTTTCTCGATGCTGGTTTCCAGCGCCTTGTCCAATTTCTCTTCCAAAACCTCACGGTCCATATCTTTTACGATAGACCATTCATTCAAGAGTTGCTTCTTCATTTTCAGGAACGCATCTTCTTCGGTGAAATTCAGTTTGGATTCCTGTTGTTTTCCATTCAGATCCCGGATCATACGGGCTTTTGAATACAGAGAAGGATCCCTGACCGCCTCTGTGATCAATTTATTCCTCTTGGTATGGTTTTCAGGCAATTTCTTAGGCGGCTTACGAATCATGGTCAGCGCGCGCCGGATTTGATATTCGGAAGTGACAGGTCGTATGTAATCTACGTTAGCTTTTGCCACTGATAGCCAGTAGACACTATCAAACGTTTTGACGCGAAAGAACACTTTCTTTTCTCCGTCCAATTCCTTCCTCTCGATACCCTTTACCTGACCAATACCATAGTGAGCATGTACGATCCAATCCCCCTTCGAGTAAGTGCTTTGCTGGACACTCATTAAAACACCTCCAAGTTTTATAAGCTAGTTATTATATTCCCGCTGTTTTCTGGCGCGCTTTTTATGACGTCGAATCGCCTTCTTATCTTCCATCCGCCTCTGCTCATTTTTGGAAACAAACCAGCGCCTCTTTCGGACTTCACTTAAAACACCGCTTCTGGTGACTACCTTTCGGAAACGTCGCAACAATTTTTCTTGAGATTCACCATCTCTTAGTTCTACTTTCGGCAAAACAAACCTCCATCTGTATAGTATTTAGCAATAAACCAGATATTTTGGCAGGGGCAACAAAAAAGATTTGGTTGATTTACCAAATCCCAAGAAGCTTTCATAGTAGGTTCAACAACATTTTGTTCAACCGGATCAACTCTCCCCACCGGTGGTTTGACCCACCGATCATTTCATTTAAGCCGATGCCTCCAAACTTCCTAGGAACATCCTGAACACTCAGAACTGGTTTTTAGCTATCAAATAACTATTATAACATATTCAGTCCCTCATTCGACCATATTTGGGATGAATTTTGGTTTTTTGCGGGCAACCATCCATATATGGGGGTACAGATTTCTTAACCAGTGCTAGATTTGATGCAAATATTTACTTCTCAATTCCTGACATCCAAAAATGAGTACATTTTCTGGGTTTTGCCCAATCTTTGCTTGACAGGTCAAAAAACCGGCTTATAATATGACAACTAATATCCAAAACGCAACGACCGGGACGAGTAATTGGTCGGTGAGCCGACAGAGAGAGCAAGGCCATTGGTTGAGAGCCTGCTTTGGCAAACCCCGATGAAAACCACCCGCGAGCGGAATTTTGAAAGCGTTCAGCAATTTGCTGTCAGCAAGTAAAAGGAACGGTTGGCCCCGTTACAGGCTGTGAATGAGATGAGTCTCGTGAGACCTGACAGGTCTGGCTCAAATCGGGTGGAACCGCGTGAGTATAACTCTCGCCCCGTGTGGGTGAGAGTTTTTTTTTATCTGGAGGCTGCCATGAAAACCACTACTCTACGGCGGTCCGGAGATTGTGTACCGTTCACCTGCACTGCACCACACCTGCCCTGGCGGATGGCGCCAGGGAACGCAGTGTGGTGCAAGTGTTGCTCCGGGACCACGTAATATCCTCGAAACGGTAGCAAGCATAATCTCAAGAAAGGAAGCAAAAATGGCTAAACAAGCTGAAGAAAAATATGAAGAGTCACAACTCTATAAAATCCGTCACTCGGCGGCGCACATTATGGCACAAGCCGTCCTTGAAAAGATTCCGGATGCCAAGTATACGATCGGTCCGCCTGTTGAAAATGGCTTTTACTATGATTTTGAATTACCCGAACCCATCTCGCAAGATGACTTACCGGCACTTGAAAAACGCATGCGTCAGATTATTGCCGGGCAGCACGACTTCGAGAAAGAGGTACTGCCTGCCAAGGAAGCCCGTGAGATTTTCAAGGACCAGCCCTATAAATTGGAACTGATCGACGGATTGGAACAAGGTGGTTTCGATGAATACGGAGAACCGCTGGACGAGAAGCCTGAAATCTCAATCTACAAATCCGACACGTTCGTGGACCTGTGTCGCGGGCCGCACGTGGAAAATACCAAGCAGATCAATCCTTCCGCCGTTAAATTGATGTCGATTGCCGGAGCCTACTGGCGCGGTGACGAAAACAATAAGATGTTGACGCGTATTTACGGTACGGCCTGGGAAAAACCCCAGGAACTCAAAGAGTACCTGCGCATGCTGGAGGAAGCCAAAAAGCGCGATCATCGCAAGCTGGGTAAGGAACTGGAAATTTTTATCTATGATGATGAAGTTGGTCCTGGTCTACCCCTCTGGCTGCCCAATGGCGGCATTATGATCGAAGAGTTGGAGGATCTGGCAAAAGAGATGGAAGAGAAAGCCGGATATGACCGGGTGCGTACGCCACACCTGACGAAGGAAGATCTGTTTATCCGCTCCGGTCATCTGCCTTACTATGCCGAGAGCATGTATCCGCCCATGGAATTGGAAGGCGTGAAGTATTATGTCAAGCCGATGAACTGTCCGATGCACCACAAAATTTTTGGGGCGCGGCCGCGTTCCTATCGGGAACTCCCGCTGCGTCTGGCCGAATACGGAACCTGCTACCGTTATGAAAAATCGGGCGAACTCTTTGGCCTGATGCGCGTCCGCTCGATGCAGATGAACGACGCACACATTTATTGTTCCGAGGAGCAATTCGAGCAGGAGTTCATGGGCGTGATCGATCTCTATAAGAAATATTTCGAGCTGTTTGGCATTGAAAAGTACGTTATGCGTTTGTCACTGCATGGCAAAGCTGGGTTGGGCAAGAAGTATGTTGACAACGAGCGTCTGTGGATCAAGACGGAAGACATGGTGCGCCGGGCGATGGATAACGGCGGCGTGCCCTACGTGGAAGTGGAAGACGAGGCCGCTTTCTACGGTCCGAAGATCGATGTGCAAATCTGGTCGGCCATCGGTCGCGAGTTTACACTGGCCACGAACCAGGTTGACTTTGCCGTACCCGCACGCTTTGACCTGAAATTCGTCAACAGCAATGGCAAAGAAGAAGTACCGCTCTGCATCCACCGCGCGCCGCTCAGCACACACGAGCGTATGGTCGGCTTCCTGATCGAGCATTATGCCGGGGCCTTCCCGGTCTGGCTTTCACCGGAACAGGTACGCGTTATCCCCATCACGGATGGCCAGAACGAGTACGCAGAAAGCATTACCAAACAACTCAAAGCCGAAGGAGTTCGCGCCAGCGCAGACTTGAGTTCCGATCGTATGAACGCAAAAATCCGTAATGCACAACTAATGAAGGTGCCGTATATGCTGGTAGTTGGCAACAACGAGATGGAGGCCGGAACGGTATCGTTGCGCGTACGTGATGGCTCGCAGGATAATAACATTCAACTGAATGCGTTCGTAGAACGAGTGAAGGATCGGATTGCAAGGAGAGCCAGCGAACTTTAGAAGGGACGCGAGTATGTCGCACCAAACACACGAAAAATACGAAGAGTCACAACTCTATAAAATCCGTCACTCGGCGGCGCATATCATGGCACAGGCTGTACTGGAAATGTTCCCTGACGCCAAATACACCATTGGCCCGCCTATCGAGAACGGTTTCTACTACGATTTCGATCTGCCAGAGCCCATCTTGCGGGATGACTTGCCAAAACTCGAAAAACGCATGCGTCAAATTATTGCTGGACAGCACAAATTCGAAAAAGAAGTGCTGCCCGCCGAGCAAGCACGCGAGATATTTAAAGATCAACCCTATAAGCTGGAACTGATCGATGGCCTGGAACAGGGTGGCGTTGATGAATACGGCGAGCCGCTAGGCGAAAAACCTGAAATCTCAGTCTACAGGCACGATTCATTCGTGGACCTGTGTAGTGGGCCGCACGTGAACAATACGAAACAGATCAATCCGTCCGCTGTCAAATTAATGTCGATTGCCGGGGCTTATTGGCGTGGCGATGAGAACAACAAGATGCTGACGCGCATCTACGGGACAGCCTGGAAAACTGCCGAACAACTCAAACAATACCAATGGAAGTTGGAAGAGGCCAAGCGGCGCGACCATCGCAAATTAGGCAGAGAATTGGATCTGTTCAGCATCTCGGAAGAGGTTGGACCAGGCTTGATTCTATGGCATCCCAGAGGCGCTATGATCCGGGTACTGGTCGAAGACTTTAGCCGCCAAGCCCACCTGGACAATGACTACGAATGGGTATTCTCACCACACATCGGCCGCTCACATCTATGGGAGACATCCGGTCATTTGGATTTCTACCAGGAGAATATATATTCTCCAATGGATATTGAAGGCGAGGCTTACTATGCCAAGCCAATGAATTGTCCATTCCATATTGAGATTTTCAAGAATCACCTTCGTTCCTATCGAGATCTGCCCAAACGATATGCTGAGTACGGCACTGTATACAGATACGAGCGCAGTGGAGTGCTTCATGGACTAACACGCGTACGAGGTTTTACTCAAGACGACGCGCACATCTTTTGCCGCCCAGACCAGGTTGAGGTTGAGATCAGCCGCGCGCTTGAATTCTCCCTCTATATCCTTCGTTCTCTGGGTTTGAATGATTTCAAGGCTTATCTTTCCACTATCCCTGAAAAGTATGTGGGCGATCCCAAAGATTGGGACAAAGCTACACAGGCTTTGCGACGCGCCATTGAAAGCCATGACTTACCTTACGAAATTGACGAAGGTGGTGGCGCTTTTTACGGTCCGAAAATTGACTTGAAAGTCAATGATGCCCTGGATCGGGAATGGCAGTTGAGCACGATCCAATTCGATTTCAACTTGCCCGAGCGGTTCGAATTGGAGTATACCGGCGAGGATGGCAAACCACATCGACCATATATGGTCCACCGCGCCTTACTCGGAAGTATGGAACGTTTCTTTGGCGTATTGATTGAACACTTTGCAGGAGCATTCCCCGTTTGGCTTTCACCAGTTCAGGTAGAGATCATCCCGATTGCCGACCGTCATTTTGAGTATGCTCATGAGGTTGCTGGGAAACTCAAAGCCGAGGGAATGCGCGTGGAGGTGGATGAGCGAAGCGAGCGCATGAACGCCAAGATTCGCGATGCCCAATTGTTGAAAGTGCCATACATGCTGGTAGTCGGCGATAACGAAATGGAAGCCGGAACGGTCTCGCTGCGCGTGCGCGATGGCTCGCAGGAAAACAACATTCAGGTGAGTACATTCATCGAACGAGCGCAGGATTGCATCAGTAGAAGGGCGAGCGAACTATAAAGTCAGACCGTCAAAAAAGAGAAGTCCCCCTATCCGGTGTTGATAACATGTTGATAGATATTAATCACGGAAACACTGGGAGTGAAAATCTCTGCGACTCTGCCGTCTTCGCGTAGCATCCCGTCTCGAGCCGATGCCTTCGTGGGGCGGACGACCGATCGTCGCTCGCGACGATCGGTGCTTCTCGGTGGCAAAATTTCCGGATCAACACTCAGGAGGGAGACTCCCAAAAAAAGGATTACGACAGTGAATGCTTAGTCTTTTTTTGTTACAAGTTTACGGAGGCAGGTCAATTTTTCGGCCTGAAGCGTGCAGTTTTGTTGACGATTCCCCTGCGTTCGTGGTATCATCGAGCCGCGAAAAAGCCAGCCACAGGCTGGTCGTCTGTTCTATACCGCAATAAATTAAATTCAATTTTTGTGGCGTTCTAAAAAGGAGTAGCATATCAGCGCTAATGATTTTCGAGTAAATGAAGGTATCCGTGTTTCGGAGGTGCGCCTGATTGGCCCCGATGGTAACAATGTTGGAATAGTACCCATCAACCAGGCTTTAGAAATGGCCCGTGACTCCGAACTCGACCTGGTCGAAGTTTCTCCCAACGCTAACCCGCCTGTATGCCGCGTGATGGATTTCGGAAAATTTGTCTACGAGCGAGCAAAAAAGGAACGGGAAGCGAAAAAGGCTCAGACCAAAATCGAGATGAAGGAAATCCGGCTGAGACCCAAGACCAACGAACATCATCGTAATTTCAAAGTACGAGATGCCCGTCGCTGGCTTGAAGACGGGATGAAGGTAAAAGTAACAGTCCGCTTCCGTGGCCGTGAAATGGATTATCCTGAAATTGCTCTCGAAGATTTGAAAGAGATCGCGCATGAGCTAGCCGATGTAAGTACAGTAGAACAGGCCCCGCAAATGGAAGGTCGCACAATGTTGATCATCCTGGCCCCCAGCAAGGGCGGCGGAAAATAGTGCCGCGAATTAAGAGGGGTCGCCCTGCTGAGGCGGGGTTGCGGTACAAGTAAGTCCCGAAAGATGCTGAATCTCCGCGGGAGAACGTTGAACCCGCGGTATTTTTTTGTGAAAGGAGCAAATTGCAATGCCTCGCAAAGCGAAAAAAGGTAAATATAAGCTGAAGACCCATAAAGCAACTTCCAAGCGATTCCGCTTGACAGGGTCGGGCAAACTGGTGCGTACGAAGGGTGGTAAGAGCCATCTGCGACGCCGCAGGTCTAAGCGCACGAAGCGTTTGTTAAGCGAGATGATCCCCGTTAAAGGCCGCGGGATTATCAAGCGCGTCAAACGCCTGGCGCCCAACATGGAAGAGTAATCTCACAAGGTTACTATCTATCGAATTCTTTATTTGCAGCTTCTGGGTGTGCGCAACTGGCGTTCCCGCGTTCGAGAAGGACGTCGACGCCCCGAGGTTTGCAGGAGGTAAAAATAAATGGCACGTGTAAAAAGTGGCCCTCACGGCTACAAACGTCATAAGAAAGTTTTGAAGTTCACCAAAGGGCAGAAAGGTTCGAAGCATCTGCTCTTCCGGCGCGCCAATGAGGCCATGCTAAAGAGCTTGTGGTATTCGTTCCGCGACCGCCGCATCCGTAAGCGCGACTTGCGCAAGTTGTGGATTGCACGCATCAATGCGGCTGCTCGTTTGAACGGTACAACCTACAGCCGTCTGATGCATGGCATGAAAATGGCCAATATCGAAATCAATCGTAAAATGCTGGCCGATATGGCGGTCCGCGACCCAGGCGCATTTGCCGCGGTAGTGGCACAAGCCAGTAAATAAGCAAATTTGGTGACTGAATAGAGAGGGCAGATTTGAAACCTGCCCTTTCATCGTTTAATTGGGATACAATAATTCCATGAACTCAGTACTGAGAGAACGCAAGTTGTCCACAAGTCAAATGCTCCAAATTGTGCAGGGCGACATCACTACGGAAGGGACGGACGCGATTGTCAACGCGGCTAACGAGCATTTACAACATGGCGGTGGGGTGGCCTGGGCAATATCCAAACGCGGCGGACCGACTATTCAACAGGAATCGGATGAATGGGTTCGGACAAAAGGTCCGGTCGACCACGCGCATCCTGCCTGGACCTCGGGCGGGCAACTGCCTGCGAGGTATGTGATCCACGCTGTAGGCCCCGTCTGGGGTCGAGGCGAGGAGGATGCCAAATTAACGGAAGCAGTCACCGGGTCCCTGCGCGTGGCGGATGAGCTTGATCTGAAATCAATCGCTTTCCCAGCAATCTCGACCGGCATCTTCGGCTTCCCAAAAGAGCGTGCAGCAAAAGTCATTCTTGAAGCAATTGAAACATACTTTGAAGAAAATAAATCATCGGGGATAGATATCGTCAAGTTGGTCCTGTTCGATCAGCCTACAATGGACGCATTTCTGCAAGTATGATCACCTCCTCTCAAAATCCAAAACTCAAACTCGTGCGTGCGCTACAGGGAAGGCCCAAGGAACGCCGCGAAGAGAATGCCTTTCTAGCCGAGGGCGTGCGCTTAATAGAAGAAGCGCTATCCGCCGAGTGGCCATTCCGTTTTGTGCTGTATTCGAGCGGATTAAGTGAACGAGGAAAAGCGCTGGTCGACAAGCTGAAAAACGCGGACATTGAGGTTGACGAAGTCGCGGGGGATCTGCTGCAATCTGCCAGCGAAACGGAAACTTCGCAGGGAATCTTGGCCGTCCTCGAACTGGAAGCCTTGAACATCCCGGATCAACCCGACTTCATCTTGATCCCTGACCAGATCCGTGATCCCGGCAACCTGGGCACGCTTATCCGCACTGCCGCAGCGGCTGGTGTACAGGCCGTGTTATTGCCGCCAGAAACGACGGATGCCTTTGCACCCAAAGTCATCCGCGCAGGGATGGGAGCGCATTTTTGGCTGCCGATCCATGTCATGGATTGGGCCGAAATCCAGGCTGTTTGTGAAGAGGCAGGTTTGCAAATGTTCCTGGCTGATATGTTCGGCCAATCCTGCTGGAAAACGGATTTAGAAGTGCCACTGGCGTTGGTCATAGGCGGCGAAGCAGAAGGAGCCAGCACACAGGCGCGTGGACTGGCGGATACCATTGTGAGCATTCCCATGCCCGGCGATGCTGAATCACTCAATGCGGGTGTGGCGGGAGCGGTTTTGATGTTTGAGGTAGTGAGACAGAGAAACTAAAGACCAAGGGCACAAGGGATTCCTTTTGTGAATCAGGGTCCTTGTGTAAAAAGAGGCTTGTATGAAAATCCGCTCTATCACCTACTTTCTCGACCCAGGTTGGCCGCTGAACGAAAATAAATTTCAAGCAGCTGGCAGGTTTCTCGACGAAGCCAAATCCGCTTTCGAGGCGGAAGGCTATCAAGTCCAGACCACACGCTTAGCAACTATTCCCTTTCCGACCTTGCTAAAAGGCGAAATCAACCAGGCTATTTCACTGGCGCAGGACATTGAACATATCGCCACAGAACTTGGAATTGCTTACACTGCGCTGGGTCCCGCCCTGCCTGAATTCCCCGCCAGCTACGATATTATTCCTGAAGCCATCGCCGCTACCGAAAACGTCTTCTTCAGCGGCGTGATGGCCGACCGTAACAACATCCACCCTGCTACCTTGCGCGCCTGCGCTAAAGTCATCGTGCGTTGTGCGCCGCTCGATCCAAATGGCTTTGGCAACCTGTACTTTGCCGCGCTCGCCAATGTCCCACCTGGAGCGCCTTTTTTTCCGGCTGCCTATCACCAGGGAGACCGCCCGGCTTTTGCAATCGCCACCGAAGCCGCCGATCTGGCTGTGGAAGCCTTCAACAGACCGTGGACGGTGGACGAAGGACGAATTCGATTGGTCTCTTCAATCGAAAAACACGGACAAGCTCTCGTCCGCATCGCCACGGACCTTCAATCTGCTTCCCCTTCGACGACCTTCGGTGGGATCGACTTTTCCCTGGCTCCCTTCCCCACAGATGAACAGTCGTTGGGTGGGGCGGTCGAAAGGATAGGCATTCCCAAGATCGGAATGCACGGTTCGTTGGCCTCCGCCGCTCTCCTGACCGAAGCCGTTGACCGCGCGGACTTTCAGCATACCGGTTTCAGCGGTTTCATGCAGCCTGTCCTGGAAGATTCCGTGCTGGCGAAACGCGCCGCTGAGGGTACACTGACCATTAAGGATTTGCTACTCTACTCGACCGTATGTGGCACGGGCCTGGATACTGTCCCTTTGCCCGGCGATGTCAGCGCAGATCAGATCGCCGCTTTGCTATTAGATTTGTCCGCGCTGGCATTGCGACTGGACAAACCCCTGACCGCACGCTTGATGCCGATTCCCGGCAAAAAAGCAGGCGACCCCACAGGCTTCGACTTTGAATTTTTCGCCAACAGCAAAGTGATGGCATTGGAAGCAGAAAAGTTGGGCGGTGTTTTGTCAGGGGACGAGATATTAGAACTGCAACCACATCGGCCATAAAGTTTATCCCGCAGTTTAACTTCGGGATGAGCAACCTATTCTTTTGTACGCCAGTACTTTCCTCCGCCGTCTTCTCTATCCATCAAACCATAACCAACCAACTCGCGCCGCAAGGTAGCAGTATCTTCATGATATCGAGCCAATATTTCGTTGACCTGTTCCTCGCTGTAACGAGCATCCGGCTCGAAGGCTTTGACGACAAAACGTAAAACAGCCTCCAATTTCTTGCGCTGCGCCGGGATAGTTTTCAAGCGTCCATCGGGCAATGAATAATCCTCAACCACTTTGCGATCGTAGGCATTCAGGTCTACATCTTCGACAACGGCCGCCAGATCCTGTTGTGAGAAAAGTAATCGCGTTTGCTGTAGTTTTTCTTCCTCCAACTGGTAGACATTGTAGTAACTTTCGGCTTTCGCGCTGACCAATCCCACGTCTGCCAGCTTCGACAGGTGGTGTGAGACGGTGGATGGACGCAGATCCAAAATGGCCGCCAGTTGTTCAACGGAGTAGGGCTGCTGTGCCAGCAACCCTACAATTTTCAGTCGGTTGGCATCCGCCAGGGCTTTGAAGAAGGAGACCAGTTCTTCACTCATTTTTGATCTCCTACTTTGTCCTGAGCGGAGGGTTGAGTAGGCATGTTCTTTGCCGTATCGAAACCCGCAGTCGAAGGACGCCAGTAACGAGAACCATCGCGTTCACGAGCCAGCAAACCGGCATCCACCAGATCGCGGCGCAGGCCGGAAACATCCACATGGAAGCGACGGATGATGGTGTTGACTTCCTTTTCGGTGTAATCCACGCCCGGCGTAAAGGTCTGCACCAGGTAATTGAGAATGACCTTGAGTTGACCTGGCTGGGAAGGCAGGCGTTTGATGGTGCCGTCCGGTTCCAGGCAGGAGACCAACACTTTGCGTGATTTTTCATCCAGATCGGGCGCGGGAATGTATTCGGGCTTTTTCTCACGCAACTGTTCCCGGGCCAGAGTTTCCACTTTATCGGCGTTCAGTTCGTAAAGGTCATCCATCTGAGTGATGACACCCACGTGTTCAAGAAAAGCCAGATGGTCGACCACATCGCGCAAGTGCATGTTCAAACGTTCAGCGATTTCGGAGTTTTTAGCGGGCTGTCTGGCAAGCACGCCGATGATGCGCAAGCGGTCGGCATCTGCCATCGCTTTGACAAAATCAAGAAGGTTTTGAGGGTCGTTCATATTTCACATCCATAAATTTATTTCGATATATATCGAATTGAATTTTATCTAATTTTTGCTTTTTGTCAAGTGAAGGATTTGGTAAAAAAATTGCTCCTCTCCAACGTCTCCTGACGTTGGAGTCCAAATCACTAAACGGATGTAAGCTCAGGGTCAGGAAAGCCCCGGAAAGGTCATCGGTTATAATCATCGCTGCAAACAATCCCCCATCCCATACAGGAGGTGTGTTTCATGGATCTCCCGAAACACGTGTTTTTTGAAGGGCAAATCGTCCCTTTTGAGGAAGCGAAAATCAGCGTCGCTACGCATGCACTGCACTATGGTACCGGTGTATTTGGGGGCATTCGTGGATATTGGAATGACGAGAAGAAAAAAATCTATATATTTCGCCCTTTTGATCATTACCATCGTCTACTGAATTCGGGACGCATGATGAACATGTACATCCCATATGATGAGGAGGGTCTGATCCAATTAACGATTGACCTGGTTCGCACAGAGGGCTGGCAAAGCGATATCTATATTCGCCCGTTTGTCTATAAAGCTGACTTGGGGATCGGCGTACGTTTACATGATCTCAAAGATGAATTGACCATCTTTTCAATGCCCTTCAAGCAATACATCAAGAATGATACCAATGCGCACGTGACCGTCTCTTCATGGCGTCGAATCGATGACAACATGATACCCGCACGCGGAAAGGTCAGCGGCGCATATGCCAATTCGGCTTTGATCAAAACGGATGCACAGCGCGCTGGATTCGACGAGGCGTTGGTACTCAACCAGAACGGCCATATCTCTGAAGGCAGCGCCATGAATATCTTTATGGTGCGGGATGGCGTTGTAATCACTCCCCCAGTCACAGATAATATTCTGGAGGGAATCACGCGAAAAACAGCCATGGAACTTGCTAAGAACGAGCTCGGTTTACCAGTCGTAGAACGCTCAATTGATCGCACTGAATTATTTATCTGTGACGAGTTGTTTATGACCGGCTCCGCAGCACAGATTGTGGCCATTACGAAGGTAGATCATCGTTCAGTTGGCAAAGGGGTAATGGGCCCGATCGCCGGGAAACTCAGGGAGATATTCGATCAGGTAGTGCGCGCCAAAATCCCCAAGTACGCGCATTGGAATGTGGAAGTCTAACCACAGATACACGAGATAAACACAGAAAAAAGCGCTTTCTCGAGGATATTCGAGAGAGCGCTTATGGTTTATGAAGTTGAAATCAGCGATTTTTCTTGAATCTCACCAACACCAGATTTTCTTTGCAGTCACTGGATGTATCAATACGAATCTCTTCCGAGAGGGGCAAACCGGCCTGATCCAGCAATTGCACGTAAATCCTATCGTTTGAATCGATGGGAGTATCCCCCAGCACAAACTCAAAGCCCGATTTCCCGTATTCCGGGCTGATGCCGCTGATGGTGGTCAACTCAACCGACTTACCATCATACGAGCCAGCCAGGCGAACCACAATACCGATGATGGGACTGCTGTTCTGGTCATCCACTGTTCCACCGACACCTTGCCAGTCACAGCCGGCATTCAACAGATGCGGGATGATAATACTCTCAATAGAATTGACTGATGAGACAGAAAAAGGAGCTTTCGGCGTACTGGTGGCTGTAGGCGGAACTGTCGATTCTGAAGTGACAGTGGGCGGAATAAAGTTTGCAGGCGTCAAAGTAGCCGGAGGGGTAATTGAAGGCAACAAAGTCGCCGTCGGGGGAACATAAACCGTTGCAGTGGGCGTCCAGGTTGCTTCTAGTTGGCGGGGGGTAATCGTTGGTGTCGGGGTCCAAACCGGTTGGAGCATATTCATAGAGGAGGCTGGATTAATGAAAACCGCTATGAAATAAGCACCCAAACAGACGGTAACCAGCAGCACTAAGATTGTGAGAATATCCCACAGTCCAATCGCAGGCATTGAAAACCCGGAAGATTTCGGTTCAGGTTCATCAAAGTTGAATTCGCTCATCGACGTCTCCGTGCGTAGTATCGTTCAGGGAGCCAGCACAATCTCACTCTCAGCGCGTTTTTGGGTCAACCAATCATCCAGAGAATTTTCCTGCATCACCAGATAGGCATCCGGTGAAAGCAGGTGCTGCGGGTCTCGTTCCACTACAAAAAGAATATGGTAGCCGACCTCCGTTGTGATCACAGCGCTATATTGGCCGGGCTCCAGGTTGAAGGCAGCTTCTTCCAGTTCAGGTTCGAGCAGGTATCCGCGCGGGAACCATCCCAACTCGCCGCCCGTATTCGGTTCATAAAGTACCGCCAGGTCTTCGAAGTCGGCTCCGGCGTCTAACTGACCGGCTACTTTCTGCGCATCTTCTTCATTATAGAGCAGAATTTGCTGCGCGTGTACCTGCTCCGCGGTACCAGGCACCTCCGCAATGATTTTGTCACGCATCCAGGCGGATTCGGCAGCCCGTTTCAATGCAGACCGGAAGGACTCGTCCGTGTAACCGTGCTCGGATTGCCAAGTTTCGAGGGCGTCCGCGCCTCCCACCTCGGCAGCCAACGCGTCTATCCTGGACTTCAGGTCTGCTTCCGTTATCTCAAATCCATCGGCGCGAGCAGCTTGGGACAGCAAAACCTGCGCGATCACATCGTCCAAAACGACCTGGGCAGCATCATCCGAGCTGACCTCGTTCTCCAGGGACTCCTGAGCAGCCAGGTAGCGATCCACCTCAGCCACGAACTCTGCCTCCGTGATCCACTCATCGTTGACAATGGCAGCCAGGGGTGGCGGTGTGGGCATAGGCGGAAGCGGTGTTTGCGTGGGAATGGACGGGGTGGGTGTAGCAGTTGATCCGGCGAGCGAACCGCAGGCAGAAAGGCCCAGGGTTAGGAACAGGGCCCCTCGAATCAAAATGTGGCGCATAGGGGGGAACATCGCGTCGATTATACCAATTAAAAATTGTAGGGGCGGTTCGCGAACCGCCCCTACAAATGGGTTGATCAATTTGTCGGTTTAGTATCCCATACCGCCCATGCCGCCCGGAGGCATCGCAGGAGCTTTGTCTTCTTCAGGGATGTCGGTGATGAGCACGTCGGTCGTCAGGATCATCGCCGCGATAGAGGCAGCGTTCTCGAGCGCGCCGCGCACAACCTTGACCGGGTCGATCACGCCAGCTTTGATCATGTCGGTGTACTCACTCGTCAGCACGTTGAAGCCGATGTTCTTGTTGTCTTTCTCGGCAGCCGTGCGGCGGACGGTGTCGATGATCACTGAGCCATCTTCACCAGCATTGGAGGCCAGCTTGCGGATGGGGGCTTCCAGCGCTTTGCGGACGATGTTGATACCAACTTTGGTCTCTTCGCCAGTGGCCTTGAGCTTGTCCAGAGCCTTGGCAGCATTGATGAGGGAAATCTCACCACCGGGAACGATGCCTTCTTCCACAGCCGCGCGGGCAGCGGAGAGCGCATCTTCAACACGGTGCTTCTTTTCCTTGAGCTCGGTCTCGGTGGCAGCGCCAACACGGATGATGGCCACGCCGCCGGAGAGTTTCGCCAAACGTTCCTGGAGCTTCTCGCGATCATAGTCGCTGGTGCTCTTGTCGATCTCAGTGCGGATTTCTTTGATTCGGGCGGTGATAGCGCCTTTGTCGCCTTTGCCGCCGACAACGGTGGTGTTCTCTTTGTCAGAGACAACCTTTTCAGCACGGCCCAGGTCTTCCACTGTGGTGGATTCGAGTTTGCGGCCAGTCTCTTCGGCGATAACAGTGCCGCCGGTCAGGACAGCGATATCCTGCAACATAGCCTTGCGGCGATCACCAAAGCCAGGTGCTTTGACAGCCAGCACGTTCAGCATACCGCGCAGTTTGTTGAGCACTAAAGTAGCCAGAGCTTCGCCGTCGATGTCTTCAGCGATGATGACCAGTTCGCGCTTACCAAGCTGAACGAGTTTTTCCAGCAGGGGGACAATATCCTGTGCAGCGGAGATTTTCTTCTCGTGGATCAGGATATATGGGTCAGCAATCGAGGCTTCCATCTGCTCGGAGTCAGTAATGAAGTAAGGTGAGAGATAGCCGCGATCGAACTGCATACCTTCAACATATTCAGTTTCGAATTGCAGGGATTTGGATTCTTCTACGGTAATAACGCCGTCTTTGCCGACTTTGTCCATCACATCCGCAATCAGGTTGCCGATTTCTTCATCTGCGGCAGAGTTGGTGGCAACGTAACCAATTTCTTCTTTGGTGTCGATCTTGACAGCCACTTTGCGCAATTCTTCGCTGACGGCTTCAGCGGCCATTTCGATGCCGTTCTTCAGCAGCATCGGGTTGTAGCCAGCCTCAAGTGCCTTCAGGCCTTCATTGACAATTGCGTGAGCCAGAACAGTTGATGTGGTCGTGCCGTCACCGGCAATATCATTGGTCTTGGTGGCAGCTTCTTTAAGAAGCTGAGCGCCCATGTTCTCAAAGGGGTCTTCCAGTTCGATCTCCTTAGCAACGGAAACACCATCGTGTGTAACCGTGGGGGAGCCAAACTTGCGATCTACAGCCACGTTGCGGCCTTTGGGGCCCAGCGTAGATGAAACAGAATCGGCAACAACATTGATGCCGTTCCTAAGTTTACGACGTGCGTCTCCAGAGAAGACGAGTTGTTTTGCAGCCATTTTTATCGTTCCTCCTAATAATTATTCAATAATCGCGAGCAAGTCACTCTCGCGCAGGATCAGCAGTTTCTTGCCATCCATTTTAAATTCGGTACCGGCATATTTGGCATACAGAACTTTGTCGCCAACTTTTACATCCATCTCGATGTGCTTGCCGTCTTCGTCACGGGCACCAGGGCCAGCGGCCACAACATTGCCCTGCTGCGGTTTTTCTTTAGCAGTTTCGGGCAAGACGATACCGCCTGCAGTTATTTCTTCTTGCTCAACGGGCTCAACCACGACGCGATCGCCGAGGGGTTTGAGGGAAAGTGCCATTTGTTCCTCCTGATAATTAGTTTAGATATGAGCACTCAAATTTTTAGCACTCCGCTAAATAGAGTGCTAAAATGCGTTCGTATGATACTGTTCTTTATTACACAAGTCAAGAGGGGAGTTAAAACTCTAACAAAATTCTGACAAACTTAAGGAGCCGGAGTCGCGTTCTCCTCGGACATCGTATCCGGAACGGCGGTGGAGTCTGGAACGGATGAGGCTGTATCCCCCAGCCCCGAGCAGATGGCCTCGCCCGCAGAGATAATACCTGCGATATCAGGGTCACTGCCAAAATCACGCTTGACTTCCGCCAAGACATCAAGGGCCTCCGGACATTTGTTATCCTGTGGGCGACTCAAGGCAGCTAGCACAGAGCCATAAACATAATAATAGACGACTGTGCTCGGTGACAACGCTAACCCGGTCACTTCGGCCGGAGTATCATTAGGACCGCACCCCCCTCGCCCATCACATGATTCTTCTGCTGTGCACCCCTGGGTAGCACATTTCAAAGCCGGGATAGAGCCCTCGTAGTTACGAGATTTAAAATAAATTACGCCCAACTGTCCATAAACATCTGCATTATCGGGTTGGAATTCCAAAGCTTTCTGTACGTTTCGCGCCGCAATGAAGAACTCGCCCATCTGTGAATAGGTCCTGGAGATAGATAAGTACGGGATGGGATCTTCCACTTCTAACTGCTCGTTGATGCTGGCTGCCCGAGCAAAATATTCTAACGATCTCTCGTACAATTGTGTTTGAGTTTCTGGATTGGGACTTTCAAGCGCCAGGCGGCGGTAATTTGCACCTGCCCGCAAGTGCAAGAATGTCAGGTTAGGTGTGATCGCGATGGCTTTATCATATTCCTGGATGGCCTGGTTGTATTGCCCGAATGACTCGAGCACGTACGCATAAACGCGATGAACATCCATCAACGATGAATCGCGTTCCAGAGCCTGGAGAATATTCTCTTCAGCCTGTGTCCACTTTTGCTGGTCAACCAGGATTTCAGCGTAAAAAGCTAACGCCAAGGTATTCGTGTTGTCCAACAACAAAGCGCGGTTCGCTTCCTGTTCTGCCTGGAGCAGGTAACTTTGGGCCTGCTCATCATCAACCAAAACAGGGTTGGCATTCCAGTCCAGTACAAAGGAATACACAGCGTGTGCGAAGCTATCATCCGGTGCAACCTCAACCGCTTTTTCAGCCGACTCTAGCGCTTCGGCCAAACGCTCACGTTGGGCATTGTCGGTGGTCAGCAAGGAGGAAGAATAGGTCTGGATACGCGCCAGCTTGGCCCACACTTCCGCATTGTTCGAATCGATGCGGACAGCCTCTTTATAGGCTTCGATCGCAGCATCCATATCCCCGGTTGTAAAATAAGCATCGCCTTCCATCGAATAGGAATCAGCATAGCGTGTGGGAGTCGGTGTTGGCAGGAACAGGGGTTTGACTTCACCCTGGTCCACTTTTCGGATCAGCCAGACCCCCCCAAGGATCATGACGATCAGGAAAAACAAACGGTAGATGTTCGGCCCTTGTTTGCGATAGAACAGGTTCCGACGTGAATTAAGGTTCATGATTCAGGAGTAGGTGTAATTGCTTCAGGTTCAGGGGTCTCTGTCGGCAACGAGGGCAGTTCAGAGGTGGGGGTCGCTACGAGGTTCTGCTGGCAGATATTTTCTATTTCAGCGGCATTCGCAACCGCAATCTCATCTGTCGGAACGCGCGTTTGGATCTGCTGCGCAATTTGCAGGGCTTCGCCACAGCGATTCGTACGTGCCAGCACGAGGCCATAGGTAAAATAGTATTCTGCAATGCGGGTATCGTTTGTCAGGGGAATCGGATCAATGGGCTGGTTATCATCCGTTGCGCCGCCCGCGATTACCAACTTAAGTTGCTCTATAGCCTCGCTCCATTGGAAATTGCGATAATACATAACGCCCAGGTTGCCGCGCAGGTTAGCGTCCACGGGATTGTCGGTGACCGCAGTCTCGGCGTACTGGGTGGCTTTAGCGTACTCGCCTACGGCTGCATAGGCGCGGGAGATGTATAAATCTGGGGTCGGGTCATTGGGATTGAGCGCATTGGCGCGCGTGAACTCCTCTACGGCTTTGTCATAAACGCCCAGAAAACGATAATTGCGGCCCAGGAACATGTGCAGGTCAGGGATATTTTCATTGATGGCCAGGGCAGCCTGAAACTCACCGATAGCCTCTTCATAGTTCTGGGTGGCCTCCAGGATGATCCCGCGAGCGCGGTGGGTTTCCAACGAGTTGGGATCCAGCTCAATTGCTACCCGTGATTGTTCGGCAGCTTTCGTTAAATCTTCAAAAGAACCAACACCTGCATAATATGAATCAACCAGGATTTCCACATAGATGGCATGCGCTATGGCGTTATTGGGATCAAGTTCAAGCGCACGATTGATAGAAGTTTCAGCTGCCACGTAATCGCCCTGAAAATCCAGAGCCCAGGCGAGCATGACGTGCGCCATCGAATTGTTCGGGCTTAGCAGCAATGCATCCTGGGCACTGGTCTCCGCCTCCGCATATTGCCCGGCGTAAATCTGCGCACGCGCGCGTGAAATGAACAGCGTGGCATCATCAGGACGCGCCTGAATGGCATCTGTATAAGTATCAATTGACTGTACGAGCTTTCCTTCCAGGAAGAGGGCATCCGCCTCGACCGCATACGATTCCGGGTCGCGCGTTGGCGTGGCTGTCGGCACAAACGGCTGCGGGACCGTCGGAATGATGACGCGGTCTAAATAAATACCCGCCGCGATTAAAAGCAAAAGGATCGCAATCCGAAACCAGTTGGGACGTCTGCGACGGCGGTTCATGCTCCATTTACTGCCTTTCAAATACATATCGTCATCTTACCATCGCGTATACAGGCCTGCAAGCCGCATATTAGACCGTTCTAATCTATTTCTTATGCTAGAATCAGGGTATGCAGTTCGAGGTTTTCACCCTCCTGCCCGATGTTTTTCCCCCATATTTAGAAAGCAGCATCCTCCAGCGTGCACGCCAGCGCGGGCTGGTGTCTGTCAACGTGCACAACATCCGTGATTACACCCATGACCGGCACCACGTCACGGATGATACGCCCTACGGCGGCGGCGGTGGGATGGTCATGAAACCGGAACCGGTCTTCGAAGCCGTCGAAGCCGTACTGGGACCGGACGCGCGTCGAACGCAGCCCCAGCCTGTACCCATTATTATGCTGACTCCCCAAGGACGGGTTTTCACCCAATCTGTTGCCGACGAATTGTCCCAACATAAGAGAATCGCCCTGCTCTGCGGCCGATACGAGGGCATGGACGAACGCATCCGCGAGCACCTGGTGACCGATGAAATCTCTATCGGCGATTATGTGCTGACCGGCGGCGAACTGCCCGCCTTGATCCTGATCGACGCGGTCACCCGTCTCATCCCAGGCGCGCTGGGTGATCCCGATGGCGCTGCGGACGACTCACATGCCAGCGGCCTGCTGGAGTACCCGCACTTCACTCGTCCGCCGGATTTCAAGGGATGGAAAGTACCCGAAATCCTGCTTTCCGGCGATCATGCAAAAGTGGACCAATGGCGCAGGGAACAATCTCTGCTGAGAACGCTGGCGAGAAGACCAGACTTGTTGGAAAAGCTCAATTTGACGGAAAAAGAACAAACCTTCCTGAAAGCGCATGGTTGGCAAAACCAGGAGTAAGGAGATCATATGTCAACGCAAAAGTTCCCCTGGGGTAGAACCTTTCTGTTAGGGTTTGGCTTTCTTGGCATCAGCATTATCTGGCCAATTTTCAATCAATATATTCCATTATTTTTACAGGCGGGGAATCCCGAATTCGAAAGACAATTGTTAGCACAGGGCAGGTCCATCCCGGAAATCGCCGGTTTCGGGCTGGCCCCCAGCCTGGCCTTATTCATCATGACCTGGGATAACATCATCAACATGTTTGTCCAACCGTGGGTGGGGGCAAAGAGCGACCAGACCTGGAACCGATTTGGGAGGCGCAAACCATGGATCTTACTTGGTGCACCCTTAGCGCTTCTGGGATTTGTCTTCATCCCTGTGGCCCAATCTGTGATTGCAATTGCTGTATTCATTCTCATCACCAACTTTGGTATGGCCTTATTCCGCTCTCCAACCATTTCCTGGCTGGGTGATCTATTCAAGCCGAACGATCGCAGCAAAGCCAACGGCGTTATCAATCTGATGGGCGGTGTAGGCGGGTTACTGGCATATTTTGGTGGGGGAATATTGTTCAATTCATTTGGACGCGAAGCTCCATTCATTGCTGGGGCAATCGCCATGATAGTGGCCCTGTCAGTCGTCCTTCTCTTTGTTAAAGAACCGGAAAAAATCGCGACCGAGAACCATGAAAAACAGGCGGGAGTTTTGGAAAATCTAAAAATGATTTTCAATAATCCGGATAAGAGCGGCTTCTTTGTGCTGCTTGGCATCTTACTATGGTTTATGGCATTCAACGCGCTCGAAACCGGTCTTTCGTCATTTGCCGTTTTCACACTGGGGATGGAAGCCGGGACAGCTTCCATCTATGCCGGGCTGGTTACCATCTCTTTCATCATCTTCTCTGTCCCCGCTGGTTTTATCGGCACGCGTTACGGACGCGGCATAACGATCCGCATTGGATTGGTCGGGCTGGCAATTGTCACTTTGGCAGGGTATTTCATTATTCAAAGCCCAATAACGTTTGCAGTTATTCTGGTCATGGCAGGATTTTTATGGGCGATGGTCAATGTGAACAGTCTGCCGTTGGTTTATGATCACGGTGACGAGAAGCGCATCGGAGCGTTTACCGGTTTATATTACTTTTCTTCGCAATTGGCTGCCGTCCTTGGTCCCACACTCGGCGGAATCCTGGTAGATGCGTTGGGAGACCAGTATCGCTGGCTATGGTTGTTCAGCTTTGTATTCATGACCTTTGCTTTTTTCGCGATGTTGGGCGTAGGGCGTGGAGAGGCAAAGCCAGTTTAGAGGCAGGGAAAACTATCGATAACGGAAACAGGCTGAAAGCCTTGAATGCTGCGAATTTAAAACACGTCATGAAACCTGTTCATTCGTTTGCCATCCTTTTATTTGTATCCATCTTTGTTATCTCAGCGTGCACACCGCAGCCAGCAAACTGCGCTCGCGAAGATGTTTTCTGCGTGGGAATGGTGACTTCTTTTGACGGAGTCGATGACCACGGTTTGAATCAGGCAACCTGGGAGACGCTCCAAAACATCCAAACGCAGGTGGGGATAGCACGCTTGGATATGATCGAAAGCATTGACACACGCGACTGGCTGAAAAATGTCAGTTTCTTTGCAGAAAACAATTATGATGTGGTTGTCACTGTAGGGAGAAATCTCAGCGATATCACAGTTGCTGTCGCCTCTGAATATCCTGCAACTCAGTTCATCGGTATCGATCAGCAATTAGAAAACGAGTACGCAAACCTTGCAACGATCTATTTTCCGACAGAACAGGCTGGTTTTCTGGCTGGGATGCTAGCTGCCCAAGCCACAGAAGCGAACAAAGTGGGCGCCGTATGCGAATCGAGCGGGATCGAGTCGGTCTGGCGCTTTTGCGAGGCTTTCCGCGCAGGCGCAAAATACGAGAATGACGACATGCGTGTCGTAGTAATGTACAGGGATAGTGGCAGCAGCGATAGCCTTTTCAACGATCCGGAGTGGGGAGAAGAGAGAGCAGCAATCCAGATTGAGGGAGGCGCAGATGTTCTGACCGGGTTCGGCGGTAACACGGCCCAGGGTGCCTTTCTCCTGGCTGCAAAAGAAGGAATTCCAATTATCGGTGCTGAGGATGATTTATATTTCCATCTGCCAGATGTACAGCCCGTGTTAATCACCAGAATTATCAATGATCCTGGTGAGACATTATCTTATCTTGTAGCACAGGCATCCACAGGGGAAATCCTGGCGGGACCATATGCCGGTCAGATCACATATACTCCTTTTCGCGGGCCAAACGAGCAGCTTGAGATCGTTGCTAAGGATGTACTGCAAGAAATCAAAAATGGCATATTTGAGATAGATTTACCCAAAAAAAAGTAATTTTTATATCTTGGTAGCCTAATGTTAACATTTTGGCTGGTAACATTGTACGGACTTGCACAATGATTAAAGGGATTGTATACTTATCTAGTGAGCCCACTCTTATCGGAGGTGAAAATACTCAACATAAGTCCCCCCTACACTAACAAAAAAACTTCAATTTTCAAATTTCACGAGGAGAAGAAACAATGAAAAAGTTTTACCCAATGCTGGCAATGTTACTGACACTTGCCGTACTTTTAACTGCCTGCGGCGGGGCTGCTACTGAAGCGCCAGCTGCTGCCCCGACTGAACCCGCTGCCCCAGCCCTCAAAGTTGGTGTTGTTACCGATGTTGGACAACTTGAGGATAAATCCTTCAACCAGGCTTCGTATGAAGGCGGTCAGGCTGCAGCCGAGGCGATGGGTGCCCAGTTCGATGTCATCGTGACGCAAAATATCTCGGATTACAAGCAGAACATTCAAACCTTCGTCGACCAGGGCTTCAATGTCATCATCACCGTTGGCTTCCTGATCGGCACAGACACAACTGTTGCCGCTAAAGAAAACCCTGATGTGACGTTCATCGGTGTTGACCAGGGCATCTGCGTGGACGAGAACGGTGATCCCGACGCAACCTTTACATGCGCTGGCGACGCGGCCACATTGCTCCCGAACTACCAGGGCATCGTGTTCGCAGAAGAGCAGGCTGGGTACCTGGCTGGCATCGTTGCCGCAAGCATCTCTGAAACCGGAACGATTGGCTCCGTAGCAGGAACGCGGGTCCCCGCAGTTGTCGCCTACATCGCAGGCTATGAAGCTGGCGCCAAATCGATCAACCCCGACATCGTGACTCTGACCCAGGAGGTCAATCCTGACGCGGCCAAAGGCTTCAACGACCCAGCCACGGGTAAAGCTATTGCCCAGCAATTCATCGGCCAAGGCGCTGATGTGCTGTTCCAAGTGGCTGGCTTGACCGGCCAGGGTGTCCTTGAGGCAGCCTGCGACGCTAATGTTTACGGCATCGGTGTTGATGTCGATCAGGTTGAGACGCTCCCGAACCTTTCGGGATGTATCGTAACAAGCGCCGAGAAGAAGCTTAAAGATACCGTCCAGGCAGTTACCGAAAGCGTTGCAGACGGCACCTTCCAGGCGGGTACGGTGACCTACAATGCCGCCTCGAATCCTCCCGCTATTGGCTTAGCTCCTTATCACGACCTCGCAGATCTGATTACCCCTGAGATCCAGGCCAAACTCGATGAGGCCATGTCTCAGATGGCAAGCGGTGAACTCAAGCCACCGCGGGAATAGCTAGTATCCTAGCCATCCCGTCCGTGTAACCAACGAGAGGCGGCCGGCGTGGCCGGCCGCCTCTTTCTTCTTGACCATCTTAATCTCAAGGACTCAATATGAGCGTCGCACAACCCCCACCGCCGCGCCTCCAGATGCGCGGAATCACCAAGCGTTACCCGGGTGTCATCGCAAACAACCAAATTGATTTGGATGTGAGAGCAGGAGAGATCCACGCGCTCTTGGGCGAAAACGGCGCGGGCAAGTCAACGCTTATGAATATACTTTTTGGACTGGCTCGCCCTGATGAGGGCGAGATTATGCTAGACGGGCAACCAGTCCAGATTTCCGATCCCGCGGATGCCATCGCACGCGGAATTGGTATGGTCCACCAGCATTTTATGTTGATCCCGGTGTTGACAGTAGCCGAGAATATCTTACTCGGCGCCGAAACGATGGCAAACCCCATATTCCTTGACCGGAAAGAGGCTCGAAAACGAATCATTGAATTGGGCAAGCGCTTTGGCTTTGAGATCGATCCAGATGCCAAAGTAGAAACGCTTTCGGTTGGCTGGCAACAACGGGTAGAAATTCTAAAGGCGCTTTACCGTGATGCGCGCATCCTGGTACTCGACGAACCTACAGCGGTGCTCACCCCCCAGGAAACGGTGGAAGTGTTCGCGGTCTTACGCCGGCTGGCTGCAGAGGGACACAGCATCATCTTCATCAGTCACAAACTCTATGAGGTATTGGAGATTGCCGACCGGATTACCGTCATCCGACGCGGCGAGGTGGTAGGCACGCGTAAACCCTCGGAGACGGACGAGGACGATCTGGCTGCGCTCATGGTTGGCCGTGAGGTCCAACTCACGGTAGACCGCGGCACATCACATCCGGCGGACACCGTGCTTGCGGTCGAGGATCTGAGTGTTAAATCTGACCGCGGCCAGGAAGAGGTCCGCGGGGTAAATTTTGATGTCCGGGCCGGCGAGATCCTTGGAATCGCCGGGGTGGCAGGAAACGGCCAGGATGAGTTGGTTGAAGCCATCACAGGTCTGCGGCGCTCGAGCGAAGGCGTGATAACCATCACCGGAGAAAACGTCACCAACTGGGATGTACGAGAACGTCGCGAGTATGGCCTGGGTTATGTTCCAGGCGACCGGCAGAAATATGGTCTCGTGCTGGGGTTCCCGATCTCAGATAATCTGGTCCTCACCCGCTACTATAACCGTCCGTTTGCCCGTGGGATGCAAAGAAATGATGGGGCCATCGAGAAGTGGGCCCAAGAGAAGATCGAAGAGTTTGACATTCGCACCCCTTCATGGACGTCAGCAGCCGGTACGCTATCAGGTGGAAATCAACAGAAAGTCATCGTAGCGCGCGAGTTCAGCCGCGACTTGAAACTTCTTGTGCTCGACCAGCCGACACGAGGTCTGGACGTCGGCAGTATCGAGTTCATCCACAAGCAGGCCATCCAAAAGCGTGATGCCGGTACCGCCATTTTGCTCGTATCTGCCGAATTAGATGAAATCCTGGAACTTTCCGATCGGATCGCAGTCATGTACCGGGGCCAGATCGTAGCGCTTGTAGATGGACAACCAACCGCCAACAAAGAAGAGATCGGTTTGCTCATGGCTACTGGGGGCCGAGCAACCGTCGAAGAACCATCCAATAGCCCGAATGGTCAGGCAGGGACAACCCCAGACACGCCCGGAGGAGAAACATCATGATGAGACGCAACAAATCTTACGTAGGCCAAGTGGTCATTCCTATATTGTCGATTTTTCTCGCCCTAGTGATTGCATCCGTTCTCATTATCGCCTCTGGCCTGGTCGGCCCGGAGAAGAAAATTGATTTGCTTCTTCCCTTAATCGCCTACCGGAGTCTGCTGATTGGAGCGTTCGGGAATTTCAAGGGCATCGCCAACATGATTGTGGCAGCGACACCCCTGATGCTCACGGGCCTGGCTGTCGGTGTCGGTTTGAAGGCCGGGCTGTTCAATATAGGTGGGACGGGACAGGTTCTCATGGGTGGTTTCACAGCCGCCCTAGTAGGGGTAAGTGTAGCTGACGCTCCGCCTTTGATCGCTATTCCCGTATCCTTGCTGGGAGGTTTGCTTGCAGGTGCGCTGGCTGGATTTATTCCGGGCTTTCTCAAAGCGTACACAGGGGCACATGAGGTGGTCACCACCATCATGCTCAATGCCATAATCCAGTTGGTGATATCTGGTTTGGTGAATGATGTCTTCCGCGCTCCCGGTTTTAGTTTTGCCCGAACCGCAGTTGTGGGGAACGCAACCCTGACAGGTGTTGGCAATACCACTCTTCACCTTGGCGTGATTTTCGCCCTTATTTGCATCCCACTCAGCTACTGGCTATTGTGGCGGACGACCGTAGGATTTGAAATCCGGGCGGTTGGAGCCAACCCAACCGCAGCACTTTATGCTGGGATGAAACCCCGCCGTATGATGGTCCTCACAATGTCGTTATGTGGCGCATTTGCAGGTCTGGCAGGGGCAATTGAGATCCTGCGCCTGGGTTATTATCCGGCAGTGTTTGGAACGAGTATAGGTTTTGACGGCATTACAGTTGCTCTCCTCGGCCAGTCGAATCCCATTGGCATAATGTTCTCAGGCTTGCTGCTCGGCG
>JASFRG010000005.1:0-57670 GCA_050115035.1 Anaerolineales bacterium | reverse complement strand
GTAGTTCGCTGGCAGCGCTTATTAATGCAGGTTGTTGGTGTTTGCTGTTTTTTCGAAACATGTACCTATTGTATTAAACTTTTTCTATTTTGAGGAGGGTTCAATACCCTTTTTGCAGTGGAGTCATAAGTATCAAAGTGAGACTTTTAGTACCAGTCATGATTATAAAACAAGCGATGTTACAATGAAACCCTAATCACAGGAGTGACCATGAACCCATCCCGCTTGCGCGGTCGTTATTTCCGTATCCTGATGTTTTTTGCGGGGGTCATCGCCCGCTTTATCCTCTGGGAAATCATTCTCCGATACCTGGGCTTGCGCGGTTGGATAAAACGCACGCGGGCAGAGCGTTTCCGGCGCGAGGCGGTGCGTTTTCGCGCCTTGGCTATCCGCATGGGGGGCGTTATGATCAAGGTTGGGCAGTTCCTTTCGTCACGTCTGGATGTGCTGCCCCCTGAAGTGACGGACGAATTGGCCAATTTGCAGGATGAAGTTCCCGCAGAAGACTTCGAAGATATTCGGGAACTGGCTGAAACTGAGTTGGATGCACCTTTATCGGAAACTTTCGCCAGCTTTGACCCGAATCCACTGGCAGCCGCGTCATTGGGTCAGGTGCACCGAGCAAGACTTTTAGAGGGGATAGATGCGGACTTCCGGGAAGTGGTCGTCAAAATCCAGCGCCCGCACATCGCTTCGATCGTGGATGTGGACCTGTCTGCGCTCCGAAGGGTAGGTTCCTGGCTGATGCGTTACCGCCCCATCCGTGACCATGCCGATGTGCCTTCACTGCTAAAAGAATTTTCGGCCACGTTGTACGAAGAAATCGATTACGAACTGGAAGCCGATAACGCCGAGACATTCTACGAGAATTTCGCCGACGATCCCGATGTGCATGTGCCGCGCATTGTACGCGCCCTGAGCACCCGCCGCGTGTTGACTTTGGAAGATGTGTACGCCATCAAGATCACAGACTATGACGAAATCACTGCCGCCGGTATCAGCCGGAGTGAAGTGGCAGAACGTCTGCTGGGGGCATATCTACAACAAATCTTTGAGGATGGCTTTGTGCATGCAGACCCGCATCCTGGTAATCTCTTTGTCACACCATTACCAACCGAAGAAGGTCAACCGGTTAAATGGCAGCTTACCTTTGTAGACTTTGGCATGGTGGCACGGGTGCCCGAATCAATCCGGGGCAGCCTACGGGAACTGGTCATCGCGGTGGGTACGCGAGATGCAGCCCGGGTGGTCAAAGCCTACCAGATGCTGGACATGCTTTTGCCCGGTGCAGACGTCAGGCTGATCGAGCAGGCCGAAGCGCAGGTTTTCGACCGCTTCTGGGGGATGTCGATGAACGAGATACGCAGTATCAGTTCAGATGAGATCCGGGAGTTCGCACACCAGTACCGCGATCTGATGCTTAACATGCCCTTCCAGGTTCCGCAAAACCTGCTCTACCTAGCGCGCACCGTTGCAATCCTCTCAGGCATGTGCACCGGTCTGGACCCGGACTTCAATCTGTGGCTGCAACTGGCGCCCTATGCACGCAAACTGGTGGAAGAAGAGGCCGCAACCGGAATCGACTATTGGCTGGACGAACTGGGTGAATTGCTGCAAACCCTGCTGGCGCTACCCGAACAAACCAGCCGCGTGTTATCTCAAGCTGAGGGCAGCGGACTTTTGATCCGGTCGCCGCAGGTCAGCCGGGAGGTGCGTTCGCTGACTCGCTCCGTTGACAGATTGACAGGCGGGATTGTCTTCGCCGCGCTGTTGATCGGTGGCGTGATGTTGGTTAATACCGGCAATGCGACCTATGGCGGCGGTTTGCTGGGCGCCTCCGGTCTGGCGTTTTTATGGATTTTGTTCGGGAACAGGGGAAAAAAATAACCACGGAGAACAACGGACGAAATCCGCACCTCCGTGGCATTTCAGATTTTATAGTATAGAATTAGGCTTTCTCGTCCATACGTTGGATAGCGGCATCCAGCATGCTGCGCCAAGCCAGCAACATTTCGCGCCTGGCACCCTTACGATGCTCGAGGAATCCTTCGGGAAGTAACAACTCCACACTCTTGCGCATCTCTTCTCGGGCCGCTCGGAAATGCTGGCGAGCCTCTTCCGGGATATGCTTTTCATATTTCTTGCCGCGGGTTGTCTTTTCAGCCATGGCTAACTCCTTTCGTACTATTTCATTATAGCACGTCTAAGGAGCTGTCGTCGTTGCTGGCACTGTTGTCTCCTCAGTCGCGGTCGCTGCTGGTTTTGTTGCTGTCGGCGCCGAACCGCTCACCTCAACCAACACAAAAACGCCATCCCCGAAGAAGCTGCCGTTGGCATCTGAGAGACGCCAGGTGCCTTGAACTTCACCACTCTGATTTGTAGGCGCAACCATTGGAACCGAAAACTCATACTGCGTTCCTGGCTCAACCCTCTGGCTCAAGGTTACAGCATCGCCACTCATCGCATTCCCGCCAACGTTATTAAAAACAAATCCCACTTCCCAGGCACATGTTCCAGAGTTCAAAACCCTCCAGGTCTTTGTGAAAGACTGACCGGGTGTCACCTCAGTATTATCCGGGATGGTCACGTCGCTGACATAAGACAACCCATAACAGGCTGAACTACCACCGCTGCCAGCGGCTGTTGTACTCGTCGGGAGAACAGCCGATGAACTCGTTGGGCTGACAAACGTTACCACTGCAACGGGGGTATTGGTCGGAAAGGGTGTCGAGGTGGGCAAAGCCAGGGCTGTCTGGGTCAATTGTGCCTGGTAGGTTGTGACCGCCCGGGTCTCGATCTGCTCCACGCTCAAGGTTGGTGTGGGTTCTACTTCACCTCCACCGCACGCACTCAATGCGAGAGCCGCCAGCAGAGTCAGCATTACAATAATTTTTCTTTTTTGCATGCTCCAATCTCCTTTCATTCAGGTCCGAGCAAGAGCGCTATTTTAATCGAAGATGCTCAACATTCAAACGAACGACTATCCTACGACTGTCCTACTGAATATTAGAAAGAAATTAATGCGATAACTAGCATATCTCAGTCAAAATTGGCCAGGAAGTTTATAACATCAGGATTACGCTTCCAAAATGTATATAATCCTCCTAATTCGCCCTCACCCCAGGATTCGTCAAAATGTAAAAAATTGGTATCTGCCTCTTGACAAGCAAGATAAACCCCTGTATATTATAAACATTATTCAATATTTTGAATAATACAAATAATTCAATCCTAGTTCTTAAAGAGAGAGAATGAACGCAATTGAAATCAAAAATCTGCGCCGTGTCTACCGTGCTCGTATCGGCGTGATCAAACGCTCGATCAAAGAGGTTGTAGCCGTAGAGGATATTTCCTTTGACATAAAATCAGGCGAACTCTTCGGCCTGCTGGGCCCTAACGGCGCCGGGAAAACCACCACAGTCAAAATGCTGGCTACGTTGTTAATCCCCACACAAGGGAAAGCATCCGTCCTGGGCTACGATGTGGTCAAGGATGCACAAGAAGTCCGCAAGCATATCGGCTTCATCTTTGGCGGCGAGCGCGGGCTGTACTGGCGTCTCTCCGGCATCGATAACCTGCGTTACTTCGCCAGCCTGTACGGCGTAGAACCAGATGTTTCCAAGAAACGTATCCCTTTTCTGCTAGAAATGGTTGGACTGAAAGATCGCGGCAACGAGCGCGTGGAAGGTTATTCGCGCGGGATGAAACAACGCCTGCACGTCGCCCGCACGCTGCTGCACGACCCGGAAATCCTGTTCCTGGATGAGCCCACCATCGGTCTTGACCCGGTCGGAGCACGCGACTTCCGCCTGGTGATCCGCAACCTGCAATCTGAGAACAAGACTATCCTGCTGACCACACATTACATGTTCGAAGCGGACTCCCTCTGTCAGCGCGTGGCTGTCATCGACAAAGGGACAATCGTCGCGCTGGATTCACCCTCCGAACTCAAGAAGCATGTGGCCGACCTGTCCGTGATCGAAATCGAGACATATGGCACATCCAGGGAAGTCGTCGAACGGGTGCGCGCCCTGTCATTCGTGGACGCGCTGCATGTCCAGGAACAGGAACAACGCCAGATGCTGCTGGTGCAGACCGCTCGCGGGGCTGAGGCGGTCCCGGACGTCATGGAATCGTTAAACGGCACTCGCGTCGGACGCGTTATCGTCCGTGAGCCAACGCTGGAAGATGCCTATGTCCGTCTGGTAGGAGGCCACGCATGAACTTCAAGAATCTCTTTCGATACTGGCGTACCGTATTGACAGTGGCAGAAATAACGCTTCGCCACCAGATGAACGACAGTTTCGTTTTGTTTGGCATTCTAGTACAACCGATCATCATCGCCACCCTGGCGCTATTTATGCTCAAGGATACAGCAGCCAACGCGGCTATGTTTGTGGTGGTCGGTAGCGGCCTGACTGGTCTGTGGAGCAGTTTGTTGTTCATTTCAGGCAATAGCATTACAACTGAGCGCCATCAAGGTACTTTGGAATCGCTGGTAGGCGTCCCAACGCCGTTCGATGTAATCGTTTTTGGCAAGAACCTGGCAAACGTGGTCCAGTCACTGCTCTCGATGATTGTTGCTTACCTGCTGGCAGCTTTGTTCTTTGGTTATTCGTTGCACATAGATCAGCCGGTGATGTTCTTCATCTCAGTTCTGTTGAGCGTTTTCGCTTTTATCTGCTTTGGCCTGACCATTGCGCCCGTCTTCGTCATGTATCGCGAAGTGCAGCAATGGCAGAACGCGATGGAGTATCCGGTTTATATCCTGGCCGGATTCCTATTCCCCGTATTGCTGCTGCCCGGCTGGACAACGCCAATTTCGTATCTATTGCCTCCCTACTGGGCTGCCATCACGTTACACGGGACATCGACTGCCAACGCTCCGGTTGAACAAACCCTGTTCGCCTGGGGTATGATGATCCTGTTCAGCCTCATTGACCTGTTTATCGCCAGCCGCCTGTTCAAGATCATGCTTTACAAGGCGCGTGTGGATGCGACACTGGATGTGCAATGAAAACGCTCGCCGCTAACCTCCGTCTTTTCTGGCAGGGCACCATCCTATCTTATGTAGCCCTGTTTGCCTGGCTGCGCCCGACCACATATGCCGCATCCAAAATCATCATGCCACTGACCCAGATGCTGTTCTTCACCTTTCTGGGCAGTTTCGCCACCGGCCCGGATAACGCCCACTTCTACGTGATTGGCAACGCAGTACAGATTGCAGCCGTCAATGGCATTTTTGGCGTGACCATGAGCATCGGTGGCGAACGCTGGGCCGGGACGCTGGTCTATCTATTTGGCGCGCCGGCCAATCGCATGATGATGTTCTTCGGACGCGCCTTCATGCACATCATCGACGGTACCATCGGCGTGGTGGTCGCGTTCCTTTGGGGTGTGATCCTGTTCAATCTGGATCTATCCCAGACCAATCTGCCCGCGTTGGCTTTAACGATCTTTGTCACTACGTTTAGCACCTGCGGCCTGGGATTATTGATGGGCTGTCTGAGTTTGCTGACCGCCAACGTGATGTTCGTTAACAACACCATGTATTTCCTGCTGTTGATCTTCTCCGGCGCGAACGTAGATCTAAACATCCTGCCCGGTTGGATGCAGGCTATCTCCAATGCGCTGCCCCTCACGCGCGGGATTGCCTCCGCGCGAGCACTGATTGCGGGTGCATCTTTAACGGACATCCTGCCGCTGCTGGCGCAAGAGTTGGGCATTGGTCTGTTTTATGGCCTGCTCGGTTATTTTCTATTCAAATGGGTGGAGATTTCCGCCAAACGGCGCGGAACGCTGGAAACGATATAATTGTTAGGAAGCAGTCCCATAGGGATGCTGAGCGATTGCGCTGATTCCGCTCGCAGTGCAACTCCTCGCAAACAATACGTCAAAGATGAACAATGATCTTAGGAAAATCTTTGTCTATCCTCGTTTATCCCCGGTCAGTTTTTTACACCCTACACAAAAATTCCCTTCCATAACTGATATAACCCAAATCCGGCCAACGCCAGCACGGACAGCCCCAGCATACCCTTACGTACCTGGTTCCCAAAGCGAGCCGCCTGTCCGAAGAGCAGGACAAGTACCATATTTAAACTTATCATCGCCGCATAGAAAATTCCCACCAGCGCAGCAGCCGACCAGAATGAAATCTCCCAAGCCTGGATAACCAAAGGACCGATAACTGTACTCCAGAAGATATAAGGCCCAGGGCTGAGCAAATTCATCGTCGCAGCACGCAACAGGTCGTTATTCCGGGAAGGAAGCGCGGGAGGCGCATCCGCCTGGAAGTTTTTCCAGGTCTGGTAAGCGCTGTACGCTAGGTAAAGCACGAACAGTCCGCCTAAAATCTGCAATGCGCGTTGAAACCAGCCCGGGACCTGGCTGAGAAGCAACAGCGCTGCTACAACGATTGGGCCATCACTGATTAAAGGCGCAAATCCCATCAGGAGCGTTTTGCGAGCGCCGCGGGTAATGGCCTGGTTGATGAGAAAGGCCTGGAACGGCCCCGGCTGTGCCCCGGCAGCAAAGCCAAGCGTCAAACCCTGTAAAAGATAAGTCAGCATCGTGCGATTATCCCACATTCTGGATAGAGATAAGTCTCCTAAATCAATGCTAGATCCGAAGCACAGGATTTTAACGTAACGTAAGGGAGTTTGAGGTTTTTATTATATAGAGATCGGTTATGAAGAGCGCGCGATTTCGTTGTACAATATCTTCAATAACAAAACAAAGGATGGCATGATGACGAAACACCTTGTTGTGGTCGCGGGGAATATCGGTGCAGGAAAAACCTCCCTGACTGAGCGCATCGGCTCGCGCCTGGGCTGGTGGACCGGGTACGAATCAGTGGTCGACAACCCCTACCTGTCCGATTTCTACGCGGACATGCATGCCTGGGCGTTTCATCTGCAGATTTTTTTCCTGGGACATCGCGCAGATCAATATCTTGAAGCAGCGCATGACCCACGCTCGGCTATCCTTGATCGCAGTATCTATGAAGATTTCCACATCTTCGCACGCGCGCTGCAAAACATGGGCAACGTGGCTGAACGAGATTACATGGCCTACCGGCGTTTGTTCAATCTCGTCATTGAAAGCCTGCCGCGCCCGAACCTGTTGATCTATCTCAAAGCACCAGTGGAGGTGCTAATGGCACGTATCCGCAGCCGCGCCCGCAACATGGAGACCGGCATCACACCCGATTATTTATCACTCCTGGATTCTTACTACGACGAATGGCTGGATGCCTTCGACTGGTGCCCGGTGCTGACCATCCGCACAGATAATCTGGATTACGTGCATCAGCCGGGACATCTGGATACCGTTATAGACCGTATTCAGGATAAGTTAGCCGGGAAAGAAGTCATGGACTTACGGGAAGCCAAATGAACACAAACCTGCTATCAAATATTCCTCTCTTCAGCGTTCTGCCAGAAAACGAGCTTGACCACCTGCAAAGCATGCTGAAAACCAATTCTTTGCAACCGGGCGAGATTCTCTTTCACGAAGGGGAGCCAGGCGAACACTTCTACATCATCACCGAAGGCGAACTTGAAATTTTATTAGGGGCAGAAACCGATGAGGAGCTCCTGCTGAACAAGATCGAGCCCGGTGAATACCTGGGTGAGATGAGCCTGATCATCCCTGGCGGCGAACGGACTGCTACTGCCCGGGCCAGCAAAGCGACAACACTGCTGGCGATGAGCCGCGATGAATTCAATGCACTGATCGAGCACTATCCCATCCTCTCAAAATCAATGGTACGCGTGCTCAGCAATCGTCTGGACTCAACCAACTTCGCCACTTTCCGAGACCTGACTGAGAAAAATCGTCAGCTCCAAAAAGCGTATGACGAGTTGAAGGCTGCCCAGGAAGAACTGATTGAGAAAAAGCGCCTCGAACGGGAACTCGAAGTTGCCGCCGATATTCAAATCAGCATCCTGCCCGATGTACTCCCCTTACCTCCGGGCTTCGACTTTGGTGCGCGCATCGACCCGGCTCGCCAGGTCGGCGGTGATTTTTATGATGTATTCCAGGTCAGTGACAACAAAGTGGGTGTATTGATCGGCGACGTCGCCGATAAAGGTGTACCAGCGGCCATCTTCATGGCGCGCGCACACGCTCTGATCGTTGCTGAAGCCGAATCATACGATACGCCCGGCGATGTGCTCCGCAAAGCCAACGCACATATCACCCGTTTGGAAAAAACCACTCAGTTTGTTACTGTGCTTTACGGAATCCTGAACATCGATGACGGAGAGTTCACCTATGCGCGCGCAGGTCACGAGCCGCCCTTACTACTACATGTCGACAGCACTGTAAAGCGCCTGCCATTCGCAACGGGCATGGCTCTAGGTTTGTGGGAAGACATTACGCTTGACGAACAAACCATCATCCTGCCAAAAGGATCTACCTTAGTCATGTACACTGACGGTATGACCGATTGTCGAGATCCGGAAGGTGAACCCTTTGCTTTAGAGGGCATCCAACGTGCCTTAAGTATCTGTCCGACTTCCTCCGCGCAAGTAGTCTGCGACCATTTGCTCAAAACCCTGGTTGATTACCAGCAAGGCTCCAAACAAGATGACGATGTAACTCTGGTTGCCGTCCACGCACAATAAAAAGCAGCCTTGCCTCAAAAATAGGCCAGGCTGCTTTTGCATTTTCTAAATTATGCTTGTTCCAACGCCTGCTGAATATCTGCCAGCAAATCGTCCACGTGCTCGATGCCGACCGAGAGCCGCACCAGCCCGGAATCGACCGCGATCTGCGAACCAGACGTGGAGAGGTGTGTCATCGCAGCAGGCACTTCGATCAGGGACTCAACACCACCCAATGACTCAGCCAATGTAAAAATCTTCGTGCCCTCAGCAACCTTGATTGCCGCTTCGCGGCCCTCTTTCATAATGAAAGAAATCATCCCACCACCATTGATCATCTGCCCGGACGCGATCTTATGCTGTGGATGGCTTGGATGAAATGGATACAGCGTACGTTCAATTTTTGGACGATCCGATAAGAACGAAACCAACGCCGACGCATTGGCTGCATGGCGATCCATACGCAAGGGTAACGTCTTGATACCGCGCAATACCAGGAAACAATCCATCGGACCGGGTACAGCGCCTGCAGCATTCTGCAAAAAGGCCAGTTTCCCGTAAAGCTCCTGGCCTTTGACCACCACCGCCCCACCCACCACGTCCGAGTGGCCGCCGAGATATTTGGTGGTCGAATGCACGACGATATCCGCGCCCAATTCGAGCGGACGCTGCACATAGGGCGTGGCAAAGGTGTTGTCCACCACCAACAACGGACGATTGGGATGTGCTCGAACGATCTCAGCCACGGCACGGATATCCGTCACACTCAAGAACGGATTGGTGGGCGTCTCCAACCAGACCATCCGGGTTGACGGAGTCAGAGCTTCGGCCACTGATTCCGGATCGGTCGTGTCAGCAAACGTAAAGTCCAGACCATAGCGGCGCAACACCTTGTCAAAGAGACGGAACGTGCCTCCGTAGACATCGTCCCCGGCCAGCACGTGTGAATCCGCATCCAGCAAACGCAAGACAGCATCCGTAGCCGCCATACCAGACGCAAACGCCAATCCATACTCTCCACCTTCCAGCGCCGCCAAGCAATCTTCTAATGCTTTGCGCGTGGGATTCTGCGTACGGGAATATTCGTATCCTTGCCGCGGCTGACCAACCCCATCCTGCGAATACGTGGAGGTCTGGTAGATAGGCGTCATCACCGCGCCGTTCGCAGGATCAGGTTCCTGCCCGGCGTGGATGGCAAGCGTTTCAAATTGCATTATTTACACAAATTTCTGTGTGTGGCACGCATACAGGCATCCATTACAACTTCCAGCCCTGCCGCGCGTGCCTTTTCGGCAGCCTCCTCGTTCACGATCCCTTCCTGCATCCAGACCACTTTTGCACCGATTTTGATGGCACTTTCTACAAATGGCATGACAGCCTCGGAAGGCCGGAAGAGCTGCACAACGTCAACTTTATCCGGGATCGATTCCAGGTCCGGATAAGTCTTCTCACCCAGAATTTTTTCTACTGTCGGATTCACCGGGATGACATGAAACCCTTCACCCATCAAATAAAGGCCCACCCAGTGGCTGGGTTTATCCTCATTGCCAGAAAGACCGACACTGGCTATAGTTTCCGTGGCGTCCAAAATTTCCTTCAGACTTTCGTCGCTTGGATTTTCCATAATTATTCTTTAGTTCTCCTTTGGTTGTTTTGGTGATTCTAGAGATGTCTCATCTTCCCCAATATGCTTGGGAAGCGTAACTTTAAATTTCGTCTCCCCTGGTTGCGATTCGATCTGCAACAATCCATGATGGCGGTTGACAACAATATCGTGCGTGATATACAGTCCCAGCCCGGTCCCCTGGCCCGGCGGTTTGGTGGTGAAGAACGGGTCCAGAATGCGGGACCTGATGTTCTCGGGAATTCCCGGTCCACTATCGATGATCTCAACCACTACCTGGTCGCTCTCCTCGTATGTGCGAATTACGATCTCGCCTTTTCCATTCATCGCATCCACAGCATTGTCGATGATATTGGTCCAGACCTGGTTCAGTTCACTGGCATAGGCTTCGATGTGTGGCAGATCTTGGGAGTACTCACGTTTAACCGTCACCCCCTGCTTCAACTTGTGCTCCATGATGACCAGCGTATTTTCCAACCCTTCGTGCACGTCCACTTCAAGCAGCGGCGCCTGGTCGAGATAAGTATAGGACTTCATCGCCCGCACGATTTGCGAAATCCGTTCGGTTGTGTTTTGGATCTCATATAGCTGAGTGACGATTGTGCTGCCGGTTCCCAGCCATTCAACGGCGACCTGGAAAAACGGCTTGCCTTTCAACTCCTCCAGTGACTCGAGATCCCATCCAAAATTGACCAGCGTGGGCGCCAGTTCCCAGGCAGACTCGACATCGTTCGCTTCGAGCCAATCCTGAAGCTGGTCCACCAAATCGATCTTTTCCAGCGCATCGAGTTTGACCGGTTTATCGAAACGACGCGTAGCCTCCTGCATAAAATCATTAAGCCAGTCCGACTGATCTTCCTTGAATGCCAGGAGTTCAAGTTTATGCGTGAGTTCCAACCATTTGGTAGGGGCTTCCCGCAAAAGCGATGCGCTCCTTTGCGCGGCGGCAGCGGGATTGTTCAGTTCATGCGCTAAACCTGCGCTCATGGTACCCAAAGCTGCCATCTTTTCCTGCTGGTGGAGCAAAGACTCGTTCTGGCTTAGGCGTGCCATCACCCAATGTAGGACAGCCATCGTTGCCGAAGGACTGGTAGCGAGCAGGTTTTCAAACGCATCCTGGGATATCTGTAAGGTCTGACTGTCGCAAACGGCCACCACAGTTGCCGAACGAGGCGCATTCGACAGTAAGGCCATCTCACCGATGATCTCGCCGGGTTGGCGCACGTCGATTTTGATCACGGAAGGGCCGGATTGTTTCTGGATCTCAAAGCCACCCTCGATGACCACATAGGCCGAATCGCCAGGTTCACCCTGTTTCATCAGAGTCTCACCCTCACGCAAGGAGACCGGATTGGCATTGTCTACCAATTGCTGTAGCTCCTGGTCAGACAATCCTTCAAACAGTGGAGATTTGCGTAGGTCTTGCAGATTCACAGCGACTTCAAATATTCCTTCATCATGGCATAAGCGACTGAACCTTCACCTGCCGCAGACGCAACCCGGTGATTGGTTCCGAAACGCACGTCGCCTGCTGCAAAAATGCCTGGAACGTTGGTTTCGAATAAATACGGGAGCCGGTCGAGGGTCCAGCCCCGTGGCGGTTTGTTGTCCTCCAACAGGTCTGCACCGGTGAAGATGTATCCCTTCTCATTGCGCTTGACCAAATCCTCTACAAGTTGACTTTGCGGTCGCACGCCGATAAAGACAAACAGGGCAGACGTGTCGAAAGTCTGCTCTTCATTGCTGACGTTATTCCGGACCACGAGTTGTTCGAGCGTATTCCCCCCTTTTAATTCGATCAGGTCCGTATTCAGCATCAGCTCAACCTTGTCATTCGCTTTCAGCGCATCAATCAGGTACTGCGACGCTGTCGGCCGTGGGCCACGGATCAAGACTGTGACTTTGCTGGCAAAGCGGGTCAGGTATAAAGCGCCCTGCGCCGCCGAATTTGCACCACCCACGATAAAGACGTGCTGATCTTTATAGTAAGAAGCCTCAGTATAAGCAGCTCCGTAGTAAATACCGGCACCTGTGAGTTGGTCACCGCCTGGCATACTTAATATATGAAAATCTGCGCCGGTAGCGATCAACACCGCGTGACTGGAAAGTTCTGTCCCATCGGCAAGCTGGACGATACGATATTCATCCTTTGTACAAACCTTTACCGCTTCCTGTGCAGAAAGGATTTCCACCCCAAATTTCTTGGTCTGCGAAATCGCGCGTCGCGTGAGGTCATCTCCCGAAATCCCCGCCGGAAAGCCCAGATAATTCTCGATCTTGGGACTACTGCCCGCTTGCCCACCAGGCGCGGCTTTCTCGACTACCACACATTTATATCCTTCAGAGCCGGCATACACTGCCGCAGCCAATCCCGCCGGGCCACTGCCGACAACGATGATGTCATAAAATGGAAGATCGGCGCGAGTCTGTAACCCAACTTTATCAGCCAGATCTTTCAGGTTGGGTTGAACCAGCGAATTTCCATCCGGGAAGAATATCACCGGGAGTTGGGAAACGCCCGAAGCGGCATCTTCAACCATTTGCCGCGCGGTTGCGTCTTTATCAATATCCAGCCACTGATAGGGAATCTGGTGCCTGGTCAGGAAGTCTTTGACCTCATGGCTGGGAAGCGACCACAGCGTCCCTGCAATACGAATACCCTCGTACGGAAGACGAATGTGCATCTTCCAGTCTTCCAACAGTTCATCGATAATCGGATAAAGTCGGTCCTCCGGTGGGTGCCAGGGCTTCATTAGATAATAATCAAGCCCGACTTCATTGATTGAAGAAATAGCGGCTTCCGTATCCGCGTAAGCGGTCAACAAAACGCGTTTGGCTTGCGGATAGGTCAGGATAGCCTGTTCCAGAAACTCCACCCCGTTCATCTCCGGCATGCGTTGGTCGACCAGGAACAACGCGATGGTTTCATTGCGTTGTTGCAATTTTTTAATATATTCCAAGGCAGCCTTGCCCGAATTGATCGGAATAATGCGGTAATCCTTCCCATACTTCGCGCGCAAGTCGCGTTCGACCGCATTCAAAACCGATGGGTCATCATCTATCGAAAAAATTACTGGTTTTGCCATTCTGTCCCTTCTCTAAGAAATTTTGGATACATATTCTTAATAGTTTAAATATACTCAGGAATCAGAGGGTCATTACCCGTACCGGGACCTTTTCACTGATTCCCTTCAACACAAGAACACGGCGCTCCTGGGCTTCATCTTGCATCTCTGCCAATTTAGCGGATTCATCGCTTACGAGTATTTCGCCCGCAGCCGCCCGCGACGACAGGCGCGCACACAAATTTGCCGCACTGCCCAGGACTGCGATTTCATTAACCCCATCCCCAGACCCCACCGCACCAACAAAAGCACGGCCCGTATGCACTCCAACTCCTACCGGAATCCAGGGGCCTTTTTTACTTCCATGACCTGTCACCTCCAAAACTGCCTTCGCCGCTTCAATAGCAACTTTCGCATGATCCTTGCCAGCAAAACGAGGCACAAACAGTCCGCTGACCTGATCCCCCATTAAACGGTTGACCATCGAATTATGATGGACCAATACGTGGCTGGTCTCTTTATAAAACCGCTGAATCAGAGCCTTATATTCCGTCGTTGGGGTTCTTTCAGATAACGGCGTCGAATCGCGCACATCAGCAAAGAGCATCGAAAGCTCAATTTCAGCGCCACTCTCTTTCTTACGCGCTAGCCGTTCGCAACCACTGCATAGCATCGAACTGAAACTGGACGGTTTTGAGCCATTAAATCTGAGTAAGGCGCCTCCCAAACCAGCCATAGGCATGCCACATTCAACACAATGTGGATCACTGGGCAAGATCTTGTATATTTTTTGTTCAACGTCGACATAAAACTGATACCACTTCGGAGGTTCCACCCGCCATTCACCAGTCAAGTAGTGATACCAGATTTCATCAAATGGAATTTTGTTATAGATAAAATCTAACATGTCATCGCATCAACATCATCGCACGTTGGGATGCTCACGCTCCAGGAAATAAAGTGTATTCATCCCAAAGCCCTTGACATCAAATTCACCTCTCTCTGTGCACATGAAATCATTTTTGATCAACTGGTAGGTGCTTTCACTGATGGTGATCTTCATCGATTCCGAAAGAGTTTCCATACGCGACGCCATGTTGATTCCTGGCCCAAAAATATCATACACATATTTTTGAATCCCCACCAGCGAACCAATGACAGGGCCAGAGTTGATCCCGATACGACAGTGCCAGGCTTCGGGGTGAGCAGAATTGCGGCGTTCAATATAGCGCAGCATCCTCAGGGCAACCCGCGCAATGTTATGGGCATGTTCTGGCGTTTGTTCAGGAAGACCCGAAACAGCCACATATGCATCGCCCACCGTCCTGATGCGTTCGCAGCCAAACATATCGGTGATGCGGTCGAACACAGTGAAAATGTCGTTCAGTTCGGTGACCAATGCCGCCGGGTCGCGCGCGATCGCCATCTCTGTGTGACCGACAAAATCTATCATCAAGATAGAAGCATCGTTGAACATTTGCGGTGTAACAGTACCGTAATCCATCATCTCCTCGTACACGGATTTAGGCATGATGTTCAACAGCAAACGCTCGACCCGTTCCTTCTCGCGTTCCAGTTCCTTCGCATTTCTCTCGGCTAACTTCGAATACGATTCAAGCATGTATTCAGCCTGTTTCCGTTTCGACAAGTCGTGACATTCCACAACAACCTGTCCGGACTCATCTTCCGGTATTGGCCGAACTTCAACACCGATAGGGATTTGACGTTCCCCAATTTGAGCTTCGATTTCGAAATTATAGGCTCGCCCATCTTCAAGGCGAGTTTGGATGCGGCTTGCATTGAAACCTGGCATACGTTCAGTCAAAGGCTCATCCGCATCAGCTTTTGGAGGAAACCACTTAAAGAAATTGGCGTTTTCGAACAGAACATTCCAGGATTCAAGTTCGACAATCGCAACGCCAATTTTCAGGCTTTGGGCGATTTTCTTCAGTTTTGCTTCGTCAAGTTGGGGAATATCTGACATTGCCATGGCTACTTCTTTGCAACAATATAGTTCTTACGAGCCATCATTTCATCAGCGACCAGTTGTATATCTTCATCCAAAAAGTCAAACTCTTCAAGAGTATCCTTCATCAACAAAGTAGCTTCCTTGAATGCTGATTCAGTGATCCCGAGCCGGGCATGCACTTTCTCCAGATGGTCGTTTGTATAACTGACTGGCCCGCCCATTAAGGCTGCGAAGAATTTGGTCTGATGATCGACCAAGCGTTTCATATCGACCCCGGAAAAATATGGACTTGTTGCAGGCGAATCAAGAATTTTGTCATAGAAACTCATGACCACCTTACTGACTTTCGAAAACCCGCCACAGCGCTCAAAAATAGTCTGCCTCATTGATCACACTCTCCCATCGAAATCCCTGTAATGCTACAATGCGAGTTTTATTGAGAGGTATACAGGTTTATTTATCTGAAATCATTATACCTTACACAATATGAACTATCATCGGCAAATCAATATTGGATACCCAAATTTCCGCAGCAAGTTGTTCACCAGACTACCGATGATCACCTCTTTCAATGCAGTTCCACTATATCCCCCCATCAAGATTAGATTAATATCTCGTTCTTTGCTGACATCCAAAAAGCTATCCATGGGCCCCTGGGCAGAAACAAAGTCCGCTTCTATTTCATGCAATTCAAGATAAGCACGTGCATAATCTTGTGCAGATGCAGACGCATCACCATTCTCGTTTAAGGTCATCACAGTAAGATAAGTTTTCCATTGCTCTGCGATGTAAGCGGCCACAAACAAGGCTTCTTTAGACTTCTCGCTGCCGTCAAATGCCAACAGCGCTCTGTCTCCCGGGCTGGTTCTCACAGGCACAGTCAAGATAGGACGAGCAGAGCGCCAGATGATCGAGCGCAGACCAGAGCCAAGGCTGGAAAGACCAGGCTCGGGCGGGCGTGAAACGTTCAACACAATCAAGTCAGTGAGCAGCGCATAAGAGCAGATCTGGTCAGCTACTTCCCCCTGTACAATTGCCAGGCTGCCATTTACACCCGCTTCCTGGCAGCGACTATTGAAACGCGATTGAACTTCTTTTGCTTTGGGATCGTCGATTTTCGATTTGGAGGGGACGATATGTAATCCACGCAAAGCAACTGGCTCTTTTTGCGCAATCAAGATGGCTTGCTCAAGCGCCATGAAACTTTCTTCTCCATCGCCAACGGGAACGAGAATCTCATGGAACAATCGGTCTGTATAGCGGTCATACAGTTTCGATTGACGCCATTTTCCTGGTTCGGCCTCCTCGGAAGCTACACGCGGGTTATCCTTTTTCGCTAAATCCGTTAATGCTTTTTCGGGGCTGAAGGCCCACCCCAATTCACTCTTCAAAGTTTCCAGATGCTCAGAGACCCAAATATAAAGGTCCGTCTCAGTGCGGTCGGGAAACCAGCGTAACAGACCACGTTCGCGAATGGGTTCAAGGAACGGCGTATAGACTGTCTCGTACCAGTGTCCGACAGCTTCCGGGTAAGGGATTTCCTGTTGCTGCTCTATACCCATAAAGTAGCGATGAACCTCTATATGCGCGAATAGCTTCGCATACTGCCCGGGAACTGTCACGCTTAAATCCGCAGATGGAAACATACTTTTGATTTCCGTTTTCTCAAGAAATTCTGCGTACTCTGCCTTTACAATCAATTCATCCGGTTGTAAATCGGGGGTAACAGGAATGCCCGTTTGTACCTCGATCACATGCGCCTCAATGGTTTTGAGTCCTTCCTGCCGAGCAATGGACACGCGATGATTGCCATCCAGCACAAAATAAGCTTCTCCGACTTTGTAAACTTCAATAGGATTCAAACCCGTTCCAATGGGGTCGTCCATGACAGCTTTTACCCGCGCCCAGCGTTCCTGATCTCCTGCCTTACGGGGCAAGAAGGTTCGCGTAAAATCAGTGTAACGGCCTACACTACCAATGATTGATTCGACCGGAATCTCATGGACGCCGCGATCTGCACGCACGCGCAGTTTTAGCTTTTCAGCCACTTCATCATAGGAAAGCAACTCATTAGACCGGCCAGTCAAGCGTGCCAGCGCCTCTTCTAAAGAAGCCTTGAGGCGAGCCTCGTTGAAATCCTGCAAAGCGGATTGATAGTTAAACTTGTTGATCGGCATAACCATATGATACAACCAAATTACGCTTTAAGCGAATATGAGTTTTTTGACCTTATTAACTACGTTATAATATTCTTGTCGTTAGCTAACCAATTTATAAGGGACGGTTGTATGGATGCAAAGACCCAACACGGGTATCTTGTCATCGCAGATATTTCCGGGTTTACTTCTTACCTGGCAAAAGTCGAACTAGAGCACGCTCACGAAATTTTAACTGATCTACTAGAAACGATTGTCAAGGAATTTAAAACTCTCCTGACAATATCAAAACTTGAGGGGGATGCAGTCTTCGCTTATGTTCCTGAATCAAATTTTCTTAGCGGCGAAAACGTCCTGGAACTTATTGAGAACACTTATGTTTCGTTTCGCAGTCAGCGAGAGACTTCTCGGCGAAACACAACTTGCACTTGCAAAGCCTGTCTATCAATCCCAACATTAGATTTGAAATTTGTTGTTCATCATGGGGATTTCATCGTTCAGGAGGTGTCAGGGATACGTGAACTGGTCGGCTCAGATGTGAATATGATTCACCGCCTGATGAAAAACCATGTCACCGATAACACCGGCTGGACAGCATATATACTTTTCACGGACCGGGCTATCCAGAGTCTGGGAGTACAAATCGAAGAGATTCACAACCAGTTCGAAAGCTATGAGCACCTTGGAGAAATTCAAATTTTCTGTATCGATTTACATGCGCGTTACAAAGAGATTCTAGAAACCAGACGTGTTTTTGTTTCTCCAGAAGAGGCAGATTTCACTTTCACCTTCGATTTCGATGCCCCGCTACCGGTCATCTGGCACTGGTTGACTGACATAGAGAAGAAAACCCTCCTGGCTGAAGGAGATGCAATATTTACCGCGCAATCTCGCCTAGGCGGACGCAGCGGGCCCGGGGCAAGTAATCACTGCGCGCATGGAAAAAATTTAAAGGGCTCTCTGATAGAGACGATTCTGGACTGGCGGCCTTTCGAATATTTCACATTCGATGGCACGGAGGGCAATAATAATATACGCCAAACTTACAGACTTGAATCGATCTCGGACGGGGCGGGAACGCGCCTTCATATGCACGCTGTGATGCTATCGCCTTCCCTGCCGCGCTTTATCCGTCGTCCGATGCTAAAGATGATATTCTCAAAGATGGCCTTATCCCATTGTCAAAATATCGCGAAACATATCGCCCGGGACAAGGATGCAGAACCTGGCGCCCGTGCCGTTCAAGCAACCGCCTAGAACTTTCAGGGAACATGACAACCACCAACACTGAATATGGCTTCCTGACACTGGCGGATATCTCCGGATATAACGCCTTTGTAACCGGGACTGAATCCGATCATGCACAGGAGATCATCCATGATCTGCTAGAATTTCTAGTAAATCGATTGCAACCAGTTTTTACCCTGGTCCAAATCGAAGGCGATGCTGTTTTCGCATACATGCCTGAAAACAAACTTCTACGAGGGGAATCCCTGTTTGAATTGATCGAGAACACATATATCGCCTTCAAGAATCAACTGACCAGCGTTAAACGGCATCGCACTTGCGGTTGTGCGGCTTGCCAGAATGTCAATACACTGGACTTGAAATTCTTCGTCCACTTTGGTGAATATATCGAGCAAAACATCGACGACAATCACGGCATATTGGGCTATGCGCCAATGTTCGTCCGTAAGCGCGCGTGGAAGGAGCCGGTATCCGATGTTGCTGGCTGGCAGGGGTATGCCCTTTTCACCGCAGATTCATTATCAAAACTGAACATAGAGCCTGAGGGGCTAAAAGCGGTTGAGTTTGCAAATAACCCGATCAAAACATTCGGCTTGAATTTGCAGGCTCGTTATAAAACTTTACTGGAAACCCGTCAGGTGGCCCTAACGCCCGAAACAGCGGATGCAGGCCTGACGTTCGAGGTCGACGCGCCACCGCCCGTCATCTGGGAGTGGTTGAACGATCCGCGGAAACGCAACCAGTGGTGGGAATCCTTTACACGCTGGTCCGAACGGTTACGTCCTGGCGGGCGTACCGGTCCGGGGGCAATCAATCATTGCAACCATGGTGTGGGAGACGTGCTTGAAACTGTCCTGGACTGGCGGCCATTCGATTACTATACGGTCGAAATGCGCATCACACCTGGACAGTTCATCTTGTTGCAGACAACCTATCTGGAGTCCAAACCGGATGGTGAAACAAAATTGAGGGTGTATTACCAGTTGCAAAATCCGCGCCTGCGCTGGATGGCGCGACCGTATTGTAAATTTGTAGCCGGCTTCCTAGGCTTCGAGCTTAAGCGACTCAAACGCTTGCTAACAAATTAGTACCCGGGCAACAAAAATATGACAGGAAGAGTTCCCAAACGCAAAAGGATACTTAACTCATCAACTTCAACCTGGACGGGCGCTAGATGAAACGTCTTGCTGAGATCCTGAAGATACGCCCTGGCGAGGAGCGCATGGTAAGCCTCGTCATTGGGATGATGCTATTTGCATCCGCCGGCTATACCTTTGGCAACACAGGGGTGGAAGCTTTGTTCTTCTCGCGCTATGGGGTGGAATTCCTGCCTTATATGTATATGGCATTGGGTGTGCTCTCGTTCATAATAACAATGGGGATCACTGCTCTCTTGGGGCGTGTCCGCCATGAAACGCTTTATATCGTTCTTCCGATCGTCGTGGCGGCACTTCTGGTCAGTGGTTGGGCCTTGATTTTTACAAAGCTGGAGATCGTTTATCCGATCTTATGGCTGGGAATGGCTGTCATCGAAGCTCTGAACAGCCTGGTCATTTGGGGCGTCGCCAGCATGATGTGCGATACACGCCAGAGCAAACGCCTGTTCCCGTTATTCAACACCGGACGCATCCTGGGCTCGGTAATAGGTGGTTTTGGCACAAGCGCACTGGTGAATTGGATTGGCACTGAGAACTTGATTCTGGTGATGTTTGTTGCAATGCTGGTCATTTTTGCACTTAGCCGATCCCTGCTCGGGCAGAAGGCTCGACCGGAAGTACGGTCCCGTCGCCGTCGCAACCAACCCGGTTTTATCGCGGAAATGCAGCAAGGCTACCAATTCGTGCGCCGATCACAATTAATGCGCCTGGTTTCTTTTTCAGCAATTTTATTCTCTGTATTGTTTTATTCCATTGCGCTGCCCTTCTCCAAAGCAGCAACTGCACAATATGCTAACGAAGAAACGCTAGCAAGCTTCCTGGGATTGTTCAACGCCCTGAGCACCGGTGGCGCCTTCCTGGCATCTCTCTTCCTGGCAAACCGCTTGTTTGCACGCTTCGGGATTATTCCTATGGTTCTTGTGCTCCCGATCATTTATTTATTAGGATTCGGCGTGCTTGCTATTTATGAAGTTTTCGCTATTATCGTGATCTTTCGTTTCATCAAGATACTTTGGATGAATGGCGTCGCTGTATCAGGCTGGCAAGCTTTATTGAATCCGGTGCCAAGTGAAAGGCGTGAACAGGTGCGGGCGTTCATTAACGGCGTGCCCGCACAGGCAGGCACCTTCATCGCAGGTGCGATTTTGTTAGTGGGTGAGCAGGCGTTCTCACCACAACAACTGTATCTAATCGGCTTTGGGGCAGCGGTCGCGACCTGTTACTTCATCTGGCGTGCAGGACCTGCGTACAAACTGGCCCTGGTAGATTCACTGCGTGCAGGCCGACCAACCCTCTTCACAGCAGAGGAAGTCCCATTTGGTGGCTTCCAACAAGATGCCACAACGGTGGATGTGGCCATACAAGGCATAGAACATGCCGACCCGTTGGTACGCCGTGCATCAGCGGAAATCCTCGGCAACCTGGATGAACCGCGTGCGAAAGACGCGCTGGTCAATGCGCTGGGTGATCCCGAAAGTGAAGTAAAGGTTGTAGCGCTTCAATCCCTGGCCCGCGCGGAAGTTTCCCCAGCTATGTTGGAGGTGGCATCTCGTCTAAATGACCCGGAAGCGGAGGTCCGTGCACAGGCTATCGAAACCCTGAGCGCATTGGCTAAATACCCGGGGGGATTGAAAACATACCTTGAACCGATGCTGCGCGATTCAGATGGTCTTGTACGCTCCCGCGCAGCCGTGGGATTGTTGCGACTTGGGATGCACACTGAAGCACGCGACATGCTGCGCTCCATGTCTGTCCTGGGTGAAATGGATGACCGTATTTACGCTATCCGAGCTATGGCGGAGTGGGGAGACCTGGAAGTTCTTCCATTAATCGAAAACGAACTCAACGATCGACATGCCCCTTCACCCGTCCGCCGCGCGGCCGCCATAGCGCTGGGTATGTGTGGAGCGAATGCGGCTGATACGTTATTGGACACGCTCTCAGATGAAGATCCAAATGTTCGTGAGGGAGCAGTTTTGGGCCTCGCCCGCCTCGGTCCACAGATTTTGGACGGCGTTCTGGCAAAGTTGTCTGATCCAGCATCAGAAGAGGGTGCTCTTCAAGCGTTGTCACATTTACCCGTCACGCAAGCAGAAGACCGACTTCGTCAGTATGCCGAAAAGCGCATTGCCAGCGCCATGCATTATAACGAACATTGGCGCTCGATTAACACCAAGAACCAGGATGAATCTTTAAGTCTCTTGGCTGATTCATTCCGTGACCGCGCTCGTCATGATTGCCTGAAAGTTTTGCGAGCTCTCAGCCTGTTGAATGACCGTGAAACGATCACAGTTGCGATGGACAACCTGCAAAGCCGGGAACCCAATCAGCGCGCGAATGCCCTTGAAACGCTCGAAACAATCCAGGATGCCAGCCTGATCCGGTCATTGCTTGACATCTGGGAACCACTGGAAACCGTTCAGTCCGACGGTCATACAGAAGAAATCCTGAAAGAAACCCTAAAACACGAAGACGATTGGTTACGTGCCTGCGCTACCTTTGCCATCTCATCCGAATTAATGCCAAATGCAAACGAATTGCTATCTCAAATCGCGCAAACAGATACGGACCCGTTCGTCCGCGAAGTCGCTGAAAACAAACTGAAATTTGGTGAACCTATGGATACAATCGCTACCCTCTCAGTTATGGAACGCATCCTGCTGCTTCGACGCGTGCCGCTCTTGGCCGATCTCTCCCCAGCAGATCTAAAACGTGTGGCCGCAATTGCAACCGAACAACACTATTTGGACGGTGAAATTATCTTCGAGCAGGATGAACCTGGGGATGAGATGTATGTCGTTGTTGCAGGGGAAGTGCGTGTGCTGGTCGCGGAGGGTGAGTACAAAAATAGAGAAGTTGCGCGGCGCAAGGTCGGTGAGACAGTCGGTGAGATGTCTGTGATCAGCGGCAGTTTGCGCAGTGCGACCCTGGCGGCGGCAGGGGATGTCCATCTGTTATGTCTCGATCAGAAGAGCTTCGAAGGACTATTACGCGAGCGCCCGGAAGTCAGCCTGGCGGTAATGCGCATGTTGTGTGATCGTCTGCGCCAGGCAACCCAACGGGACGATGCCCAGTACGACTGACACCCATATTTTCTGTATCATCTCTAGGTTGAAGTAAGACCCCAAAAGGCACCTGTTGTCAAAATAGTGGGTTAAGGATAATCGTACAATCTGATACTCGATCTTACAAATCACTTATCAACAAAGAGGAAAGAATGACCAAAGGAACTATTTTAGCTGTGCTTGCTCATCCGGACGACGAGTCGTTCGGCATGGGAGGCACCTTAGCGCTTTATGCACAAAAAGGATACGACGTCCATCTCGTCTGTGCCACACTGGGCGAAGCCGGCACTGTAGACGATGAATATTTGGAAAACTATGACAGCATTCAAGCCTTACGCGAAGCTGAGCTGCGTTGTGCAACCCAAAACCTGGGAGTCAGTAGTCTGCATCTACTTGGGTATCGCGATTCGGGCATGCCAGACACACCCGAAAACGAGCACCCAAATGCGCAAATCAATCATTCGGTTGAGGAGGTGGCGGGTAAGGTAGTCAAACACATCCGTGAAATCAAGCCGGATATTGTGTTGACCTTCGACCCGATCGGCGGATACCGGCATCCTGATCATATCCACATCCAAAAAGCGACTAAACTGGCCTTCGAAAAAGCGGACGACGCGTCTTTCCACCCCGAAGCTGGTTCGCCGTTTAAGCCACAGGCTCTCTACTATCATCTATTCCCACGCACATTCCTAAAATGGGCTACGCGCTTGATGCCGCTGTTTGGCATGAATCCACGTAAATGGGGCCGCAACAATGACATCGACCTGAAGTCTCTGGTTGACGTCGAATTCCCCACCCATGCCCGCATCGATATTCGTGATGTGCTCGAGACCAAACGCGAAGCCGGCGCCTGTCACGCCTCGCAAGGTGGGATAATGATGCGCCGCGGACTGATGGGATTAGCCACCCGCGCTCTTGAAAAGCACGAGGACTATATGCGCGTTTATCCGCCGGCCAATGGAAAGACAAAAGTGGCCAAAGACTTATTCGAGGTGATTTCATAAACAGTTCTCAAGAGGGACTTGTTTTATAGAATTTATGTTCTATAATATAGACATATTCTGTCCAAATTCTATAGAGGAGACTGTCATGACCAAGCGAAATATTGTCCATATTGAAATCCCCACAGGCAATGTGAAAGAGTCAGCCGATTTTTATAAAAACCTATTTGGCTGGCACATGGAAACCATCGAGGAAATGAATTACACCATGTGGGATCCGCACGAAGGTCCGGCGGGCGGTTTTAGTCCACTTGATGAGAATGTAAAGCCCGGTGATGTCATCATATATGTAAACAGCGAAGATATCGAAGCTGATCTCAAGAAAGCGACTGAATTGGGTGCTACCGTTGTCCAGGAAAAATTGGAAATTCCAGAAACCGGCTGGTTTGGTATGTTCAACGATCCAACTGGCAACTCAATCGCCCTCTATACCAGTATGAATCCTGAGTTCAACGAGTAAATCAAACCCATATTTGAAGCTTCGAAAGTCAACGCTCCATCATGTGAACATGCCATGATGGAGCGAATTCATTAATGCGTAGGCCTGGATATTGTATAAATCAATGTCGGGAAATTATCCCCATCGATGCCGTCCACGCGCCTTTCAAGGGTCATGCCAATCCGTTTGGCCACTTTTTGAGAGGGGATATTTTCGGGGTTAATCAGACAAATGAGGCGTGGCAGGTTCAGGGTCTGGAAAGCATAGCGAAGAATTCCATTTGCCGCTTCCGTCGCCAGCCCTTGATGCCAAAAGTTCTGATCCAAAAGATAAGCGATTTCTACCTCAAACTTGCCCTCGATCTCCCAGGGCAACAATCCACAGCGACCGATGAATTTACCAGTCTCTTTGTGGATTGTGGCCCACAGCCCTAACTTGTTATTGTCCGGGTGCCCGTGCATATGCCATTTCAATTCCTCGCGGGTTTCATCAAGATTTAGTACACCTTCGGGAAAATATTTGCGGATATCAGGATCACTATATAAGGCAAATAGCTCATCCAGATCACCTAGGGTGAGATGCCTCAAGAGAAGTCTCTGAGTTTCAAGGATAACCGTCATTCAATCTCCTCCGGCTTGCTCAATCAGCCAGTTTACAATGTCATCAAGACGTTCTTGTGTCAGGGCATGTCCACCCTGGTAGCGTTTGTGTTCAAGGCGGACGACTGAGTTCAAGGCTTTCGCGGCCTCCACCATCTGATCTGCATCGAAAGAAAATTTATCCTCCGTGGCTGACAACACCAACAACGGTCTTGATGAAAAACATGCGACCAGGTTCGGAATTTCGAAGCGTGTTGCAAAGCCCGGAATGACTTCGGCCATCTCTATGCCAACTTGATTCGCCATCTTATACCGATAGGAACAAGCTGCTCCGCTCGAACACGCAAACCGGATGCGCTGATCAAGCGCACCGTGGAACAGTACCGTGTTGCCACCGTAGGAATGTCCCAGGATACCGATCCGACTGGAATCGACCTGCGGATGTGACAGCAGGAGGGAAATCCCCTGGGCTGAGTCGCTCAGCACTTTTCGCATGAGTGTGTCACCACGCAACAATCGATAACACATCTCATTGAAGTGTTGTGCTATATCCGCGGCTTCATCGGGTTCCGTGCCCGTACGATTTTTGCGGCGGTCTTCAAAGCAGATCGAATCGGGAGCAAGTACCACTATGCCTTGCCTGGCTAAAACAGGACCGAATGCCTGCAACGGATCGCCAACCAAACCACAGATTTCGCTTTTTCCAAATTGTCTCTGGCTTGCGTGTTGGTGATGGACAAGCACCGCGCCAAAAAGACCTTTTCCTTCGGGCAGTAAAAGATAGGCAGGGATCTCGTCTCCTTCTTCGCTATCATAGCTAATGCGAAGCTGGTAGTATCCGTCCGCATCTACGCTCTCGAGAGTTTTAAATTGAGCAGATGTATTTGGTATTTCAAACTTCAGAAACTCCACAATCTCGCGGCGTAATGAATTTATTTTCATTGATTTCTATGAGTTTTCATAGCTTTTCCGATAATTTCCCAATCCCTGAACGTTGCCAGGTTTTGGAGCTTTTCATCAGGATAGACCGCGACAGGGTTGCCAACCATTTCAAACAACTCCGTATCCGTCATGGAATCGGCATAAGCGTAACTGGACTCCCAATCGATCTCAAGGTTGTTGTTCGTGAAAAATTCTCGAGCGTAAAGGTCTTTGTCAACACCTGTAATAACAGGCGGAATAATCCGTCCCGTATAACGCCCATCCTTCATTTCAAGTTTCGTGCCAACGACTCCGTCTGCTTTGTAATGCGCTCCGAGTAATATGAGAGAAGGTGTTAGCCACCCAGATACCAGGAGAATTACATGCCCCTTCGCTTGATGATCCCGCAGGCGCACAACGACTTCGCTACGTTCGGTAGGCAGGGCGTGCTCTTGAAGTATCCATTCTGACGTGCTGTCGAATTCTTTTTCGGTCAATCCTTTTACCATCCATGCCAGGCGGGAAGTAACAGTGCGATTAAAGGGTTCATCACCCAACAGGAGATATTTGTTTAGCAAGTAGGGAAGCACCAGGCTCACATAATAGGCACGAGCAATTCCCCTTCGTCCATTGGCGGACGAATATTTCATCAACCCGCGCCCATATTGGGCGGCGAAGAGTGTTCCATCGCAATCAAATAATGCGGCTACCCTTTTCAATGCTATTTCCTACATAAAGTTATTCGCTGACAGCCAATTCTATTGCTGCATCCATCGTCATTGAACGTCCCTCCGTCCAAAGAGATGTAAACTCAGCATGATCCATATTTGCTTTCAAATCAGAAACTTCCTTATCATACTCTTCTCGTTCCTGCATGGTCATGTCAATTTCAATTTTCTGTCGCAGTATTTCTGCTGCGCCCAAAAGCCGCAATGCCTTTTCTTTTTGTTCCAACGCTTTTGCAATAAAAGCCATACATTCAAGTTGATGCGCGATAGCAGCGCGGTGTCCCATTCTTTGCCATTCCATAATAGTCTCACGATAAGCAGAGATTGCTTCCAAATTTCTGCCTTCATGCCGCAGGATGTGAGCCAGATCGCTTTTAATCATGCTTACATTTCTAACGGAACCCAACTCCTGCATGGTCTGCATGGCAATTTTGTATTTTTCCCGCGATTTTGCAAAATCGCGCTGTGTCAGATATAAATTTCCAAAACCGTACATCGTTATTCCATAAGACCAGCGGTTGCCGTGTTCTTTAAGTAATTTGCTTGCTTTTGAGTGATGTTCGAACGCTTTTGAAAAATCCCCTTTCGCGAACACATCTACCCTGCTTCCAGCAGATAACACCGTGCCAAGAACATACCCATCCCCCAATTCCTCGGCTATAACCAGAGCTTCCTCAAACACTTTGATAGCTTCATCCTTACGTCCTGTTAGTACACAGGCTCCACACAAGAAGCCCAATGCAATAGCTAATGTTCTATTGTCACCCAGTTTCCTTAATATGGTGGATGCCTCCATAGCTTCTAATCTTGAAGTTTGGTTATCCCCCATTGAGAAGGACATGATACCCATACTGACGAGCAATCTGGCTCTGCTTAGTTCCTCTTCGTCTGTTTTATTTTTTCCCAAGGCATCTATCTCTTTTAAGGCTTTTTCTCCCCAGCGATGGCCTTCACCCCCAAAATTTGTAACGACCGCAACAAATGATAGGGCATATATAATTCTTGCCACCGCAAATGGATCGTTCGATAAACCCCATTCGACAGCTGCCCGAATGTTATCGAACTCGATCCGTAGTCGATAAATCCATTCCAGTTCTTTTTCTTTTTTCACCATTTCTGGCCCGGCAGTTTCTGCCATTTTAAGGAAGTATGCCAGATGACGTTCCCGTGTTCCCTCTCCTTCACCTTTCTCCAATAACTTATCACGCGCATACTGGCGAATCGTTTCCAGAAGAAAATAACGTGGTTCTTCACCTTCATCATTCACGGTGACCAAAGATTTGTTAACCAGTTGGGGCATGTATTCGAACACATCCACGGTATCGCAGATTGTCTCCGAGGCTTCAAATGTCCAACCGCCTGCAAAGACTGAGAGTCTGCGCAACAAGGCACGCTCATTTTCGTTTAGAAGATCATAGCTCCAATCGATCAATGCGCGGAGTGTCTGTTGGCGCGGAAGAGCGGTGCGACTGCCACCTGTCAGCAGTTTGAAGCGGTCATCAAGGCGTTTGGCGATCTGTTCGGGAGAAAATACCGTGATTCGCGAAGCGGCCAATTCTATCGCCAGGGGAATGCCGTCGAGACGGGAACAGATTTGGGCGACGGAAGAAGCGTTTTCGTCAGTCAATTGAAATTTTCGATTCGCAGCGGACGCCCGTTCCACGAACAACAGCACTGACTCAAAGCCAAGCGCCGCCTCTTTTGTAACTTCAACCTGCTCGGGCAATGAAAGCGACGGCAAACGATAAATCGTTTCTCCATTAATTCCCAGCGCCTCACGGCTGCTGGCAATGATCTTGACCTTAGGCGCAACATGCAGGAGTTCGTCTGCAACTCTGGCGCTGGCTTCGACGAGATGTTCACAATTATCGAGAATGAGCAGTAGATTTTTCTCACGAAGGTAATCATGCACGAGTATTTTTAATGGGGTGCCCGGCACCTCACCGATATCAAATGTGGATGCAATAGTTTTTATCACGAGTGATGGATCAGAAATAGGCGCGAACTCAACCAACCAGACACCATCCTTGAATGAGGAAATGAGCTGAGAACCGAGTTGAATCGAAATACGAGTTTTGCCCGTTCCACCGGGTCCGATCAGGGTAAGCAGGCGTGCACTTTCAAGCCTTGAGTTTGCCTCGGCAAGTTCCCGTTCGCGTCCAACGAAGGATGTGAGTTGGGTGGGGAGATTGTTCGTGGCGTAAGTTTGGGATTTCAGCGGAGGGAATTCCTGCTGCAAGCCAGATGCGTTAAGCTGATAAATATGTTCCGGGCGATTCAATCCTTTGAGGTGGTGCTGTCCAAGATCAAGAGTGGATATATCTACCGGGAAATGGTCTTGAACAATCCGCAATGTTGTTTCTGAAATTAATACCTGTCCTCCGTGTCCAATAGACATAATCCGGGCTGCGCGATTGAGTGTGCTCCCATAATAATCACCACCGCGCAATTCTGCTTCGCCAGTGTGTAGACCCATACGAACGCGAATCGAGACCTCCGAGTTCTTGGCCTCATCATGGCGCTTCGCGAAGAACTCGGAGGTCTGTAATAAACGCTGCACATCTGTTGATGCATTGATAGCATCTATGGCAGTCGAAAAAACCGCATGAACGCCATCCCCTGTAGTTTTGATGACCTGTCCGTTATTTGATTCAATCGCTTCTTTCAAAATGGAATCGTGCTTTGCCAAAGCAGACTTCATCGCTTCGGGATATTTCTCCCAGAGCTTTGTTGAACCTTCGACATCAGTGAATAAAAATGTGACTGTTCCGGAAGGTAAATTTCCGCTCAAGATTTACCTCCAACGGCAACCAGCACACGATGCTGAACTGCAAAGCCTGATGGAGTTTCATATTTGGCCAATGCCTCTTCAACTGCCTTCCACACCTTTCTTTTGTCATCTGGCGATAAGTGCAGCAATTTTTCTCGTATGGTTGGAGTTGTATCCTGTAGATACTGTACACATTCTTCCGTTGAAGTCATCTGAATTTGTAGCGTCAGTGGATGCACTTCAACATCAGTCAAACCTGCTTCCAAAAATGTTCGTTCCAGAGTTTCTTGAGAGCCTAACCTTGTGGCGGCAGGTTTTTCGACTTGCTCGATACCAAGGAATTTTTGCACAGTGGACAACGCTGTCAGGAACTCAGGGTCCCCATTGTCGGCGTAAACAACAGCTGAGAATTTACCGTTTGTTTTTAGAACGCGTTTTATACCCTCCAACCCTTGCACAGGATCGATAAAGAACATCAAGGCAAATCGGCAGATGATAGCGCCGAAAGAATTTTCAGGTAGCTCCAGGTTCTCCCCATCCATTAAGCGCGTTTCGATATTTGAATACCCAACCGCCTTCGCAGCTTGCTCCGCAATTGCAAGAAGTTTTTCCGCTCTGTCTATTGCCAGCACATGCCCACTTGAGCCGACCCGTTCGGCAGCCATAAGTGTTTGGTCGCCGTCACCTGCGGCGATATCCAGGACATGGCTTCCGGGACCGATGTTGGCGAGGTCGAGCATCAACTCCGTGGCAGGCTTATACCAGGCGTGCATCTGTGGAATCCATCTGTGCCACGATTCAGCAATTGCGTTCCAGCGCTCTATATCTGAAGAATTCATTCATTTTCCTCCAGCGCAAACTCAATTGCCCGTTCCGTCGTGATCGATCGGCCCTCTTCCCAAACCCTATTGAACTCATCCTCATCCATCCCCAACTGCAGACTAGTCCTGGCATCCTTGAACTCTTTTTGTTCATCAGGCGTCCTGACTGAGTGACTGACCTCACGCAAAGCCTCTGCGGCGCCAAACAGTTTTACCGCCCGCGCGGGTCGTTCTCGCGCCATTGCGATCAGTCCAAAACACTCCAGTTGGTGTGCGACTGCAGCGCGGTGGCCGCGCTCCTGCCATTGGCGGATCGTCCTTCGATAATAGAAGGTTGCTTTGTCGAGATCACCTTTCTGTCGCAGGGCATGCGCAAACATACTCTGCATGGTGGCAAGCATATAGTTATCCCTGCGTTCCAGCATGATCTCCAGGATAGATTCCATATATTTTTCAGCCTTATCCATGTCTCCATGTTTGACCGCCTGTTCAATTAAAAACCCGCTTTTATATACAGGATCTGTGGGAATGCCTGCCTTTTTCAAGATCTCATCGATCCTTGAAAAATTCTTGCGTACTTCTTCATCATCCCCCTTCAAATGGTAGATATGAGTCATGGCATCTAACGCCCAGATGAGTTCTCTATCGGCATCCAAGCTTTCGCCAAGCTCTATTCCTTCCTTGGCTGCCTCAAGAGCTCCCTCGGGGTCACCTGCATAGAGCGCGCAATGCCCCAGTGAGCCGAGGGCATCTATTAGCGTTTGGGTATCTTTGCTTTCCCGTGCAAGTTGGATGCTTTCTTCAGCGGCGGCACGGCTGGCTTGATGATTCCCCAGGTTCATTAACGCCTGGGAGTAACGATCCAATATACGGGCCTTCAGTTTAAGCAGACCGTTCGTCGAACCGGAAGTTTCCTCCAGCAGGGAATCCAATCGTGCAATAACGGCAGAACACCAATCGCGAACCTCGCTGATGTGTCCTATCATCACAAAGGACCAGGAAGTAGCAGAAGTTGAAAGGAGGCGCGCCGCTTTTTCAATATTGTTATCTACTGCCCACGATAGCGCAGATCGAATGTTGTCATACTCCAGCCTCATCTTATCGATGATGTCGTACTGGTAAGGATTGATGTAATCTTTTTCCAAAATATTCGCGTACTCGATGTAGTAATCGAGATGACGGTCCCGTACATCTATGGCTTCATCCGTTTCCAGGAGTTTCTCACGTGCGTATTGACGGATGGTTTCAAGACGTTTATAGCGTATCGTCTCCCCGCTCTCATCAACCTGCACCAGTGATTTGTCCACAATCTCTGTCAGCAAGTCCAGGACCTCATAGGATTCGAACTCATCGCCAGCGCAAACGGCTTCAGCGGCCTCCAACGTCCAGCCACCGACGAAGACAGCCAGCCGACGAAATAGGGCCTTTTCGGAATCGGTCAATAGAGCGTAGCTCCAATCGATAAGGGCGCGTAATGTCTGCTGGCGCGGCAAAGCGGTGCGGCTGCCGCCCGTCAGCAGACGGAAGCGGTCATCGAGGCGTTCGGCGATCTGCTCCACTGAAAGGACGCGCACGCGCGCGGCGGCAAGCTCAAGAGCCAGGGGAATGCCGTCGAGACGGAGGCAGATCTGAGCAACGGAGGATGCGTTATCGTCCGTTAGCTGGAAGCTAGGATTTGCATCGGAAGCCCGGTCTACAAAGAGTTGCACAGCTTCCCAGCCCAGTACCGCATCACGCGTATCTTCAACCTGTTCGGGTAAAGAAAGTGATGGTACCCGATAGACCGCTTCTCCGTTAATTCCCAGCGCCTCGCGACTGCTTGCCAGGATATTCAGGTCGGGGCAATTACGAAGGAGTTGGTCAGCCAGGCGGGCGCACGCCTCGATCAGGTGCTCACAATTATCCAGGATCAAGAGCAAATGCTTACTACGTAAATAGTCCATGACCAGATCAGCCAATGGACTCCCCGGATTTTCCCGCAAGTCAAAGACCGAAGCGATGGTCTGGATGATCAAAGCCGGATCGGATATGGGCGCAAGTTCGACCAGCCAGACCCCATCCTTGAAATCAGACAAAACTTCTCCGCCCATTTGCAGCGATAGACGGGTTTTTCCCGTCCCACCCGGACCGATGAGCGACAACAGGCGCGCATTCTCAAATCTTTCTTTTATGGCGGCAAGTTCACGTTCCCGTCCGATAAACGAGGAAAGGTTGGTCGGCAGGTTGTGATTGATGATTTTCAGTGTATTTAATGGCGGAAATTCCTGCGCCAAATCTGGAGCAGTTAATTGATAGAGATGCGCCGGCTGCAGAATGTCCTTCAAATTCCGCTCCCCCATATCCATAAGGTGTACATCTTCCGGCAAACCGTTATCCAGCAGATCATGCACCGTTTCCGAAATTAAAACCTGACCGCCATGCCCGGCAGACATAATGCGCTGTACCAGAGAAAGGGTGGCATATCCTGAATAATCTGAATCGCCTTCAAGTTTCGCTGTCCCTGTGTGAATCCCCATGCGCACTTTGATAGGCGCCGGTAACCATGCTTCACGGTCCAACTGGCGCTGTGCCTCCAGAGCTGCGTTTAGTGCGTCAATGGAGTTATGGAAGGCCACACAATAAGCATCACCCACCGTTTTGAAAAGAAAGCCATCGTGATTCTCGATGGCTCCATCCAAAATTTCATTGTGACGCGCAAGCAAGGCTTGCATATGGTCAGGGTATTGTTGTGCGAGCTTTGTGCTGCTTTCAATATCAGTGAATAAAAATGTTACTGTGCCAGACGGCAATTTACCCATAAAGTGTTCTCCGGTTTGAACGAACTTCTTTATACCTTACTTTTTCCCCTTGTCAGGCTTCATTAACAATTCAAACGGCGGTTTCTGGTTAAGTTTGATCAGATGCGCGCCAGTCTCACTGACATACAACACCGTGACAGAAGCCGTGTCACAAGCCAGGCGCTGGAAATGATCGAGCGGCATGCCCAGGTAATGAGCAACAGCCAGCTTGATCGGGTCGGCGTGAAAGACTACCGCCACGATGTCTTTTTGTTTGTGGCTGGCAGCAATCTCGTCCAGGCAAGATGCGATGCGTGTTTGGGTTTCGAGGAAAGACTCACCATCCGGGAACGTAAAACGAGAGGGCGCCTGCTGGACGATCTTCCATTTCTTGATGCGACGTAACTGCTTTAAGGTGCGTCCATGCCATTTTCCGATGTTATTGTCCATCAGTTGGGGGCGCAATTGTATTTCAAGCTTGCGGCCTTCTGCAATTGGTTCGGCCGTTTCGACTGCACGTTCCAGGGAGCTGGCATAGATTGCCTTGAGCGGGACTGGCTTCAAAGCCTCAGCCAGTTCAGCGGCCTGCTTACGTCCGCGCTCGTTGAGATGCACATCCGGCAATTGACCGGCCATCTTGCCGGTCTTGACAAATTCATTTTCACCATGACGGATCAATAACATTAAAGGCATATTGACTCTCGATTATTTTTTGTGACCCAGAGGTCGAAAAAGGTTATTTTTCGACACAGGAAACACTCCCTGTTCTGTCGAACGGACTTCTTCTACAGAGAGGAAAGCGCCTGGCACCAAGCGATGGAATATGTCAACAACCACCGGAAGGTCTTGCCGTTTCACAGTCGTATAAATGATTTTTACCTTCCCCGAACTGCCTCGGCCGTCTACCGTGGTGATTCCAAATCCGGCCTCAACTAAGGCTTTGACCAATTCTTTTGTATCGCGGCGTATGATCGCCCGGAATGTAACCGTCCCCACGGCAAGCTTGTTCTCCAGGAACATACCCACAAAGGTGCCCATGGCGAAGCCACCTGCATACCCAAAATAGGCAACAACATTTTGAGCGCTTTTCACGATTGAAGAGACAGCCACGATCCAGATAAAGGTCTCGATGAATCCCAGCACGGGAGCGATGTTTCGCATTCCTCTCGAGGTGAAGATGATGCGCAAGGTTCCCAGCGTCACATCAATGACACGTGCCAGGAAGATCAACAAGGGCAAACCGACCCACACATACCAATCAAAGTTTTGCAGTAATTCAGTGATAGAAGTTTCCATAGGCCAATTTTATCAGCCCGGCAGGCCTTCGCGCACAAATCTGATCAATTCACTTACACTAAAATCCTCAATACCCAGCCTGTCCAGCGTACGCCCGCGCCGCCAGTAATCGGTGCTGTGCACAAAATTCGCCAGGCGGATCATACTGTCCATCCCACGCACGCTGACTCCATAGCGGATGCCCAAGGCCGCCATCGGCACCAGGCTCATGGGAACATCCTCGAAGATATAACGATGTTTGAGCGTGTTCGGGGCCTTGATCCCGTAATAACCCGGTTGATTGTGGATGGCATCATGCAGATCATCGCCCTGTGTATCATAAGCCAATTGTAACCACTCTAACGCTGTCCGGGCACGGATGCCCACCGCTGAGGCAACTGTCACGCGTTCCCGGTCCAGCACCTCGAGGATATGTCCCACACTTTTCGTCACGCCATCGATATAAAATTGAAAGTCACCATATGTGGCTTCAATCCAACCTGCGTTGAGGATAGTGATGGCCGGATGAAAAATCGCGCCCATGTTATTCAAACCCGTGTGCAACACATCGATCCCATCGATGAATTGAGGATACGCCGGATTGATAGCATCCAGGACTTGCTGTGTTTTTGTGGCAGGCAACGCCGCCAGTGGAACTGCTTCCTTGACGCGAAAGATCTTCGACTGCGCAGGTCCTTCTGCACGGCTGGCATAGATGAACGTCTCCGCCTCGGCTACCACAAATTCAGCTTTACAACCGGAGTCGCGTAAAACTTTATCATATTCAATTGCGCCTCCCGTCCGCCCGGGGTGTAAAATGACGATCTGTCCATCTCTCAAATACGGCGCCATGCCCTGAGCCAGGCTGGAATGCGCAGAGGAGGGCACCACCACCATTAACACCTCTGCATGTTTCACAGCTTCTTCGATATCCGAGGTGACCAAAGTCAACTCGGCAAACCCTTTAGGCCCGCCCTCGCCGCCTTCCAGGTCAATCCCCATACGAGCCTGGATGCCCTGAATATGTTCAGGCGTACGGTTATACAAAGCGACCTCAAACCCCATCAAAGCCAAATGCGCGGCCATAGCTCTCCCACCGTGGCCGGCCCCAAAAACGGAGTAACGTTGTACTTTTGTCATGCAGCCCTCCTCACAGGCAGATTTGTAAAGATCAAGAAAGATACTCCGCGAGGCGCGCTCTCTCCAAAATCGTTTTTCCAGTTTCATCCACGACGACACAAGCACCACGATCGTCTATCCGTGTGACAATTTCACCGCGTGCATAATCGTTGTTTCCCAATTGCGGCGCATCCATGATTCCCAGGGATACGGATTTTGCTAAGGTAGCGGGGTCAACCCACGGGTCCGAGACCGAGGCGGGTGCAATGGACTTGATCGCTTCGAGCGTGACCCGGGCCTGCCCCACCAATTCATCCTTACGCGCGACAACAGCCGAATCCACCGTTAGATCCGGTTGCCCCAGCGCATTTTCAATCGAGCGGCGTGCCATACGCGCGGCTTCGATAATATCTGCTCCAGTGGCCGCATGATCTGCTTCGGTGTGTCCAACAATATGGATGATATCTGGCTTGAGCGCCATCTGCAGATAGATACTGGCCGAGAGGTGCGCGCGCGCCGCATTGATCTCGACCGGGTAGCTGAGCAAACCCGTGCGGGTCTGCTTGTAAATACGAAAATCGCTGCTGGCCAGAGGGGCAATCATCTCCAACACCGCCAACATCTTGGCCAGGTCCATTCTGTCAGAGAGTTCTGCCGGGCTGTTGAACATCAATTGAGCAATGTAGTCTGTTACGCCAAATGCGCGCGCATTGTAAGCAGACAAGAAGGCTGAGACAACAAAGACCACATCCGGCGCGTCGCGCATGCCCCAGTGATGCGGTTCGTTGAGTTCTACCGGGATACCGCGCTCGCCATAAAAAGCCATCACCTTCTGGTGCTCGCGGATGGAGCCTTCCAAATCCCAGGGACCACGCCCATCCATCGCATTGAACCAGAACAGCGGGATGGCGCACCAGGCGATATTGATGGTATCCACGTACATTTCAGCCAGCTCGAGGAAATCGTCGGTTCCGGAGTATGTACGCAATAATGGGAAATTCCCTGTGCGGCTGGCTTTGTATAAAGCACGATAATCATCCGCGCTGCGGACAGGCACGCCGCCAGCGCCCGTTTGGCGCGGGTCCTGCCGCTCGGGATGGAAGAAGTTCGCCTGTGCATCCTGATCGATGCCGAGCGAGATCACATCCAGCACCTTGGCCTCCGCGATCTGCCGGATGCCTGCGAGCGTGGCCTCCATGGTGGGCAGGCCAAAATGGTGACGAAGGATCGGGTAGGGCGATTTCCATTGGATGCGTTCGACCGTGCTCTGCGGGAAATCATCGGCAGTCATCTCGTTCGTCTGACCTTTGAGGTACGCCAATACTTCCTCCACCGGTTCTGTACCATCAAAAGAGCGCTCGAAGAAACCGATCTTCTCGGCGCGTTCCACAACCGGCGGCGTGCCCCCAAACACGAACCGGACACCGTTCTCATACAACTCTGAAGCTTCCTCTGCAAATTGTCCCAGCAGGCGTTCGCCCGTCTCAGGCGTCAAGCGGTATGACACACCCACCAGCACCTGGTCACCGTTCGCCTCGGCCCTTGCCTGTTTAACAGCTGCCAGCATCTTCTGGGGTGACACTGCCGGACCAAGGAAAACAGTGTTCCAACCTGCCTGCTCAGCCAGACGTAAAAATTTCGACACTCCAGCCACGTGGACACATTCTCCCAACGCGCCAGCGATGACAGTTTTCATGGCAACTCCTTTCTACCATTTATTCTAAATTATCAGAAACAGGTAAATGTTTCAGTACAAAGTGCGCTTTTTAACCCAATCTTAACTTGCAGAGCAAGCAAATACCCACCTATAGAGGATTAGACCCAACGCAAATCAATTTTGGCTTCCGAGAAAGGTAATCAGAATAAAATCAGGGGAATGGACATACAACGACGATTCCGCTGCGTTGTCTGCCGTTTCCCCAAGATGGAAAAATTATAACATAGGGAGAAACTTCACCCTCCCCGCCGGGAGAAATCAGTGGCACAACGGAAACCGATGTTATCGTTGCGAGTATCGGGTGTATCGGGACGGCGATTGGCTGTGCGAATGACGGTATCGCCATAAAAGGCCGATCCTCCACGCAAAATGCGTTGATATGCGTTCTCATCATGTTCGACCGGGCCTGGCGGGTTTTGATCAGGCGCAATTTTATAGTAATCTGGTGCATACCAATCAGCGACCCATTCCCAAACATTGCCTGCCATGTCAAATACTCCATATGGGCTGGCATTGGCAGGATAACTCCCCACGGGTTTTACCCCTGTTTGACAACTTTCAGATTTATAGTTCGTTCGATTACAATCTGGGCTTTCGTCCCCCCAAGGATAGATACGACCATCTGTACCACGAGCAGCCTTTTCCCATTCCGCCTCCGTTGGAAGCCGATATCCAGACCACTGGCAAAATGTATTAGCATCCTCCCAACCGACATTTATGACTGGAAAATCATCTTGATCAGGTCCAATAGTTTCGAACTGGGGTAGCACGTTACAAACCCCTGCCTTGATACACTGAAAATATTGTGCATTCGTTACCTCAAATTTTCCTATTTGATAGGCATCCAGATATATCCTTCGTTGTGGATTCTCATCATCTTCAGCGAATGCATCATTTTCCAAACTCCCCATAATGAATTCTCCCGCTTGCACTTCGACCAAATCCATTGGCAGGGGACGATAAATGTAGTGATTGAGGTTTCCCGTTGCCCCCAGCGTAGTGATCGAAACTGCAGCCCCGAATAACAGAATTGCGACAGCAATGATGGCTTGACGTTTTTGTCTTGCGCGTCGTACTGTTGCCCGGCTGAGTTCGATCAGTTCTTTCTTGTCTGGAGAGATGGAGAGCGACTCACTCTCTTCTTCAATGATTCGTAAGCGTGATTCCCCAATCAGATCCCCAGTTTTCTGGTAGATCAATAACTGCTTGTCCAGATATTCCTGGGCCAGAGTTTGAGGCGTCAGTTTGAAGATCAAGGCATTAAGAGCTTTTTCATAGGATGATTCTTTGAAATCGATCCATTGTGTCTCTTCAATCCAGGGTGGCAGGGACGGTACGCGCTCAATCAAGAGTGGAATGATTTCCTTCTCCCAAGCATATGCCATCGAGCCTTCATGTTTGACCCAGTCTGAAGTCATTGAGTTAGGTGAAATCACAACAATGACTTTGTCAGCCAGTTTCAGGTTTTTCTCAATGGTTGGCCGCCACAAATCCCCACCTCTGATCCCCTCCCGATCCATCCAGACATCAAATCCAGCGGATTTCAAGTCAGAATACAGTTTCCTCGCAAAATCACTGTCTTTTTTGGAATAGGAAACAAATAATTCCGGCATGTCTCCTCCTCGTCTCAATACCGTTCTACATACATTGTACAAGAAAAGTGCGGGGCGTCAAATTACCATAGAGTAATCTTGGGTTTTTATTTATTCGTTCCCCAACTCCTCAGCAATGCTCTCAAACTGCGCCAGCGCAGACTGCAAACTCTCCACAATCTCTTCCGCCAGCACATCCGGATCGGGCAGGTTTTCTGTATCTTCCAGAGCGGAAGATGATCCCCAGCATCCCGCCGCTTTTACCGAGTTCAACCAGTGTTTTGCAGTAATGATCTTCCAATTGGCTACCATCCAGTTTCTGGAAGGAAGGCCAGGCTTAGGCTTCTGGAATAATCGAAGGTTTTCTATAAGGCGGCTTGGTCTGTTCATCGACCATTTTCAGGAAGAGCAGGTAGGTCAGCTGCTCAACGTAATCGCCGTAGCTGACGCCGTCGTCGCGCAGCACGTTGCAATAGTTCTAAAGAAGTTGGACGATAGTAGAGGATTGATTATTCATTTATGTTTCGCTTTTTTTATTTATTTCTTCTTATGCCGCTTGCGGGCTTTCTTGGCTTGTTTTCGTTTCTTCTTTTCCTTTTTCTTTTGCTCACGTTGACGGCGCTCTTCGTCTCGGCGGGCTTTCTTGTCAGCTTCCCATTCAGCCTGGGGATCAGGTGCCCAAACATAACGAGGCGGTGGGGTCAGACGTTTTTCCAGCAGGCCAAGTTCAATTTGAAAATCTTCGTAATCTCCTTGAACTGATAGATCGACCGCGTCGGCTTGAAAAACACGCTCGACCAGGGGGACAGATTCGACAGCTTTCAAATCGGTTAAAAAGGAGATGATGAAGCCGTTGATGGTTTCATCATTCTGTTCATACTGCTCCAACCCGGCCATCAAAGTATCTACGCAGTCGGCACGACTTTCAGGATGTTGTGTGCCAATTTCAGCCAGGCAGTGGGCAAAGGTGACAGAGGCCCAGGTCAGTTTGTGCGGATCGGTCAAATGGTCACGCAGGGGTGGAATGCAGTCCGGACCGATCATCCCCATTACGCTGGGAATCTCTTCCATCACCCAATCCATTTCGCCTTCTTCGTTCCAGATAATCAGGTCTATTAAAGCAGGAATGGCTTGTTCAGCCTTTAGTTGTCCCAATGCTCGCCAGGCGTGGATTGGTGCGTAGACCTCGGGCGCATCGGTTTCACCTTCAGGCCAGAAATCTTCTATCTCATCAAGAATGCGAATCAACTCTGGGATATGCTCAACCGTTAAGCCCAACTCAGTGTAATCGAGCCACTTGCTAGTGCGTGCGGCTTTATCACCCTTCGAGATAAGTGCTAACACCGGCTCAGAAAAATCTTTTGGAAATTCAAATGTCATGGTTGCATCTCTCAATAGCTTCGATCATTTGCTACGATCTTCTGAAATCTTATCGTTCATCCCCTCAATCCCACAAAACGGGACATTCCCGTGTCACTGCATTCATGGAACAGCCCGTGGACTTCAGCGCCGTTCGTCCCATGATCACTTACTTTTCAAGAGAGGATGTTGGCAGAAAAACTCCCACATCATTTCGGTGGCATCGATATCCCGGTTGGTATTCCCAACGATGATTTTAGGCAAAGAACCTCCTCCCGGCCAGGAATGTCCGCCCCCTTCAATGGTGTAAAAAACCACCTCGCTTTTTTGAGCACAGTCCATGAATTGGATACCATGTACAGCCCCTTTGGCCGGTAATTTAATGGGCTCATTGTCACACCCATTATATCGAACAAGGTCGGCAACCCAATCTGGAACGGAAGGCATGGAAAACATGGAGGCGCTGGCCTGCCCACCCAGATAAGGGACGATCGGATCGCCCGTGCCATGAAACAGGATTGTCGGCACCGGCCTTAACGGTTGGCACTCACTCACCGAGAAAGGATAGGCCCCGGCAACAGAGCCTACGGCGGCAATCCGTTCGGAAAGCTTACAAGACAGGATGATTGCCATGGCCCCACCGTTGGATAATCCGTTCACGTAGATCCGGGTGGGATCCAAATTGTATTCAGTGTCCAATTTGTCCACCAAATCAGAGATAAAGGTGACATCCTCCATCAGATCGGTGTCACTACCTGAAAAGCCATAAATGCGCCAACGTAACGGGATCTCGGTTCCACATGGATACACGACGATAAAGCCATGTCGCCTGGCCAGATCGTTCCAATGGCTGATTTGCATTTGGTGGGCGGGCCATTCGGCAAACCCGTGTAGACTGATAACGAGCGGGGTAGAAGTTTCCGGATTGTAGGTCTCTGGCACATACAGCAAGTAGGAGCGTTCCCTGCCCTGTGACACCAGCCTTCCATTCGTGCGGTTGACAAGGGGCAACAGTAAACCCGATAATCGAATGGCAAACCGGAAAAAGCGGTTATTCATCGTTGAATGGCTGCCTTTTGATAAGTTGGGAAGAGATGGTGATTTCATAGGAGTATACCCTCAATCCCGCAACCTCTCCGCACGGACCAGCAACTCATCGAGTTCTTTCTTCTGGGCGAAGTGGAGGTCTTTGCGGGAGTAGGAGATGAAGATGTGGAACATACGCTTATTCTCTCACATACCAGGGGCAAAATCCGCCCTCATCAACGCGTGGCGGAAAATACCAATCGTCATTCTCACTTTGTAAAAAGCAAATGAATTCAACCGGAGATGTTTCAGGATATTCGCTTCGCCAGAAGTCTGAAATCCCAACCTCTCCAATTCTTCCATATTTATCCAAGTTAATATAGCCCCCTTTTTCGTTGTAAACCACTTCAATTAAGTTCTCCTCCCTTGCTTGCACGATTCGCACGTCAATGCCAGTCACCGTGTAAGGTTCAAGAACTGCGATCCAATGGTTATATTCAGTCCCGGAAGGTATGCCAGGGATCAAGTCCGGATAGGTCTGTCCGGTAAAGTCATCTTTGGGAGAGAGTATATACACGGTAACCGGATGTTTTGTTGCGTCATTGACGACCAAAATTCCAAGGTTGTTGTTGACCGCTGATACAACCAATTCTTTGATTCCATCCCCATCAAAATCCTGGGGAATCACATTGTAAATAAAACCGGAGTTCCAGTATGAGCTTATTACTTTCCCATCAGCACTGAGCAAGACCAATTCACTGGGATACCAATCGGATTTTTGGGTAGTAAAAATGATCTGCTTTTCCCCATTATTCATAACTTCATCGATAGTGATGTGTCTGATACTAAAGTTCGCCGTCGGTCCCTCATAAGGATCGAAGTTGGCCTGGTATTCCCAACGGATATTGCCCCGCATATCATAGGCCAGAATTGTGCCAGGTCTCTCCCCATCAGGACCGGTACCAACAACGATCACATAGCCGCTTCTGGGAGTGAGTTCGATCGGTTCTGAATGGTTTGCAATGGTTGAACCAACCTCTTCCTGTAAAAAACGGAAGCCTGAACGATTACGCACTTCTAAGATGGACCCTTCGGTTGTGACCTGGTCTGGCGTTCGGTCCAGTAGAACATAGCCACCTACAGCCGCCAAGCAAACAGCACAACACATAATAATTGAGACAATGATAAATGTGCTGCTAAAAATTGTGGTTCTTCTACCGCGAGCTTTCTCGTCCTTTTGACTGGCTGCAATAAATTCACGCTGCAGTGGTGTTGGCAGGGGATCGGTATCACTGGTCACTTTCGAAAGGTAACCTTCTGCCTCCTGGAGTTCATTTCCACGCAACAAACGCGCGACATCGTCAGTTCTTTTCCATTCCAGCGCTTTGACCTGCAAACCGGTGTGAAACTCCAACCAGGCATAATCCGTTTTTATTGTCTCGATCGTCTCTTTAATTGCATTGTCAAAATGATCTTCATCAGCACGACAAAATATCCAATTCCGCCTTGAAATTTCTGGGTGAGAGTCTCCCGGAGAAACATCCTCGATCACGATCGGTAAAATGCGTTTTCCGTTCATAACAGCGTGTTCGATTTCATCGCGACATACATCGGACAGAATGGATGCCGGGCTGACGAGAAAAAGAAAGGCTTCTGCTTCTTCAATCCCTTGTTGGATATGCTCCCACCAGTCTTCGCCTTTGGGGATACTCTTCCAGTCGATCCAGGTGTCCAGGCCGTCCGCGGCCAGGGCATCCACGATCTTCTCGGCGAAGGTCAGGTCTTTACGCGAGTAGGAGATGAAGATATGGGACATAGTTTACCCCGTATCGGATCTAGAAATATACTTATAAAAAATCTGTCGTCGAAGAATAGTCAAATTTATCCCATGTGCCTTATTCGAAAAGATTGGGCGCATGCCCGGTCAGTGCAAAGAAACGCTCCAGCTCTGCCTTGGACAGGACCAACGTGGCCGTATTGACCAACGGGTGGCAGAGAAAACGCTCCCCACTCCAAATTTCCCTGTCGATCCACAACGCAACCCGGTTTTCGCTATCGTTCACTAATCCCATCATGGTGACCGCTCCGCGCCCAACACCCAGCAACCTTCCCAGATGCTCTTCGGAAGCGAACCGCAAATGCGATACGCCTAAATGTACTGCCAGGTTTTTCAATTTAACGGTCTTCTCACAGGAAGTCACCACCAAGAAAAAATGTCGTTTCTTTTTATCGCACAGGAACAAATTCTTGGTATGAACCGCTTCGATCCCGGCGTGATAGCGGTCCGCTTCTTCGCAGGTGAAGACAGCCGGATGCTCCAATCTTTGATACACAAACTGATTGGCATCCAAAAACCGTAAGAATTCACTTTCCGTTGTGAGCACTTTATCTCATCCTTGTAGAATCAATTTAATCCCGCCGTAAGCATACATGAAATTCTCTAATTTTGGAATATGGAAAGCATTGCGATTTATTTGTTGTTATTCAATTTTTCGCATCGTTCTAGAGCAAGATGGTGTTATATAGATGGGCACCTAAGCTCATGTTTGTAATTTCCAATTCATTTCACATTTTTATACAAAAGGAGAAAATATCATGCTAACTGAACGTATCATGGGAGCCTTCACCTTCCGCAAAGGGATTTATGCCGAAGTAGAGCAGGACACCAGCTTCACCTCAACAGCCTGGATCCTGGTTGTGGTCGTCGCGTTCCTAAACCAACTGGGGACAAATGCCTCCGGGGATATTGCCAACTGGCTGGTCAGTGCGGTCGTCGGCACGGTCTTTACGGTGATCGGTTTCGCTGTGGGAGCCTTCGTCATCAGCTGGGTGGGGAAAACATTTTTCACTGCCGACGTCACGTTCGAAGAAATGGTACGCACCCTGGGTCTGGCTTATGTCTGGAATGTGGTAGGGGTGATAGGCGTACTTTCCGCAATCTCGGGCGCCCTTTCTTGCCTGACAGCTCCGGTTTTGATCGTTGCCTGGATAGCAACCGTGGTTGCCTGGTTTATAGCTGCCAAGGAAGCCCTGGACCTGGAGTGGGGACAGACGATCCTCACCGTCATCCTGGGTTGGATCGCTCTCTTCCTAATTACGCTCCTATCCGGACTCGTTCTGGGCATCATGGGCTTTGGCGCGGCTGCAATGGGAGGTCTCTTCAATTAGACACAGCAATTCTGTTTCTATAGACATAGTATTCAAAAAAACGCGCCTCTCTGATTCCAATAACAGGAACAGGAGAGGCGCGTGAAAGGTTAAAGTTGTTCCGCTACAAAGTCGCCTTCGTCTTATTCCACGGCAAGTCTCTGGCTTCCACCTCTACAGTGCCCTTCCGGGTGGAGGGGTACTCCCACCACTCAGCGTCCACTCGGGTGGCTTCCCCGTCTTCCAGTGCGTTTCCATGTTCATCCCGTATCCACACGTGCACGCCTTCCACAAAGATATTATCGCTAGCCTGCACCCGGATCACGCCCCCTCTCCGCTCCACACAATGGATGACCGGCGGGTGGGCGCAGTCCGAGAGTGCCAAACTATAAGCGTTGATCATCGGCATATCCCTGGCCAGCTCGGCATAGATCGGATAATCTCTCGAGGCCACCTTCGCCCAGGCGGATCTATCCTTGAACCGATTCTGGTTTGCCCGCTCTTCCGGGGTACGCTTGCGCCCGCAATAGGACGGCGCCGCGCTTACTCGCGTTCTACCATCCGGCATCTGGCTGAATACCAGGTTTCCCAGCTTGCCACTCAAGCCGGATAGAACCAAATCATTTTTCTTTATTTTTGCCATTGCTTCCTGCCTCTTCCTCATTGGGTTGCGCTTCGCTCTCCAGGCTGCCTTGACGCATCCTGAACGTATCCTGAACGTATCCTTCCTATATCTAAACCCGGTTTCTCATTCGGAATTACGTGTGTCCCCACTACCATTCACACCTGTCAGCGTAATTCGATCACGTACGGTCACGGTGGACTATTCCCTTAATTATGGTGGATTCGGGCACAAATACAAGGTCCGCAGCTTTACAGTTCTGTTAGATAAAGGGCAAATCATGGAAGCCCATACATAACATTTTGACACCAGAAACTATCATCTTCGCAGTTCCCCTTTTATAATCGATCCATTCTTCGCAAGAGGTTGTGAATGCCCAAAAACAGACTTATCCCCGTCCTCGAAGCCCTCTTCGCCGTCATTGTTTGGGGTGCATCTTTCATTGCCACCAAAGTTGCCCTACAGGATGTTTCACCAGTCACTGTAGTCTGGTTGAGATTTGGGATAGGAGTGGTGATTCTGGGCATTGCCGTCACTCTCCGCAGGCAATTCGCATTGCCCGAGAAAAATGAGTGGCCCTACTTCGCACTGCTAGGATTCCTGGGGATCGCTTTTCATCAATGGCTGCAATCCACTGCGCTGGTCACGTCTCGCGCCAGCACAACCGCCTGGCTCGTAGCGACCACGCCGGTCTTCATGGCCTTACTGGGTTGGCTGGTACTCAAAGAAAAGCTACACTGGCTGCAAACAGGCGGTATCGTGCTGGCAACGCTGGGTGTCTTGTTAGTGGTTTCAGATGGTGACCCAAGCGCGATTTCATTCAAACAATTCGGCGCGCCGGGAGACATTCTGGTCTTGATCAGTTCCGTCAACTGGGCAGTTTTCTCGGCCCTTTCACGGCGGGGCTTGAAGGGGCACCCCGCCACACGGATGATGTTCTATGTCATGACACTAGGCTGGCTATTTAGCAACATCTTGTTTTTTAACAGTTTCGGCCCCCGCGAAATCCCGCAACTGACCTTCAATGGATGGATAGGAGTAACCTTTTTAGGGGTCTTCTGCTCAGGGCTGGCCTATATCGCCTGGTACGATGCACTGCAAGCCCTACCTACAGGTCAACTGGGCGCCTTCCTTTATTTGGAACCACCCATTGCGGTGGTAATTGCGGCACCGATCCTGAATGAGACGATCACCTGGGCGGCACTGCTTGGTGGCGGAATCATCCTGTTTGGGGTATGGTTGGTCAACAGGAACCACAGATAAACATGCTGAACACAGATTTACAAACGAGACATTCCCCCGCTGCAAATGTAGATACCACCCCCAATGGTTTTCGCTTATCTATTCCGGAGGGAGATGACAGCCAGTACCGCATCGCGCAACTTGATGATTACGCGAAGATGGCACGAAGTGACTTTCTCCACCGCCCCTCTCTACGCCTGAGCCTGCGTGCCAGAGCTTCAGCAGAATCCATTCCCGGAACGTGGGGCTTTGGGCTGTGGAACGATCCGTTTGGCTTGTCGATCGGGTTCGGCGGGAATCCGTTCCGCATCCCTGCTCTGCCCAATGCGGTTTGGTTTTTTCATGCCTCGCAAGAGAATTATTTATCGTTTTCAGATAAACCAGGCAATGGGTTGCTTGCTCAAGCCTTCCATTCCCCAGTTTTCCCGCTAGGTCGTCTGGCAAGGGTTGGCATAACATTGCCATTCTCACGGACGAAATCCCGTGCATTGATGAGCGATGTTGTCGAGGAGGATGGAGTCCGCCTGAGCGTAGATGTGACCGAATGGCACGTGTACAGACTAGAGTGGAGTCCGACGCGCTCCGCATTTTGGGTGGATTACGATCTCGTAATGGAAACGTCTGTTAGTCCGCGTCCACCACTGGGATTGGTCATCTGGATCGATAATCAATACGCGGCCTGGCATCCAGATGGAAAAATCGGGTTCGGCGTTTTGGAGAACACCGAACCCGCATGGTTGGAAATCGAAGATCTATTGATGCTGTAGCAGCTAAACAGGAGGCCAGTAACGAGTAATAAGGTCAGCTGTGAATGGGATAACGTGCAACAGGGCGTCAATGATCAACCCGAGCAAAATCAGGCCACCAAACTGACGGTTGTGCTGGAAAGCAAAACCTGAAAACCAGACCGGCCAGGCAGGCCAGCCCTCGGGCGGGTCCTCCGGCTTGGGATTGTTCATCACCTTTAGAAGAGGGATGGCTTCTTTGATTGCGAAGAATACAATCAACATGATGGGGGTAAAGAAACGCGGCACAAACACCAGATAAGCAATGACAACATAGATCATGACAACCGCAATCTGATTTACACGACGGGCAAAGGCCTCGCCCACGCGCACAGGGAAGGTGCCAACGCCCCGGGATTTGTCATCTTCGAGTTTATCGATGTGCTTGGCCATGTTGATGCTGACCACACCCAAACCGTATGGGACACCAGCTAAAACAACATTCCAGCTCCATACACCAGACAATACAAAATAGACTCCTGCAATCATGATCGGTCCCCAGATGAGGAAGATCATTAGTTCGCCCAATCCCCAGTATTTGAACGGGTACGTGTAGGCCAGCAGCACAACCGAGCCAAAGGCAAACAAGCCGATCGTGATCGGGCTGAAATCCGTATAGAACAAGGCCCAAATGCCTGCCAGCGTGGCCAGGAAACCACTTACAATGAACCAACGAAACTGCGTGCTCTTATCCCAGAACTTCTGCACCAAAGGATGGACTCCATATTGTGTACGGAAGTAATAGCCCTGGTCAAGACCGCGCGAAAAGTCTGTGTAATCATTGAGCAGATTGTTCGCGCCATGTGCGATGAAAAGCCCAAAGGTGAGGATGAGCCAGGGGATCCATGAAAAATAACCGTCCCTCCAGGCTAAGATACCGGCAATGATACAGGAATAGACTGTGACCAACGTCACCGCTGAACGCGTAGCGATCAACCACTTGGAAACGACATCGAGTGCATTCCACTCTTTTTCATCATCCATCTTGATCAGTTCCCACGAAGCTTTACGCCACATCCCAAAATTAATTTTCATTGGCAGATTCTCCTTTCGACAACTTGATTATACAACTTATTGTGTAGGTGGAAGCTCATTTGTCAAGTATTTTATAAAAAAACAGAGCGGAAAATCCACTCTGTTTCAAGATTTCTATATCCAAAATGTTGGCATAAACATGCGCAAGAGCACATCTACCAGTAAACCCAACATGAAGAGAGAACCAAATCTTCGATTGTTATAAAACGCATACCCAACAAAATATAATGGCCAACCAACCTGCCCTTCGGGAGGAGTTTCCGGCTTGGGTTTCATGAATATTGGATAGATCTTCATGAAGGCCGGAAATGCAAAGAAGACAATCAACATGACCGGCGTGAAGAATTTTGCGAATACCAGATACAGGGTGATCAGATACGGAAGGATCATCATTCCAAGAACGGCGTAGCGGGAGGCTTTCTCCCCAATCACCACTGGCAGCGTGTGGATGCCCTTCTCACGATCCATGTCCAGTTTGTCGATGTGTTTGCCAAAGATGACGGTGGTCACGCCCAAAACATAAGGCAAACTGGCGATGGTGACAAACCAGCTCCATTCCTGGGTGAGCATATAATAACCGCCGCCAATCATCAATGGTCCCCAGACAATCAGCACCGCAACCTCGCCCAAAGCCAACCCTTTTAGCGGCCAGGTATAGAACAACAGGAAGAACGCGCCCAGTCCGAGCAATATCCATGCAGTCGTGCTGAAACCTGTAGACCAGATCAAATAAAATCCCAAAGCAAAAGCCATCAAAGCAGTCACTGTAAAATAGGTCAGATGCTGTCGGCGGGTCATCAGGCCACTGGCAATTGGCTGCGCTCCGTAAATGTTGCGATAATAATTATCTTTATCCACCCCGCGCACAAAATCTGTGTAGTCATTGAAGATATTATTGCTGGCATGCGCAAGAATCAAACCAAGCGTGAGCGCCAACCAGGGCAGGAAATTAAATGCACCATCGCGCAGGGCGAACAAGCCCGCCAATGCAGCCGATATAAAGGTCATGACAAGGACAGCAGCACGCGTAGAAATAAGCCAACGTGAGATCACGTCCAGTTCTGCCCATTCAGCTTTGCTGACTTCAGGGATAACATTCAAAGCTTTTCGCCACATCGCAAAATCGAGCTTCATAATAAATACTCCTTATTAGGTAAATTCGGTCAGATTATATCAAAGGGAGCGATGAAATACGAGAAGATGTCCAGACATCTCATATTTTCACAAAATCATCACTTGTATTGGGATAAACGCCCCACTAAACTTGTCTAAACAATTGGGCCTTTTACTTGTGATAAACGTCACAATTTAACTATGACATCCATTACTGTCTAATTTGTGATAAAAATCACATACTATAAATAGCGCATTCCCTACTGACCTCATCACAGCCGGCGCTAGCTTGTGATGTTTTTTAATTAATGAGCAAAGAGGAAACCTATGGCCACACTCCAAACGCTCGACCCCCCAAAAACTGTTCCGAAACAAATCGAAGACCTGACCCTGTTAGATGAAGTTTCAGCCCGCACGGCTGGCGTTTCTCGTCTTGAGATGTGCATCCAGTGCGGGACCTGCGGCGGCTCCTGCCCTTCTTCAGCAGACATGGACCATACCCCACGTCAATTGTTCGCCATGCTGCGAGCTGGCATGCGGGAAGCTGCCCTAAAAAGCAATACGCCTTGGATTTGTGTCTCATGCTATCACTGCGTGGTGCGCTGTCCGCAAAATGTGCACATCGCGGATGTGATGTACACGCTCAAGGGTATGGCAATCGAGGCCAAACTCTACCAGGATTCCACCGCCCCTGATTTCTCCCAAACCTTTGTCGACATGGTCGAGGAATACGGGCGCGGTTACGAATTCGGTCTGGCAACACGCCACTACCTAAAACACTTCCCCCTACGGTTGCCCAGCATGGCCCCAATGGGACTTGGCTTACTCAGCAAGCATCGCATGTCAATTACGCCCGAACGCATTAAGGGCATCAAGCAACTCAAAGCCATCCTGAAGCGCGCCAAGGAACTGGAGGCTCATCATGAGTAAATACCTGCTTTATCCCGGTTGTTCCATGGAGACCAGCGCCAAGGCCTATAACGATTCACTCATGGCCGTTGCTGGCCCCATGGGATTGGAATTGGAAGAGATCAATGATTGGAATTGTTGCGGCGCGACCGAATATCTGGGCATCAGCCTGACGCCAGCTTACTCCCTGATCACTCGCAACCTGGCGCTGGCCGCAAAACAGGCCAATGGCAGTCGAACCGTTGTAGCTCCGTGCAGTGCCTGCTACCTGAACCTGGCCAAGGCGGATTATTACATGCAGGAGCAGCCCAAACTTGGGACGATGGTCAATGAGGCCTTGAAAGCCGGCGACCTATCCTATAAACCCGGTACGTTGGAAATCCGTCACCTGCTGGATGTAATGGTTTATGAAATCGGGCTGGAAACGATCAAGAGCAAGGTTGTCCGCCCTCTGACCGGATTACGGGTTGCCCCGTATCTCGGCTGTATGGTCCCGCGACCAGATTACGAACACCACTGGTCTGACCATGAATACCCGATTGAACTTGACCTGCTGCTCGAAACGCTGGGCGCGGAAGTAATCGACTTCCCGCTCAAGACACATTGCTGCGGAGGTCACATGCCACACATCGGGCCTGACACCGCTTTCGAGCTGATCCGGCGTCTAATTTCATCGGCCGATACCTATGAGGCCGACATCATGGCGACGCTCTGCCCGATGTGCCAGATGAACCTGGACGCCTATCAAGGCGAGACCAACCATCATTTTGGCACAAACTACCACATGCCGGTTGTATTCTTCACACAACTGATCGGCCTGGCATTCGGATTTGAGCCCAAAGAGGTAGGTTTCGGGTTGGAACTGGTCAGTGCAAAGAAGGCATTAGAAAAAATCGGGCTGGAAGCTCCAAAACAAGAGCAAGCTCCCGTCCGTCGGCGCAAAAAGGAAGGGCTGCCCATGCCGGAACCACTCCCGACCAAGAGACCAAAGATGGCGGAGGAAGATGAGGTGGCGAAATGACTAAACATAACGGTAGCAAGCCTGAGGTCCAGGAGAAGATCGGTGTCTACGTCTGCCATTGCGGTTCAAACATCGCTGGAACGGTAGATGTCACACAGGTCGCCGAATGGGCTGCAAGTCGCCTTAAGACTCGCGGCGTGATCATCGCGCGCGATTACAAATTCATGTGCTCCAGCCTGGGTCAGGAGTTGATCGAGAAAGACATCAAGGAGCTGGGGTTGACACGCGTTGTCGTGGCCGCCTGCTCCCCACATCTGCATGAGAAAACCTTCCGCACTGCCTGTGAACGTGCGGGCTTGAACCCCTTCCTGTGTGAACTGGTTTCCATCCGCGAGCAGGTTTCGTGGGTGCATACCGATAAGGTGGAAGCCACGAAGAAAGCACAGGCAGTGGTGTCCGGCGGCGTCGAGCGCGTGATGCGCCATGAACCGCTGGAACCGATGACTGTCCCAATCAATCCGGCCACACTAGTGGTTGGCGGTGGCATTGCAGGTATCCAGGCCGCATTAGAGATAGCGGATGCAGGCCATCATGTTTATATGGTGGAACGCGAACCGTCCATCGGCGGGCATATGGCGCAGTTCGACAAGACCTTCCCCACCCTGGACTGCTCGGCCTGCATCCTGACCCCAAAGATGGTGCAGGCAGGAACGCACCCCCATATCACGCTCATGACCTGGAGCGAAGTCGAAAAGGTGGAAGGCTACGTGGGCAGCTTCGACGTGACCATCCGCAAGAAAGCGCGCCATGTCAATACGGAGGATTGCACCGGATGCGGTATCTGTCAGGAAAAGTGTCCGAAAAAGGTGGTCGATGAAGTTTATGAAGCCGGGTTGGGATACCGCAAGGCCATCTACTCACCCTTCCCACAAGCAGTTCCAAAGTATCCAGTGATGGATACGGAAAACTGCATCTTCTTTGAAAAAGGCACCTGTAAGGCCTGCGAGAAATTCTGCCCGACTAATGCAATCGACTTCGAACAGGAAGATGAAATCATAAACGTTGAAGTTGGTAACATCATCCTGGCCACAGGTTATGATTTGTTTGACGCGCGAAAAGTCAGCCACTACGGTTACGGACGCTTGGCGAACGTGTTCACCAGCATTGAGATGGAACGCCTGACCAACGCAGCCGGCCCGACCAGCGGTGAGATCGTGCTGCGCGACGGCAAAACCAAGCCCGAGGCAGTTGGCATCATCCACTGCGTGGGTTCGCGCGACCGCAACTTCAACAATTACTGCTCGGTCATCTGTTGTATGCAGAGCCTGAAGTTCGCGCACCTGGTCCACGAGCGAACGGGCGCAACCGTTTACAACTTCTACATCGACATGCGCACGCCCTTCAAGGACTACGATGAATTCTACCAGCGCGTGCTGGAAGAAGGGACGCTCTTCGTACGCGGCAAGGTGGCTGAAGTCACCGATGCAGCCCGCCTGCCCGGTGAAGAAGGCAAGTTGATCGTCCAGGTGGAGGATACGCTGGCTGGCAAACAGCGGCGCATCCCCGTGGATATGGTCATCCTGTCTGCTGGGTTGGAGCCACGCGCCGATGCGAAAGAGACCGGCAAGCTGTTCGGCATCTCATGCTCAGTCGACGGCTGGTTCACGGAGAAACATCCGAAACTCGACCCGGTCGCAACCATGACTGAGGGCATCTATATCGCCGGTTGCGCGCAAGGCCCGAAGGACATCCCGGCCAGCGTAGCGCAAGGCGCGGCTGCTGCGGCCCGCGTGCTGGGCAAGATCGAGCAAAAGGAAATGGCGCTCGAACCCATCCGTGCCAGCGTGCTGGAAGAGAAATGTTCCGGCTGCCGCATCTGCAACGACCTGTGCCCGTTTAACGCCATCACCTTCCATGAAGACACCATGGTCAGCGAGATCAATGCTGCACTATGTCAGGGCTGTGGAACCTGCGTGGCAGCATGCCCGGCAGGCGCGATCACCGGCACAGGCTTCAGTGATGAACAAGTGCTGTCACAGATCGAAGGTCTGTTACTGCTGAACGTCGGCGAGGAGGCGGTCCCCGCTTGAGGAGGCAACTATGACTGAACAATTCGAACCTACAATCATCGGCTTCACCTGCAACTGGTGTTCCTACCGCGCTGCAGACCTAGCTGGCACCGCCCGTATGAAATACCCGCCCAACATCCGATTGATCCGCCTGATGTGCTCAGGCCGTCTAGACCCGACTTTCGTGTTCAAGGCTCTGGCCAGCGGCGCGGACGGCGTGATGATCACGGGTTGTCACCCCGGCGAGTGTCACTATATCGAACAAAACTACAAAGCCCTGCGGCGCTTCCTTTTGATCCGCCGTACTTTAAAAGGCTTTGGAATCGAACCGGAGCGGGTCAAACTGGTGTGGGCCAGCGCTGCAGAAGGCGCAAAGTTTACCAGTGAGACCACTTCATTTGTGGAAGAAATCCGTGAACTTGGCCCGCTCAACTGGGGTAAGAGCAACGGACAATCCCCGAACGGAGGCGAATCACCCACCCTTGAACCTGCTCCCATAACCCCCGAGGAGGTGCCAGCATGACAGGCCCCAACGGCAACAAACCCAAATTTGCAATGTATTGGGCTGCCTCGTGTGGCGGTTGTGAGATCGCCGTCTTAAACATCCACGAGAAGATCCTGGATGTGGATGCCAACTTCGAGGTCGTTTTCTGGCCCGTCGCTATGGATGCCAAGTACAAAGATGTGGAAGCCATGGAAGACGGCTCTATCCTGCTGACGTTGTTTAACGGCGGCATCCGCAACGACGAGAACGAGCATATTGCCAAGTTGCTGCGAAAGAAATCACAGATCCTGGTAGCATTCGGATCGTGTGCCTGCGAGGGCTGTATCCCAGGATTGGCAAATTTGAGCCCAGCAAAGGAGATCGTCCAAACTGCTTTCAATACGGTTTCAACGGACAACCCACATCAAATCTACCCTCGAACCAGCTTCGACATCCCTGAGGGCGAGATCACTATCCCTAAAATTTTCCCAACACTGCGCACCCTGGATTCAGTCGTAAACGTGGATTACTACATGCCCGGCTGCCCGCCCGAATCGCATCAAATCGGAGCGGTGATCGACCTGGTCGTACAGGTATTGCAAGGCAAAGCGGAACTGCCGCCCAAAGGCGTGACCATCGGCGCTGGCAATTCAACAGTGTGCGACGAATGTGAACGAAAACGCAACGTCAAGACCATCACATCCTTCAGGCGCATCTACGACGAGGAAATCGATCCCGAACTGTGCCTGCTGGAACAAGGCATCCCCTGCAACGGTCCCGCCACACGCAGCGGATGTAACGCCCGCTGCCCGAGCGCCGGAGCGCAATGCATCGGCTGCTACGGACCAGCGGAAGGTGTGATCGATTATGGCGCACGCCTGATCACCGCCTTTGCATCTGTGATCGACAGCGAAGACCCCGCAGAGATCGAGGCCATCCTGGATGGTATCCCCGACCCGACCGGGCAATTCTATCGCTTCAACCTGGCAGGTTCACTGCTCAAAGCGGCTAAACCCGCCTGGGAAAAGGCGTAGGAGGCAACTATGACTGGACAACGAATCACCATTGACCCGATCACCCGCCTGGAAGGTCACGGCAAGATCGAAATCTTCCTTAACGATGAGGGTGATGTCGCCAACACATATTTCCAGATCCCCGAGCTGCGCGGCTTCGAACGCTTCTGCGTTGGCCGCCCGGTGGAGGAGATGCCGCTGCTGACCAACCGCATCTGCGGTGTCTGCCCCGAAGCGCATCACATGGCAGCCGCCAAAGCAGCCGATATGGTCTATCACATCGATCCGCCGCACACGGCCAAGATGCTGCGCGAATTGCTGTATTCGGCTTTTTACGTCACCGATCATGCCACGCACTTCTACGCGCTGGCCGGCCCTGACTTCGTCATGGGACCCGATGCGCCCGTGGCAGAACGCAACATCCTGGGCGTGATCCACAAAGTTGGGCTGGAGATTGGTGGCAAGGTTATCAACGCACGCAAAGCCGGTCACACCGTGATCGAGATGATTGGCGGGCGCAAGGTGCATCCCTGCACCTCCATCCCCGGCGGCCTGACCAAAGGTATCACTAAAGAACAGCGTGATGAGATCCTTGAGTTGGGCAAGTGGGCAGTCGAGTTCGCTCAATTCAGCCTGAAGCTGTTCAGCGATATCGTGCTGGGCAACAAGGAATATGTCGACCTGATCCTAGGCGACATCTATACTCATCGCACCTACTACATGGGCATGGTGGATGAGAACAACCATGTCAACTTCTATGATGGCAAAGTGCGTGTGGTCGGCCCGGACGGTGCCGAGTTAGTCAAATACGCTCCACAGGATTACACCCAGCACATCGCCGAGCACGTGGAACCCTGGACCTATCTCAAGTTCCCGTATCTCAAGGCAGTCGGCTGGAAAGGCTTCACCGACGGCAAAGACTCGGGCGTGTACTGCGCTACCCCGCTTTCGCGCCTGAATGCGGCCGACGGCATGGCCACCCCGCTGGCACAGGAAGAATACGACAAATTCTACAAGACCCTGGGCGGCAAGCCTGTCCATCAACGGCTGGCAACCCACTGGGCGCGCCTGATCGAGTTGCTATACGCGGCTGAGCGCTGGGTGGAACTGGCTTCTGACCCCGAAATCACATCAGACGACTTCCACACCATTCCCACCGAAACCCCAACTGAAGGCGTAGGTATCGTGGAAGCCCCGCGCGGCACGCTCACACATCACTACACCACAGACGAACGCGGCGTGCTGACTAAGGTCAATCTGATTGTGGGCACCACCAACAACTACGCCCCCATCAGCATGTCGATCAACAAAGCTGCCAGCAGCCTGATCAAGAAAGGCACAGTTGTCACCGAAGGCATGCTTAACATGGTCGAGATGGCCTTCCGTGCCTACGACCCCTGCTTCGGGTGCGCCACGCACTCCCTACCCGGCAAGATGCCCCTGCAAGTCACCATTCGTGATGCGAAGGGCGAGCCGGTCGAGGTACTCAAGCAGTTCTGCTGACGTGGATAGCAGAAGGAGCATCCGCCACCGTGAGGGCTGTTGAAATGACAGCCCTCACAAAAAATTATGCACTCCGGTCGAAAAGGTTATGAAAACACTTGTTATTGGTCTGGGCAACCCCATCCTGGGTGACGACGGTGTCGGCTGGAAGATCGCTGACGAAGTAGCCTCCGCTATCGGACCGCACTCAGCTATCGAAATCGACACTGCTGCCCTGGGTGGACTCAGTTTGATGGAACGTATGCTTGACTATGATCGGGTGGTACTGGTCGATTCAATGGAAACAGGCCAGAGCCCCGTCGGAAGCGTGCAAACCTTTCCTCTCGCTTCGCTGCCGGACCCGATGGCTGGTCACTCTGCATCAACCCACGACACGTCCCTGATCACCGCCCTTAAAACCGCGGAAAGCATCGGCGCGGAGGTCCCCAAATATGTGGATGTAGTTGCCATTGAAGCTCAAAACGTGTATGATTTTAGTGAAGAACTATCGCCCCCTGTAGCCGCGGCTGTGCCAGGAGCGGTGCAGGCCGTACTAGATTTGATCCAAGGAGCCCCAAATGATCTCTCCTGAACTCTTACGCCGATTCCCCTTCTTCAATTTCATGGATGACAAGCAACTCAAAGCGGTTGCCATGATCGCCGAAGAAAAATCCTACGAAGATGAAACAGAGATTGTCGAGTATGACAGTCCGGCGGAAAAGCTATTCTTCCTAATTGAAGGAACCGCTTCCTACTACTATATTGTCACCAGTGAGCACGACCCGTATTACAAGCAGGAATATTTCATCAGCGACTTTAATCCGGGCGAGATCTTCGGCATTTCAGCCCTGATCGAACCGTATGTGTTTACCGCTTCGGTTCGCGCTGACAAGTCCTGCCATCTAATCGAGATCGACGCATCCGCTTTACGGGCCTTGTGTGAAGTGGATATGCAACTCTCCTGTGGCTTGATGCGCGCTGTAGCAAAAGCCGCTATGGAGCGCCTGCAGCATACCCGCGTTCAATTGATCGCAGCTAAAGCATAAGCGTTGCAACATTCTCCTTTAGGCATCCGATGACGATTGCTCATCGGATGCCTTTTTCGTCTCCTACTGCACAGTGAAACCTGCAAACATCCCCGCCAGATAATGGCCAGGTAGATCACAAATGGCAACATAATTGCCCGGATCAAGCGCTACAGTCAAATCCTGGACATCGCCTGGAGCCATATCTTTAATCTCGTCAATCTTAGTCAGGCCTTGAGCGGTTTCATCGACATTATTGCTGCTATCCAGGGGAAGCTTTCCCGGTGCAAGATCGGTTTTGAAGATTACAAAATCATGCGTATCAGATGAATCTGAATTCATCACATGAAAGGTAATCTGCCCGGCCTTGAGTTTGGAGGGCATATCGATCGTGAAAACCCCCAGCGTAACATTCGCTTTACTCTGCGCTGTATCCCCACAGGCTGCTAAGAGCAGTATAGCAATCAGAACAACGGTGAGTAAAGAGACGATTTTCTTGAATCTAAAAGACATTTAACGTACCTCCTGATACACAACATCAGACTACTGTTATTATTCCATCCATTGGGCAAATTGGCCTTAATCCAGACTCTAGGAAGTATTAAGAGCGCTTTAAATCGAGATGGTTCATAAACAGCTAGAAATTAGTTGACACATTTTTGTACCTTGAAAAAAGAATAGGTAAGCGTTCAAGCCAAAGATAGTTCAGCAAACAGGTTGTCAAAAGCGCCAGCAAGAGAAGACAC